>NZ_PPQF01000080.1 GCF_002901865.1 Staphylococcus agnetis
CTTTCTAATAGTGTTTTAAATAAATTATACAATATTCTGTCATTAACATATATACATTTTACAATTAAATAAATGGAGTTCATATGTTTAGTAAAAATTATTAAATTTTAGATATACGTATTCTAACTATATACAGAAAAATAAATCCTTTAGTGACGTGTTTGACATTATGTAAATATAATTAATATCTCATACCATTGCATCTCGGCCACCTTTTGAGTGGCCGGTAAAAGCTTCAATCTCATGCTTCTTTTTGATTTTATTAATGAACTTATTCGTTTCATTGAAATATGGGTCATTTGCATCAACCAAGCTTAAACCAATGTTAAAATCTGCACCAACATCCTTTAGCATATCGCTTGGATTACCTGACCCTACATTCGTCCCGGCAAAGCCAATCGTCACCTTATTAGTATTAGTGTCTTTAAATGCAACGCCACTCATCCCCGTTTTCTTATCAAGGAAAGAATCATAATATTGGAGGTTGGGTGGAAAATATAGTTTTTTAGCATCATTATTCAACCGACGTTTAATATCCTTTTTAGAGACGTTATTAAGCATACTCGTCTCAACTTCATATGATTTATAAGAAATAGCACTGTTCTTTTCCGTGTATATATTAATAGGTGTTATGTTATTCATAATTTAGACTCCTTTTAGCCCTATAAGCAACTGAAGAACTTAAGTATCCTTCAGCATCGTCATCAAATGCATATTCTATAGTATTTGAATTAAAAGTATCACTTTTAAAATTACCGTCACCATAAATTTCAACTCTAGGCTTCTTGCCAATTTTCACACCAAAATGTTTTTGAATCTGTTTTAAATTATCATCACTTGGATTTAAATGATAACTTATTGAGTAATTAGGTGCTTGAGAATTATATGTTTCATTCCTAGTTTTATTACGATTCAAATTTTTTAAGTTTCCGAACTGAACAAAAAATTTAAAGTTATTTACTTTTTTCTTGATATCTTCATTTACATTTTTATCTTTAAGTATTAATTCATTATCTTTCATAGTTATAAGATATTTCTTTTTGAAATTTTTACGTTTATCTTTACTCTCATTTTCTACATAATAATAACCATCACTTGATTTGGTATTTCTATCAATAAATAAAATAACTCCTTCACTTCTTAATTTCCCTTCATCATTTTGTCTTTCTATCGCCGTAAATATTGACCAAACACCTTTATCATCTTTACTAAAGTTACTATCTCTATATCCTTCTTTATCATAGAAGTCTTCTAAATTCTTTGTTGGATATACTGACAAAGGTTCTTTCAATCCTGATTCTATTTTCTCTCTTGTCGACATACTACAGCCGCTTGTCATTAATGTTAATATGCATAGACATATGCTGATATAAATTTTCCTCACTGATTAGAGTCCCCTCACCATTTACACACAATGTTTTAAATTTATTATACAGTTTTCTATACTTTAAAATCTATCTTTTTTATGATATTTCGCACTTAATCATATCAACAGATTAAACGCTTTCTTTATACATTATTATTCGTGTTAAATTTGATGTTTGACTTTTATTATTTGAACGTCTATGACATTTTATGCATACTGTAGATGTACGATATTTTTAAAAGGAGTGAAATTATGAATCAACAACAACTAGATAAAATAAAAAATGGTAAAGGTTTTATTGCGGCTTTAGACCAAAGTGGCGGTAGTACTCCTAAAGCGTTACGTGGTTATGGTGTGAATGAAGATCAATATCATAATGATGATGAAATGTTCAACCTTGTTCACGATATGCGTACACGTATTGTCACATCACCATCTTTTACTTCTGATAAAATCATTGGTACGATTCTTTTCGAACAAACAATGGATCGTGAAGTCGAAGGCCAACATACAGGTGATTATTTAGCGAATAAAGGGATTGTCCCATTTTTAAAAATAGATAAAGGGCTTGCCGAAGAAAAAGACGGTGTTCAGCTCATGAAACCAATGCCTGAACTTGATGACTTATTAAATCGAGCTACAGAACATAAAATTTTTGGGACTAAAATGCGTTCAAATATTCTTGAGTTCAATAAAGAAGGTATTGACCAAGTTATCGCACAACAATTTGAGGTGGCAAAACAAATTATTGCTAAAGGTTTAGTACCAATTATTGAGCCAGAAGTAAATATTGACGCTGAAGATAAGGCTGGTATTGAGGCATATTTAACAGAAGTGATTCATGCTCATTTAGATCAATTAAAAGAAGATGAATTGGTGATGCTTAAATTAACGATTCCAACGCATAAAAATCAATTTGAAGCGTTAATTAATCATCCAAATGTCGTGCGTGTCGTTGCTTTATCTGGAGGATATAGTCGCGAACATGCGAATGAAGTATTAAAAACAAATGACGGGCTCATCGCAAGCTTCTCCCGCGCATTAATCAATGATTTACGTGTCAGTCAATCTGATGAAGCGTTTGATAAAATTCTTAGTGAAACGATTGATTCTATTTACGACGCTTCTGTAAACAAAGTTCAATAATAGAAAAGGCCACATCCCATCGCGGATGTGGCACTTTTTTATTTATCCAATGCTTTTTCAATGTTTTTAATATTTTCTTTCATTAAAGATTGATATGTCGCATCGTCACTTTGTGATTTTGAAACGGATTCCATATTATTGAATTTTAATGGCTCTGCATCTGTTTCTTGACGAATCGTATCTGTGACTTTATTCGATACATTTTCTTCATATAAAATGTATTTTGTTTTAGAAGATTTGATTGCTTTCACAATGTCAGTGAGTGCTTTTTGTGATGGATCTTCAGCATTCATATTTTGAACACCTTGTTGTTTGAACCCGTAATGGTTCGCAAGATAACCTAATGATTCATGAGACACATAGACTGTTTCACCTTGGTGATCTTTAGTTGCTTTTTGCATGTCTTTATCAATGTCATCAAGTTCTTTTAATAACTTATCTGCATTTTTCTTATATTCTGCTTTATGATCAGGGTCTTTTTTACTTAATTCCTCACGGATAGCTTTTACCATTGTTTCATTCATTTTTGGATCTAACCAAATGTGTGGGTCATACATACCGTGATGGTGCCCTTCGTGATCATGACCTTCATGATCGTGCTCATCTTCTTTGTGCTCGCCATCATGATCATGGTCGTGTTCTTTATGGTCTGCATCATGGTCATGTGCTTTATCTCCATGCTCATGGTCATGATCTTCGCCCTCATGATGGTGCGCATCTTTTAATAAGTCTTGTTTACTTAAATGTTTCTCTAATGACAATTTCTTTTGATCATCTTTAATCGCACCTGCGACTTTTTTCGCAACAGGATCTAAATTATCCCCTGTATAAATAAATAAATCCGCTTTACTTGCATCTAAAATATCTTTTTGTGACGGTTCATAACTATGTAAGTCTGTCCCTTTTGGATAAATGGATTCGACGTCAACATGATCGCCACCAATTTGTTTAACGAATGATTCTACTGGAAACACAGTTGTTTTCACTTGGAGTTTGTCATTTGAAGATGATTTTTTTCCAGAATCAGATTGTCCGCATGCGACAAGTAAAATACTCACGACTGCGATAGTTAAAAAAGCAAAAATACGTTTCTTCATTTTCGCACAATCTCCTTCTACTCAAATAGTAATTATTACGATTTAAAATTATACCCTACCTCTGACAAGCTTGCAATACTTTTTATATTCACTTTGCTTTTTAAACGCTACGTATCATAGTAAAATAACGATAGATTATGTACGTTCACTTTATTATAAGATAATAATAAGTTTAATTTTCAAACAAGGAGGCATCATGATGAAACATCTTCAATCTTTGGGTAAAGTCGCCTTAGGCACGACGACAGCAATAACTGCATCGCTTTACACGTTAAATCAGCTTACACCCATGCCAGGTGTAATATTATCTAAAATTTTATTTAATCAGCCTTCTAAAAAGGCTTATATTAAAGATACTGTGCGTCAAGATGCACGTTTCAAACAAATCGCATCTCGCGTTACGTCTCTTTACGATGTGGTTTATGATTCAACTGAAAAAACGGGCCTTATGGATATTTATATGCCAAACGGAGATCAAGAAACGTACCCGACACTATTTTGGGTGCATGGCGGTGGCTATATGAGTGGTGATAAGTCAGATGTCACACCGTACTTACAACTGCTTGCAAGTGAAGGATATACTGTCGTCAACCTTAATTATGCCCTAGTTCCTGAAGCACACTATCCAGAGCCAATTTATAGTTTAGAAAAAGCCTATGTCGCTGTTCAAAAAAACGCCCAAGCGTATAAAGCGGACTTGTCACATGTTGCTTTTGGCGGTGACTCTGCGGGAGGTCAAATTATCGGTCAGTTTATCAATATTCAAGTTAACGATGCCTATCGTGATACAACTGCATTTAAACAAACTGTCCCACCTGAAACGATCAAAACCGCCATCTTTTATTCCTCACTTTTAAATACACAACGCATGGATAAAACTGATGACATGATGGCAAACAAACTTTTCAGTCGATTGGCATGGGCATATTTTGATGATAAACATTGGCGTGTAAGTCCTAAGACGATGGAAGCAAGTGTGACGCTTAACATGGATCACCATTTTCCACCGAGTTATATTACGGATGCGAAACATCGCTCTTTTGAGGATCAAGCACGTCAATTTGTCGCGACGTTAGAACACCACGATATCCCTGTCAAAGGCACATTTTACGATAGCCCACTATATCATGAATATCAATTTGATATGTCGCTCTATGAATCAAAAGTCAATTACGAGCGTTTAGTTTACTTTCTCAAACAGCATCTATCCAAATAAAATAAGGATTCGCATTGCGTCAAGACGCATGCGAATCCTTTTGTCGTTCTCGTATTAGAATAATCACAGCAGCAACTAATCCGACGGCCATCATAGCTGCTAAATATAGAAATTGCATCGACCACGCTGGTGTACGTTGCGCTAAACCTAATGTTAAAGGGGCAACTGCTGTACCAAAAAAGATGACAAATGTATTTAGCGTGATATAAAAACCTTTATGATGTTTCACGGATAATACGACTTTAGAAATAAGTGTCGGTAACGCAAAGCCAATGCCTCCGCCAAAAATCACACTTAATATAATATAACCTATAATACTTGTATTCAGTGCCATAAGTATGATTGAAAGTACTGTCACCGTTAATGCCCCGACAAGTACTTTTGTGACCGAATAGTGATTGGATAAACGGCCTGCCATCAAGGAAATGATAATCCCACCAACACCAAAAAACTTACTCACCGCTGCAAGGGTTTGAATATGTTGGCCATGTTGAACGAGGACACTCTCTCCTAAAACCACATATACGTTAATAAAGGTCATTAAAAACACAAAGCCAATTAAATAGCAAAGCATCAATATTGGATTTTGAAATATGGACGCAATATCTCGTCCAAAATCTTTGAAATGAATTGCTGTTTCCTGTAATGGGGCTTTAGGTAATAACCAAAGATTTACAACAGCTAGTACAGCATAGCAATTCCCTAATATAAGGAAGACCATACGCCAATCATATGCGTTCGCAATCATTTCACTAATCACTTGTCCGAAAATGCCCGCAAACAAAAAGCCCATTGTCATAAAACTTGTCGCTGTCACGCGTTTATTTTCAGGAAATAAGTCTGAAATGTAAGCAATGATGATCGGCGCATAGGCGGCCGCGGCTAAACCTTGAGCGCCTCTGAATACCACAAGCATCATAAAGGACGTAGAAAAAACGGATAGCAACGTAAAAATAGTATGTGCAATTAAACCATATAACATGATTTGTTTGCGCCCAAATTTATCCGAAAGTATCCCATATATTAAACATCCTAGCGCAAATGTGAACGAAAATGCCATGCTGGCCAATGGTGTATTTGTGACTGGTACGGAAAAGTCTTGCGCAATTGATGCACCTATCGTTATCGTGCTGTATAAACTAAACATGACTAAGAGCCCTGTAATAAATAACACAAAGGTTATCCCATGATAATGGACCCGTTCCATAAATGTCACCCCTCAAAAATATAGTGTTAAGATTAAACAAAATATTATAGAATAAGATACTTTATTTTCCCATATTACCTCAGTCGAATGCCATTCGAAAACCTTTTTTGATTTACCGCAATATAAAAAGCAACATCATAAATAATTCATGACGTTGCTTTCAAAACCCTTAATTCATACAAGGAGGCAAACCATTATTTGGACGCTAATGCATCTTTAACCGCTTCAGCTACTTTCTTCGCCGACGCTGGATTTTGACCTGTAATCAGGTTGCCATCTACTTGGATAAAACCTTTCATAGGCACTTTAGATTTCGTATATTGCGCACCTTTAAGTTTCAATTCTGATTCGAGTTCAAAAGGTACTATTTTTTTGCGGTTCGCTAATACTTCTTCAGCGTTTGAAAATCCTGTTAATTTTTTCCCGTCGATAAGGAAATAATGATTCGGTCTCTTCACTTCGAGTAAGGCCGCTGCCCCGTGACATACAGATGCCACGATACCTCCCTTATCATAAATCGTGTTAATCGCTTGTTGTACATGCGCATTTCCTGGGAAATCATACATCACACCATGTCCGCCCGTAAAATAAATGACGTCATATGCGGATGGATCTGCAGTATCAATACTTGGCGTTAACTTTAATTGATCCATAAACAATTCATTTTCATAATAACTTTTTGTCAGCTTGTCTAATATACCTGGTGTTAAACTAACAGGATCTAAAGGTGTTTCGCCACCTTTAATGTTGTATAAATCGATTTGATAATCTTCATTACCATGAAAGACATCATAGAAATGGACTAATTCACTTAACCATAAGCCAGTGGGTTTATCTGTGCCGTCAAATTGTGTATGGCTCGTATTGACAATCATAATTTTTTTCATGTCGCATTCACCACTTTTTCAAAGATTTGTGTTCATTATAATGAAGTTTTGGGTTGATGACGAATGATTTGTTTATACTTTGTCTGTACCCTTATTAAAATTGGGTGCACACCCCACTTTTAATAAGTTTCCTCTGTTTTTAATTTTGTTTGAATCGCTGCTTCATATTCTTTTATTTTTGTTTCTTTCATCATATGCGCTGCTTTATTGATAGGCACATAGGCAAGCCATTCTTCTTTTTTGGCTTTCAACGTTTCTAAATTTTGATTTTGTATCGATGTCACATAGATCCCCCATTTATTTAATCGCAGCAAAACCTTTTGCCAAATCGTTTAAAATATCATCAATATGTTCAAGGCCAATAGATAAACGAATCGTCTCTGGCGCAATCCCTGCCGCTGCTTGTTCTTCAACGGTTAATTGTTGATGGGTCGTGGAAGCTGGATGGATGACTAATGATTTGGCATCTCCTACATTGGCAAGTAATGAAAATAACTCTAACGCTTCTATAAATTGTTTTCCTGCCTCATATCCACCTTTGACACCAAATGTAAATACAGCTCCAGCACCTTGAGGCAAATACTTTGTTTTAAGGTCGTAATATGGACTCGTTTCAAGTCCCGCATATTTTACCCACGCAACTTTAGCATGTTTCGATAAATAATGTGCTACTTTTTCCGCATTTTCAACATGACGTTCCATACGTAATGACAATGTTTCTAACCCTTGTGTTAATTGAAATGCGTTAAATGGTGACAATGCAGCACCTGTATCACGTAATAATGTCGTGCGAATTTTAAAGGCCAGTGCAGCGTCACCAAACTTTTCGCTAAAGATGATGCCATGATACGATGGATCAGGTTCACTCAATCCAGGAAACTTACCATTATTCCAGTCGAAGTTCCCACCATCTACAATGACGCCACCCATTGATGTCCCATGGCCTCCGATAAATTTGGTCGCAGAATGAACAACGATATTTGCGCCGTATTCAATCGGTCTAAAAAGATACGGTGATGCAAATGTATTATCCACGATTAGAGGAATACCATGCGCTTTAGTGATTGCACTTAGTTTTTCAAAATCTTCTATGTTGCCTTCGGGGTTACCAATGGTTTCAACAAATAGTGCTTTTGTATTCGCTTTTATGGCCGCAGTTACATTTTGTGGGTCTTTCGTATCGACAAGTGTTACCTCTATCCCAAATTTAGGTAACGTATGCGTCAATAATGTGTGCGTGCCTCCGTATAACGTTTCACATGCGATAATATGGTCACCTGCATGAGCGACAGATTGAATCGCATACGTGATTGCTGCCATTCCCGAAGCAACCGCCACACTAGCAATCCCACCTTCAAGCTCAGCCACTCGTGTTTCAAGTACAGCAGTCGTTGGATTCATGAGCCGGGTATAAATATTCCCCAACTCTTCCAATCCAAATAAATTGGCCGCGTGATCCGTGTCATTAAAATTAAATGAGGTCGTTTGATAAATCGGCACTGCGCGTGCATTCGTTGCTGCATCCACTTCTTGTCCTGCGTGCAATTGTCGCGTCTCAAATCGGTAATCGTGTGTCATCTTTATTCCCCCTAAAAATTAAAAAAGCCTACCTTGAAAGATAGACGTGACGTAATCAGACTCATCTCTCAGGTTTCACACCTGCAGGAATTAGCACCTAACTTAAAAGGTTGCCTGGCTTCGTAGGGCCTGTCCCTCCACCATTCTGGATAAGTGTTATGAAATTAAAACTAGTGTATTATAATCATTTATTGAAGTCAACAAAAAATTCAGATAACTCTGATAAAAACTGTGCATTTGCATCATTCGTTTATTGCAAAGTGTCGGTTTGACGCCTATTACAAAAAAAGAAATTTGTAAACTTTATGAACAGCTTTGTGAAAGCGTTTACATTTCTGTGCCTATTTGCTAATATAAACAAAAGTTTAATTTTCAAACTTTTGTTTATTAGGAGGTGCCATGTTGAACAAAAATGAAAAATTGATTCTTGAACGTATTCAAGACAATCCATTCATCTCTCAACAGGAGTTAGCCAAAGCTGTTGGTCTCTCTCGCCCTGCCGTTGCCAACATTATCTCTGGCCTTATACGAAAAGAATATGTACTCGGTAAAGCGTATGTGCTCAATGATGATTTTCCTATCGTCTGTATAGGTGCGACAAATCTCGACCGTAAGTTTTATGTCAATCAAGCACTACAACAAGGAACTTCAAATCCGGTCACATCGACACGTTCCGTTGGAGGTGTCGCCCGAAACATTGCTGAAAACCTGGGTCGTTTAGGAGATAACGTCGCAATTCTTTCGGCCAGTGGCAACGACAGTGAATGGGACATGATTAAACATTTATCTAGCCCCTTTATGAGTCTTGACCACGTTCAACAAGTAGAAAACGCTAATACAGGATCGTATACGGCTTTAATCGATAAGGATGGCAATATGGAGTATGGACTTGCAGATATGGAAGTGTATAAAGAAATCACGCCTGAGTTTTTAATTAAGCGTACACACTTACTGCGGAAAGCTAAATGTATCATTGTCGACCTTAATCTGCCCAAAGATTCACTTGATTTCTTATGTGCCTACAGTGAAAAGCATCACATCAAACTCGTCGTCATACCAGTGTCGTCACCGAAAATGATAAACATGCCCGATTCTTTACATGCGATCGACTGGCTTATTATTAATCGTGATGAAACGGAAACGTTTTTAAAGATGACCATTAATGATACTGAAGATTTAAAACGCGCTGCCAAACAATTAAATGATCTTGGCATTAGTCACGTGATTATTACGAATGGTACAAAAGCACTGATTTATAGCAGTCCTACAGAAAGCATCATTAAAGACATTGTACCTTCAAAACAAGTTGAGGACGTGACGGGTGCTGGAGATGCGTTTACGAGTGCGGTCATTTTTAGTTGGTTAAAAGGATTCGATATTGAAGACACGTTAATTGCCGGTTTAGTAAATGCCCGTAAAACCATCGAAACAAAATACACTGTACGACAAAATTTAGATAAAAAACAGTTATTACGAGATATGGAGGAATATCAAAATGAAACAATACATTGAGTTGTCTCAAGAAGTTGAAAATGCCAAATCAAATCACCAACCTATCGTAGCCTTAGAGTCGACGATTATCTCTCATGGGATGCCTTACCCACAAAATGTACAAATGGCGAAAAATGTAGAACAAATCATTCGTGACCATGGCGCAGTACCTGCAACAATCGCATTAATAGATGGCAAGATTAAAATCGGTTTAGAGGACAATGAGTTAGAATTACTCGCCAAAAGTGATAATGTCGCAAAAGTATCGCGTCGTGATTTAGCAGAAGTTATTGCACAAAAAAGAATCGGTGCGACAACAGTGGCTTCTACAATGATATGTGCAGCGCTCGCAGATATTAAGTTTTTTGTGACAGGTGGCATTGGAGGCGTACACCGTGGTTCTGAAGAAACGATGGATATTTCTGCTGATTTGGATGAACTTTCAAAAACAGATGTCACTGTTATTTGTGCTGGAGCCAAATCGATTTTAGATTTACCAAAAACGATGGAGTATCTTGAAACAAAAGGTGTTCCTGTGATTGGCTATCAAACCGAAGAACTTCCAGCCTTTTTCACACGTAAAAGCGGCGTCAAATTAAATTCAACGGCACATCATGTCGATGACATCGCTTCGATTTGTAAAGTGAAACATGACATCCAACTTGAAGGTGGCATGGTGATCGCAAATCCTGTTCCTGAAGCTGATCAATTAGACAAAGATTATATTGATACAATTATTAATGACGCTGTGAAAGAGGCCGAACACAAAGGCATTCATGGTAAAGATTCTACACCGTTTTTATTAAGTAAAATTGTTGAAAAAACGGATGGTAAGTCCCTTGCAACAAATATTAAACTTGTCGAAAATAATGCAGTCGTTGGCGCACAAATCGCAGTATCATATTCTAAACTGTAGGTGATGTTTATGTCCATACTATTTACGATGACAGGGGTGGTATTTGCATTATTTATCGCCTATATCGTCAGTTTTGATCGCAAACATATTGATTTTAAAAAGACGCTCATTATGCTTGTCATTCAAGTCTTACTGATTTTGTTTATGATGAACACGTCTATCGGTCTCAATATCTTAACAGCACTCGGTAAATTTTTTGAAGGGTTAATGAACATCAGTAAAGCAGGCATCGATTTTGTATTTGGCGATTTAGAAAATAAAGGCGGCTTTACATTTTTTATGCACGTCTTACTCCCTTTAGTTTTTATATCTGTATTAATAGGTATTTTAAATTACTTCAAAATCCTACCATTTATTATTAAATACGTTGGTTTGGTCATTAATAAAATAACGCGAATGGGTGGCTTAGAAAGTTATTTTGCCATCTCAACAAGTATGTTGGGACAACCAGAGGTCTTTTTAACGATTAAAGACCTTATACCGAAACTTTCCAAAGCCAAATTATACACAATTACCACTTCCGCAATGAGTGCTGTAAGCATGGCCATGTTAGGCTCGTATATGCAAATGATAGAACCAAAGTATGTCGTAACCGCAGTGATGTTAAACATTTTTAGTGCACTCATCATTGCGAGTGTCATTAATCCATATGAAGCGAACGATGCAGATGTGGAAATTGAAAACCTTACTGAAACACCTACAAAGCACCAATCACGGACACCATTTTTCCAAATGATTGGCGACAGTGCGATAGATGGTTTTAAAATTGCGATTACTGTTGCCATTATGTTGTTAGCCTTCATTTCATTAATGGAAGCGATTAATGTCATTTTTAGCGCTGTAGGGCTAAACTTTAAACAGCTGATAGGATACATTTTTGCGCCTATCGCCTTCATTATAGGTGTCCCATGGAGTGAAGCTGTACAAGCAGGCTCGATTATGGCAACAAAATTAATCACAAATGAGTTTGTAGCGATGCTAGATTTTAAAGATATGGCGAAAGATTTAAGTGACCGTACGGTAGGGATTATTTCTGTGTACTTGGTCAGCTTTGCCAACTTCGGCACTGTAGGTATCATTGTAGGGGCTATCAAAGGCATCAGCGGTGAGCAAGGCAATAAAGTGGCAGCCTTCGCTTTAAAACTATTACTCGGTGCCACTCTAGCTTCTATCATTTCTGCTGCTATGGTTGGATTAGTCTTATAAAATCCTTCATATTCCCAAGTCAATAAAATAGTCAAAATAACATTAAAGTAGCCTTCAAAATTCATTGGTTGATGAACTTTGAAGGCTTTAATATTGAACACATGTTTAGTGTGCTTAATTCATTATGAAACGGTTTTGTTGCTGCGTTTTTGTAAGCATACCGCAGCTGCTGCGATAATTACTATCATAATGACTACGCCGATAACACCTAATGATTTAACGATATTGCCAAAGACGATACCTACAACTAAGAAATCTGTATCGGAGAATGTTGTCGCTGCTAAGCCTAAATCGCCTAAAAACGGTAAGAATAATAATGGTAAGAATGTAATCAACACACCATTCATTATCGCGCCAAAAACGGCACCTTTAATACCACCACGCGCATTCCCAAATACGCCTGAAGCTGCACCTAAGAAAAAGTGCGGCACAACGCCTGGAAGAATGACAACCCCACCAAGTAGAAACATCACAAACATGCCGAACACGCCTGTTAAAAAGCTAATGAAAAATCCGATTAACACTGCATTTTGAGCGTAAGGAAACACAATTGGACAATCTAAGGCCGGTTTAGAATGTGGCACCAACTTTTCTGAGATACCTTTAAATGCAGGTACGATTTCAGCAAGAATGAGACGAACGCCTGTTAAAATAATAAAGACTCCTGCCGCAAATGTGACCCCTTGAATCAAGGAAAAGACAATAAAGTTTTGGTCATGGCTAATAGATTTATGGACATAGTCTACACCCGCAAAAAGAGATGCAATGAGGTACAACAGAACCATCGTAATCGAAATACTAATTGTACTTTCACGTAAAAAACTTAATCCTTTTGGAAACTGTATATCTTCCGTTGATTTAGATTTCCCTTTAAACAACTTACCAATTTCACCCGCAGCCCAATAACTCACTGTTCCGAAATGTCCAAGTGCTACTTGATCATTTCCCGTGATTTTACGCATCGTGGGTTGAGCGAGCGCTGGAAACACAGACATAATCAATCCTAATATCAACGCACCAATAACAATCGTTAATGTATTGTTAACTTTACCGACAGTTAAAATAATTGCTAAAAAGGCAGCCATATAGAACGTGTGATGCCCTGTTAAGAAAATATATTTTAAATTTGTGAAACGTGCGATCATAATATTCACCAACATGCCAAACACCATAATTAATGCGGCAGTTGTGCCATATTTTTCTAATGCGATTGAAATGATGGCTTCGTTGTTAGGCACCACCCCTTGAACACCAAACGCATGTTGGAAAATTTTCCCAAAGGGTTCAAGTGATTGCACTACGACACCAGCACCTGCACTTAAAATTAAAAAACCTAATAGCGTTTTAATCGTTCCAGTCGTTACAACCGAAGCTGGTTTCTTTTGAACCATTAAACCTATAAACGCAATCAGTGCGACTAATATCGCTGGCTGGCTTAAAATATCAACGATGAAATCAAGAATGCTTTTCATATGAACACCCCAAACATTAAATTTTATTCATTTCTTTTAACTTTGCTGTCAATTTATCTTCAAGTTCTTGCTTGTCTAAAATATTATCTAGTATTAAAACATCCCCTAAACGCGCCGCATTTTCTTCCAAGTCACGTCCACATATAAATAAATCAGCCATTTCAGGACTTGCTGTCATAATATCGCTATGTTCTACATCAATGATTGATTCAACGTTTAACGTCTTTAAAACCTCTTGAACATTCATTTCTACCATAAAACTACTTCCTAATCCGTGACCACATACAACTAAAATTTTCATATTAATCGTCTCCTTTAAAAATTGTAATCATTGATGCTTTATCTTGAGCACGCATTAACGCTTCGATACGTTGCGTGTCCCCTAACACTTGTGCCAATTGCTGTAAAATTGTTAAATGTGATGTATGATCAGTGGAACAGAAAACAAAAACTAAAGCCGCTTCATGCCCCTTTTCTGAAAAATTTATTGGGACACCAAGTTTTAACAAACTTATGCCGACTTTGTTCACATGATCATCTGGCCGTGCGTGCGCAATCGCCACGTTAGGCGCAATCACAATATATGGACCTAACGTCTTGACACTGTCAATCATGGCTTCCACATATCCTGGCTCAATATAACTCTGAGCCACCAATGGTTCAGCTGCGATGTGAATGGCTTCTTCCCAATCATTCACTTTCTCTCTAATCGTAATTTTGTCTTCAGTTAAGACATCTAAAGCCACGTTGCTTCTCCCTCCATTTGTGTTACATATTGTTGAAATTCCGTTAACTTACCGTCAATTAATTGTTGGCGCACATCGTTATTTGTTAATAATTCCGTGAGCTGTTTTAACGCTTTTAAGTGCAACTTCGTGTTTTCTGTTGCTAAACATATCACCACATAGATAGGGTCATAGTGGGGATGTTTAAATGAAATGCCTTTTTCAAAATGAATCAGACTCATGCCTACCCCATGCACATGTGACGTACTTCCATGTATTAAAGCGATATGTGGACTAATGACCATGTAAGGTCCTAACGTCTGCAGTTTATTCATAATTTCCTGTTTGTAGTCATAACTGACGACACCATCCCGTTCTAATGGACGCACACTTTCAGTAATCGCTTGTTGACATGACATAGATTGGTGAATTTTAAACACCCGTGTATGTAAAACATCTGATAAAGATAATCCACGCACTTCAGGTTGAACCAATGTTGCGACTCGTCTCTCATTAACGATGGCATTCAAAGTATCGAGGTCACCACGTGTCAATAACGGAGAAATAGTGACGGTATCAATCGTTTGATACGGTGTCGGTACTGTTGAAATCACTAAATCTACATTCATATCACTTAACTCATCTTCACTGATGTCATAGATGGAATACGCATCTATAATGTCGAATTCCGGATACACATGAGATAACTTCACATTGAGAAGCTGTGAGGTTCCGACACCCGATCCACATACGACGACAACTTTCAATTTGTGATGGCGTTGTGTCATCAATCGTTCAAAACTAGAGGCAAAATGTAACGTGATATAACTGATTTCATGTGCATGAAATTGCAGTTGATAGGCCTCTTCAAGAATATTAATATTTTTCACAATCACCTCATACAATTCTTGATATTCATGAATAATATTGTCATGTAACGGATTCGCTTGATAGATATGATTTTGCAGTCGATACAAAGCGGGTGACAAATGAATACTGAGCCCTTGAATGAGTTTGCCATCCGTAAAAAATGCCACTCCCATTTCAGCGCCAATATGTTCGACAAACTTTTCAATCGTCTGATGCATATAGGCTTCATTGACACGTGTTGAACTTAAAGTTGCACGCTTAGAGCTCAATAAATGGAGCACCATGACATCTCTTTCAGAATCAGGAAAAACTATGTTAAAATGTGATTCAATTTCTAATTTAATTGCTGATGCTACTGCGTAGGAAACGTCATCCTTCTTAGCTACATGCGTTGTAGTAGGTTCAGGTAAAGGGTTATTTTGTTTCATACGTCTTACTGCAATTAAAAGATGTAAAATCAAACCTTCAATCGCCGTTTGAACCAATGGGTAGTGTTCACGTTTCAGCACCTTGATGACACTTTCACGAATTTGTTTCAAATCTGATGTCGCATTCAATTGTGCAATCATCACATCATTCATATTGTCATAATACGCATGTAACAATCGCGCATACGCTTGACGATAATGGGCTTCATTGCCTTCAACGACGTACCCTTTGTTGTTGATATACGTCAGTGTGAGATAATGATGACTGTACCATTTTGAAACAGCTTTAATATCCGATAGTATCGTGCGTCGGCTCACATTTAATTCTTCCGCTAATTGCTTTGTACTCATAGGACTTTCATGTTCTAAAAGCATTAACTTTAACAAGGTTTGCCGTTCATCTTTTGAAAAGTGAAAATGATGACCCTGCCCATCTGTTTGAATCCATTCATGAGAAGCATCAGTTTCTTTCATAGCTTTAATGCCCATGGTTTTATGCCTAACAATATGATAGCCACCTGTTTCCGCCATTGACTCGATATACTCAATATCGTATTGAATGGTTCTCTCAGAAAGATGAAATGTTTTTGCGAGTGTGTGGATTGTCATAAATTGAGATGCTTCAAGGAGCAATGACAAAATTTGTTGTTGTCGATTACTTAACACATCCATGCCTCCTATATTGTTATTGTAAGCGGTTTCTATCTTTAACGGATATGCAATCTATTGCTCATTAGAATCCGCAAAACTTCATACCTAAAATGATGATTAATAATATCCTATAAAAACATTTGACAGAAATAGTGCAATTATACATAATTGTAGTTAGAATTATTTGAATATTCTAATATGGAGTGAGTCGATGTCTTGCGTTCAGGATACTTTATTAACTATGACACCTTTATCATTTAATGAAATGAATGAGATTGCGCTCGTTTCACAGCAATTACAATTGATTGCCAACGTCAATCAATGTTATGCATTCATTGATTGTCAAAGTGATATCACTCAAAATCTTATTGTCGTCGATGAAGCATTTCCTGAGGCAACTGAACATCCTTTATACCATTCGTCTGTCATTGGTGAATCGGTGTTAGAATCATTTGAGCTAGCCGTTTATCAATCATTTAAAAAAGGTATCACAGTCCATAACCATCGTGGCTTAAACCAGGAAGGCTTGTTAATTGAACAAAATGTAAGTCCTATTATTTATAATGCGCGTGTCATTGGTGTACTTGTTTTAGAGAAGAATATACGCAACTTACATATTGAAAATTACAATAGAGACGTCATTAATCGTATGACCTCACTTTATAGCTACGCTGAAACTGTAGGTTCTGATTTTGATATGACTTTATCTAATATTATTGAAGATGCTGTATTTTGTATTAATGAAGCATCAGAGATAAAGTACTTTAATATTGCTGCCGAAACACTATTAAGACAAATTGGCACTGAAAACAAAGCGTTTTTAAACTTAAAGTTTGATAAAGTTTTTCCTGATTTAGAACGTTTTATTCATTCTAAACATTCCATTGAAATGATGGAATTAGAACTAAATCAAAAATTCTATGTTATCAAAAAGATTCATACGTCATTTGGACCAGAAAAACAAATTTTTGTTCTATTTAAAGATGTTTCAAAACTGAGGCATACTGAAAAAGCTTTAACTTCAAAAACAGTAGCAATGAAAGAAGTTCACCATAGAGTAAAAAACAACCTACAAACCATTGCTTCATTAATACGCCTTCAAATGCGCCATGACATTCCAGAAAACTTGCAAGTTTATTTTAAAGATACGCTCAATCGTATTTTAAGTATTGCATCCGTTTATGAAATTATTCTTTATGAATCGTCCAATGACAGTGCTGATATTGCGACGTTACTCAAAAAAATTGGAAATATGGTTATGACGACCCTCACCACTCACAGCAATATTCAAATCACCTATCAACTTCAGCCATCCGTATATTTATCATCTAATCAATCTGTCGCATTGGCTATCGTATATAATGAAGTATTGCAAAACTGTCTCAAACATGCATTTCAACAAACACAACATGGTGAAATTAAGGTGCAATTATCCACTGTTAATCAAAATCAAATTATACTCTCTATAGAAGATAACGGGGATGGGATTTCGCAAAGTAGTCAGACATCATTTGGGAGTAAAATCATACAATTAATAGTAGAAAATGATTTGGAAGGCACGCTCAACATCAACTCATGCCAAAAAGGAACTCAAGTCATCGTCATGTTTGACGTACATAAGGGGTGAAATGATGTCTAAAAACGTTCTCGTAGTTGAAGATGAAGCGATTATTAGATTAGATATTATTGAAATGATTAAAGATTTGGGGTATAAGGTGATCGGTGCTGTTTCAACTGGTGAAAAAGCAATCGAATTTGTTCATCAAAATCAACCAGATTTAATTTTAATGGATATTAAACTACCACAACTCAATGGCATTAAAGCGAGTAAGATTATTAGTAAAAAGTTTGATATTCCAATATTAATATTAACTGCCTATAGTCAACCTGAATATATTGAAGAAGCAAAAAAAGCCAATATCATGGGCTATTTAATTAAACCCATTACAGAATCACAATTGCTACCGGCTATGGAAATTATTTTTTCTCAAAGTAAAAAACAACTTCAATTAAAACATGAGATTCAACATAAAGACACCGATTTAAAACATCGTAAATGCATTAAAAAAGCGAAAGGTTTACTCATGGAACATCAACATAATTCAGAGCAACAAGCTTACCGTAAAATGCGTAAACTCAGTATGCACCATCAAATGGAAATGTATAAGGTAGCCACTCAAATTATTAAGAAGTTAGATCATTAATGTTAAAAGTGAATAAAACCAAGCAACGGCGCTTATTTGAAAATCAAATAGGCGTTTTTATGTTTTTTAGGGGGCATTTTTATGGAATTTGTAGGGAACGTCATTATTTATATTATTATGATTTGTGCAGTACTTGGTGCATTTGGGGCCATCAAAGATGCGAACACAGGCATTGGGAAAGAATTTATGGAAGGGATTTATACCATTGGGCCTATTTTTGCGAACTCAGCCGGCATCATGGCTTCCATTCCTTTTATATCAAAATTTATAGAAAATGTTTTTGGACCTTTCTTTGAAAAAATAGGTGCAGATCCTGCCATTGCAGCGACATCCATTTTAGCGACTGATATGGGTGGTTATCAGTTAGCAAATGTATTAAAAGATTCTTATGAAGGATGGTTAATGGCCATGATTATTGGCTTTATGGCAGGTGCAACGATTGTTTTTTCTATTCCTTTAGGGTTACCAATGTTGGATAAACGAGACCATAAATATATGGCCCTTGGCATACTTTCGGGTCTGTTGGCCATCCCTTTTGGAGCCTTTATTTCAACGCTTATCATTATTGTCAGTCATTTAAAATTTCGAAATGTCATTGAAACTAAGGGCGCTGCCGCTAGCGTATTTGAACTGAGTTTGTCGTCTGTATGCATTAATTTATTACCTTTAATCATTTTTGTCGTCATCACGGCGGCTGGGTTGTACTTTTTCTCGGATATTATGATTAAATTATTTATCATATTTGGAAAGGTGTTAGATACCGCGATTAAATTAGTGTTTGTGTTTTCAGTCGTTGAAATTTTCACTGGATTTTTCACGCATACCTTTGGTGTTTGGGGATTTGACCCTATCATGGCAGATGACAAAGACCGTTTCAGAGCTTTAGAGAATGCTGGAAATATCGCCATAATGTTATCCGGTGCGTTTCCAATGGTGTACTTGATTCGTAAATATTTTACGCATTTCCTCACTAAATTTGGTAAACTCATTGGATTAAGTGAAGTAGGCAGTGCGGGATTAATCGCAACGATAGCGAATATTTTAGCCATGTTCAAATTGGTGAAAGATATGCCACCAAAAGATAAAGTCATTAATATCGCCTTTGGGGTATCCGCTGCGTTCTTATTAGGTGATCACCTATCGTATACCGCAAACTTTCAACCGTCTCTTATTCCAGCAGTAATGATTGGAAAGTTATCTGCAGGTATTTTAGGCATTATTTTCGCATATGTATTATGTGTTCCTAAGGCAAAAAAGCTAGAGGAAATTGATCGTAGGCTTGGCATAATTAAAGAAGATGAGTATATAAAATAAGAGGCATAAATAGTTAATACCGTAGATAAATATAATTAAAGAATAACACCTCACTACAACTCAGGCTCTTTATATGATTTGTAGTAGTTTGATCCACCGATACTTAAAGCTGTTAAGCAATAACATACGTAACACCTTTAGACATGCATATAAGCACTCATTGCCACGCATTCGACAACGCAATGAACACATACAACATCAACTCAAATACACATTTTAAAAGCGGACCGAAAGTTAAACTTTTTTGTCCGCTTTTAAAATTTTGTTTTCAATATATTGACGCATGATTAAAAATAGTTAGACGTGATGCCTCCATCAACATTAATGTTCGCGCCATTCGTCCAATCCGATTCATCTGAGGCAAGATAAATGGCACAGTTCACGATGTCTTCCGGTTTACCGAACCTTCCAGAGGGTTGACGTCCTAATCTGACATTCTTCGCTTCTTCATCTGAAACAAGCCATTCCATTAACAGTGGTGTTTCAATAGGTCCAGGACTGATCGCGTTTGTCCGGATGCCTTTAGGTCTAAATTGAATCGCAAGTGATTTTGTGAGTGCTACAACAGCACCTTTAGACGCAGTATACGCATCTTGTGGTACGGAACATCCCATTTCTGCCACAAACGATGCAATGTTAATAATAGATCCTGACTGGTGTTTTTCCATTTCTGGAATAACATATTTGGTCATAAAGAATATGCCTTTGACATTAATATTCATCACTAGATCCCATACTTCTTCTGACGTGTCTACAACAGAATGATCTGCGGCCGGCATCACACCTGCGTTGTTATAAAGTACATCAATTTTACCAAAATCAGTGACGACACGCCCAACAGCTTCTTGTACTTGTTGCTCATTTGAAATATCCACTTCATAAAAACGGGCCTCTCCGCCTTGACGCGTGATTTCCTGCGCAGTAAGTTCACCAGCATCTTTATTTTTTTCGAAGACTGCTATGCGCGCGCCCTCTTTAGCAAACATAGTTGCAGCAGTTTTCCCCATGCCACCCCCTGCACCTGTAATAATACACACTTTGTCTTTTAATCTCATATTGGCTCACTCCCATACTATGTTCTAATTAACTTTGTTCAAAATAGCGTTGTCTTTCCCAAGTAGTGACATAAGAATCAAAATCATTTAATTCGAGTTGTGCTGTGTGGAGATAATGTTTCCAAACATCCTCCCCTAGCACTTCTTTAACAACATCACTTTGTTTCCAATGTTGTATCGCTTCATGTAAGGAAGATGGAATTTGTTTTACCGATTGATTTAAATAGGCATTACCTTTAAGTTCCTCAGGTAACTCTAATTGGTGTTCAATGCCATAAAGTCCAGCACCGATTAACGCGGAATACGCTAAATAAGGGTTCATATCTGACCCAGGAATACGAGATTCAAATCGCAACGCGTGTTGATTACCTACAACACGATAACCGGCGGAACGATTATCTCTACTCCATGCGATGCTAACAGGCGCCCAACTATTAGGTGCAAATCGTTTATAGGAGTTCACATGTGGTGCAAAGAGTAAGGCAAACTCTTGTGTATATGTCATCACACCTGCTAAAAAATGTTGCATCGTTTCAGACATCGGTTGCGCATCATGACCTGAATAAAAGGCATTTTCCTTCGTTCCTTTTTTCATTAAACTAATATGGATGTGACCACTAGACCCCGTCCATTCTTGAAAAGGCTTAGCCATAAACGTGACAGAATGATCATTTTGAATACAAATTTCTTTCATTCCATGTTTAAATAACACATGTTGGTCTGCAGCTTTTAACGCTTTTGAATATTTTAAGTTGATTTCATGTTGTCCTTTATACGCTTCGCCTTTAGACGATTCGATAAAAATGTTCATTTTTGACATTAAATGACGAATTTTTTGATACAACGGTTCGTTTTTAGTCCCTTGTAATAAGTTATAATCTTCATTGAGATGCCCCGCTGGATTTAATGTGTTATATCCTCTATTGTTGATCGCTTCAAAGGTATCTTTAAATAGGTAAAATTCCAGTTCACTTGCCAAATAAGGGTCGAAGCCGTACTGACTCGCTTTCTCCAATTGCTTTTTTAGAATGTTACGTGGCGCAATCGCTATCAATGATGACCCATCTTCGGTGTAGACATCACATAAAACGAGCGCCGTCTTATCGAACCAAGGCACTACTTTCAAAGTGTCCCAATCAGGAACAGCAAGGTAATCCCCATATCCTTTGTCCCAGTTCATGTATTCATATCCATCATTTGTATCCATTTCAAAATTGGTGCCGAGTAAATAATTACAAAAATGTGTTCCTTCTGAAATATCATTTTCTAAACAATAATCTCCGGTCATACGCTTACCCATGATACGTCCTTGCATATCACAAAAACCAAGAACGACAGTATCAATGTCCCCTTGTTTAATTGCTGCTAACAATTCATCTTTTGAAATATTTCCTTCTAACGGTTGATTATGATTTGATTCATGTAACATAACCCATCACCACCTCTATTTGTTTAACGTTAATGATATGAACTTTAATTCTAAATATTCGTCTAAACCGTAATGACCACCTTCTCTACCGAAACCACTTTCATCTATGCCGCCAAAAGGTGCTTGTGGTAAACTGAGTTGCGTCCCGTTTACACCCACCATCCCAAACGCTAATTGTTCTGCTACTTGATGGACTTTATTGACATCAGAAGTAAAGAAATATGCCGCTAACCCTTGATGTGTGCGATTCGCGATTTCTATAGCCTCTTCATCTGATTTAAACGTGACGATAGGTGCGACTGGACCAAATATTTCTTGTTCTAAAATGGCCATTTCTTTTTCAACTCCATCTAAAATGGTAGGTTCAAAAAAGCTCCCTTTTCTATCCATTTTATGTCCACCCAACACTAATGATGCCCCTTGAGTAGTGGCTTCTGAAACAATATGAGCGACATTTTCTTGCGCTTTCGCGTTTATGAGCGGGCCGACATTTACGTTTTTGTCATTCCATTGGCCAACTTTAAGTGCTTTTACTTTATCAATTAAGCGAGTTAAAAAGCGCGCTTTTAAAGCCTCATGGACTAAAATATAATTAATGCCATTACACATTTGACCGTTATTTTCAAATTTATTTTCAACAATATCTGACACTACTTGTTCTAAGTCAGCATCTTCAAAAACGATTGCAGGTGCATTACCCCCTAACTCTAATGACAATCGGTTCAAATTTTGCGCTGATTTTTCGACTAACAATTTTCCTACTTCCGTCGATCCCGTAAATGAAATTTTTTTAATCACTTTGTGAGATAAAAACGCATCAGAAATCATGCTTGATGCCCCAGTTACGATATTTGCCACACCGTTCGGTATGCCTGTCTGATTGAGTAAATCGATGAATGCAATCGCAATTTGTGGCGTTTCACTTGAAGGTTTTAAAACAAATGCACACCCCGTAGCTATGGCGGGTGCCACTTTCCGAGCTACCATAGCTGCTGGAAAGTTCCAAGGTGTAATTAATGCACATACCCCTACTGGTTGTCTGATGACCGATAATCTTTGGTGAGACTTAGAAGGCACCAAAATATCACCATTCATGCGCTTAGCTTCCTCTGCTGACCATCTAATAAATTTGGCACACACTTGTACTTCTCCTAAAGCTTCGTTAAGAGGTTTGCCTTGCTCTTGACTCAATAATTCTGCAAGCATGTCTTGGTTTTCCAGTATCTTATCAGCCCAAGACAACATATAGGTTTCTCTTTCTTCGGCTGTGTATGTTGACCATATTTCAAACCCTTGTTGTGCCGCATGAATGGCTTCGTCTACTTGATGAGGTGTCACTTTCGGCACCTGACCTATGACCGCTTCAGTAGCTGGGTTTATCACAGTCATTGACTCTGATGCCGTCACATGTTGCCCGTTGATAATGTTAAAATTAAACTCCATATTTCCCCTCCTTACGCACAAAAAGGCACTAACAGTAGTCTGAACTACTCATTAGCGCCTTTGCTAAACTCTATTCACTTGATAAAATTGCTTCGTATGCTAAAACCTTACTAAATTTTCAGAAACTTGTCAATATTCTTTACTTATGGTTAAATGCATTTAAATGTAAACAAGGGGGCATTGACAATGACAGAGACACAACAATTATTGGAACAATTCGTATCAGTAGACAGTTCAAATATCGAAAATACCAATCATCTCATACACATGTGCAACGCATGGCTGCAACAAAATAACATTGAAACGACCATTTTATCTAATCAAGGTTATGACATTTTAATCGCCAAAATAGGCAAAGGGGACAAAAAAATCATCTTGAATGGTCATTTAGATGTTGTACCCGCACAATCAAAACTTTTCACTCCAAAGATTCAAGATGATAAAATGTACGGTCGTGGCACCGCAGATATGAAAGGTGGTGTCGTAGGGTTATTATTAACAATGAAACGCCTTCATCATCTTGATTTAAATACTCAAGTTGAATTACACCTTGTGCCAGATGAAGAAACTGGTGGTCAATTTGGTGCACATTATTTATGTGAGCAAAACATAGATGCGCAGTTAGTCATTTGTAGCGAACCTACCGACTTAGGCATTGGTGTTCAAGCGAAAGGTATTTTACAATTTGATTTAGTCATTAAGGGCAGCGCAGCACATAGTAGTCGACCGTGGGAAGGAGACAATGCGATTACAAAAGCACTCGACATACATCAGCGTCTACTCAACTTGCCATTTGCGAAAGCGTCATCAGAATTGTACGCATGCCCTTCTATCAATTTAGCCAAAATCACAGGAGGCGACGTGTATAATAAAGTACCCGATACATGCGTAATGTCTTACGATATTCGATATTTACCCTCTCAATCAAAAGCCGACATTATTCAACAAATCGAAGCTTTGACACATACGCAGTTAGACATTCATTTAACTGGTCCACCAGTAACAAATGATTTAAACCATCCTGACTTTAAGTTGCTACAACAATACATTCTCAAGCACTCCCCTGAATCCACCGCGCACATGTTTGGACAGCATGGATTTGCAGATACACGCTATTATTCTGCTAAGGGCATACCCGCCATTGAATTTGGACCATCAGGGGCGCATTGGCACGGAGAAGATGAGTATGTTATTCTGAGCTCCATCGATACTTATACTTCAATTCTTGTAGACTTCATTCAACATTATCAATAAAAGTCACTGATGTTAACGCGTCGTTCTTCAAAAAATAACAGCCAACAAAATCCATATGCGCATGAATTTTGTTGGCTGTATTCATTGGGTCAAACGTGATGTCAGAGCCGGATGCCACCGATTTAAAATGTAAATAAGAGGTGACCCATGAGTGCAATGATTGGTAATGCGATGACGGTACGCATTAAGAAAATCGCAAACAGTTTCGTTAAGCTTACTGGAATTTTTGAGCCTAAGATCACGCCACCGACTTCTGATAAGTAAATCAACTGACTGACACTTAACGCACCCACAACAAAGCGTGTTAAGTCATCTTTAACACCTTCAATGAGTAATGACGGTAAAAACATATCCGCAAAACCAATGAGTACTGTTTCAGAAGCTTCTTTTGCTGATGGTACTTGCAACAACTCAAATAACGGTAAAAATGGCAATCCTAATACGCGAAATATTGGCGTATATGTAGCTAAAATTGTAGCGATAGTCCCAATCGTCATAACAACTGGTAAGACAGCGAGCCACATATCAACGACTGTTTTCGTACCATCTTTGAAAAATTGTTTTACTCCAGGTGCTTTCATACCTTGAACTGTTGCTTGTTCAAAGCCATAAGCGACCGGATTTTTATTACCTAAATTGTCTTCTCTTAACGTTTCATGTTTCAAATTGTTTTTAAACGTATCTGGTACACGGTTCAAAGGCCAGAGACGCGGTAAAATGATGGCACAAGCCAAGCACGCTAAAATGACAGTCAGATAAAAGTAATAAAAGTGCTCAGATAAATGAATCGTTTCAGCAATGACAATGACAAATGTGATCGATACAACACTAAACATCGTCGCAATGGTCGTTGCTTCTCGACGCGTGTAATACCCTTGATTATACTGCTCACTGGCAATCATTACACCAATCGTCCCATCGCCTAAAAACGACGCTAAGTTAATGACTGTTGAGCGTCCAGGTAGCTTAAATAATGGACGCATAATAGGTCTAAAAATGGGTCCAAAAAATTCTAGCAGGCCGTAAGACATTAAAAACGGTAAAAATAATCCTGCAAAGAAGAAAATTGTTACGAGTGTTGGCAGTAAACTACTAAAAACAAGATCACCAGTGTCTGCAGAATAAATGACTTCTGAGCCAACTTTTAAATAAATGAGCCATGCGAAAACAACTGCTAATAACCGTACAATCACCCATAAAGGACCTACGCTAAATGTTTTCGCCATTTGACGTTCTGGATTCAATCTATTTTTGTATAAAGTACTACATAAAATCGTTAATATTCCTGATAATGTAATGATTCCTAAAATAATAAAAGGCATCGCATCACCAATGATTGTTTTCATTGTGCTTGCTAGCCAAGCAATCGGTAATGTAGTTTCAGACTCTCCCTTATCATTTGTGACGCCGATCGGTAATAAAAATAAAAATATACCTATTAAAGACATGATTATAAATTTCAAGCGACCACGAACGATATCTTTCTTCTGATATGTCGTCATAATGTACTCCCCTTTACATTTGAAATCCCTTTCATCAATTGTGCCATAAAATAATAGTTAAAGGGGATTTTTTTTGCACAATACTCCAAAACTATAGCATTGCACACATTTATATTTATTTCTTTATGTGTATAAGTATCATTCACGCGCAAAGTAACTCCTAACGTTTACGTATAAATATGCATTAAAACGCTTATTTTCACTTTTCTATTTTACATGAAATAGGCCTCAAATGCACCATTTTGAATAAATTGAAAATATGTAATTTTTTACTTTCATTCAATTTGGATGACGATGCAACGTAGATACGACATGATTGATTCATATATCGTTTACATACCTCAAAACATCGATAAAAGCCCTCAATATTCATCCGTAAAATGAATATTGAAGGCTTACATTGTCCTTTTGACATTGACACATTTCAATTATTTGAGATCTATTTATCCGCTAAAATCTCATTGTAACTAATTTCTTCACGTAGTCTTACCGCAATATCATGTTCAGTAATCTCGCCGTTTAATACCATTTCATCTAATACTTCTCTTTGAGTATAGACTGCATATAATTTCATACGACGCATCTGCTCATTCGCTTGACGTTCTTTAGGTTTTAAACGTGATTGACGATGGATACGTGTAAAATATGAAGTATTAATCATTCCTATTTCAAGCATATTGTGACTGTTACGTTCTTTTGATAAACGTTCTGATACGCGACGATATACTTGATCTAAAGTTTTATCAAGCGCTGGAATATCAATGTTTTTCTTTAATTTTCCTGTGCGCGCACGATAACGTAACACCATCATTTTAATTGTCATTTTAACTTTATCAATAAAGTCTGCTTCTTTAAATTGTTGAGAATTATCGACAATAATTCGATATTGTGATAATCCTTGTTTGTCAATTTTCCCTTCATCTACAAGTGCACTTAACGTCTCTTGTTCTACTTCTCTAGCTATTTCACTTAACCTACGGAATTCACGTGCATCTTTACGATGACTTTGGTTTCTAAGTAAAAACATGTATTCACTATAGTATTCTTGAACAACGGGTCCAAATGATTTTAATGTACACGCCTCAGGTGTCATTTTCATCCGATGAATGACTTCAGCTAAAATTTTAATTTTCGCATCAATATATGTGAGCCCACGATTGGGTTCGATTACTGCTGATTGCGTAATGAATGGTAAAACGACTTGAGCAATAATCAAACTCATTAACACCATCATCGTGGCGATAAAAATAAGGTCATTCCTAAAATCGAATAATTGTTGTTGGCTTAAATATACAGGTAACGTTAACGCTAGAGAAACTGAAATCGTACCATGTATACCACACATCGTCATAATAAACGCATAATGTAAACGATTCATCGGTTCGGGTTGTGTCATATTTCCAAATGAAAAACGCGTATTTTGAGGATAGTAAAATGTATTAAAAAACGCATACACCCATAGAAAACGACAGACATATATTGCAATGGCGATCATAACTGTTACGCCTAATAAAAAGAGTAATTTCTCAGGTTCATTTTGAATAATTTCGACAATCACACTCGGAACGATATAACCTAAAATCACAAACACAAATCCATTTAAGGCATAGCTTACCGTGCTCCAAATTTGCCCGTAGCTCATTTGGATTTCTGGTTGCGCACGTACGAGACGTTCACGTTCAAAACCATGAATAAGTCCTGCAATCACGACTGCAATAATACCTGACGCGTGCACTAATTCAGCGACAATATACACGACAAAAGGGGTTAATAATTGTATATAAATCAGCGTGTTATTATCTTTCAGCCCTTTAGTTTGTAAAATAATACGCAACCGCACTACGAGAATTCCGATGATTAACCCTATAATTAAACCTAATAGCGTTGATACTACAAATTTTTCTATTGCTTCTACTGCTGAAAATGTATGTACGATAAGTGCCGTGATTGCGATTTTGTAAGAAATAATCCCAGCTGCGTCATTCAATAACGATTCGCCTTCTAAAATTGTCATGGCCCCTTTAGGAAGCAGCTTCCCTTTCGTCATTGCTTTAACTGCGACGGCATCGGTAGGGCACAGTATAGCAGCAATTGCGAAAGCTGCTGCCATTGGTAAATCAGGCCACACCCAGTGTAAGAAAAAGCCGGCACCGATAACTGTCACGAAAACAAGCGCCATCGCCATTAATGTAATGGGTTTAATATATTGCAGTAACTTTTCACGATGAATATTCGACCCTTCAACGAATAATAAGGGCGCGATTACTGCAAGCATAAACACCTCTGAACTAAATTCAAAATGGATAGTAATCGGCACTAAAAAGAGGAACGCACCGAATAGAATTTGAATGAAAGCTACGGGCACTTTAGGTATCTTCACACTCACAATAGAACTTAATATTACTGCGACAATAAAAAAGATATACGCTTCTAACAACTGCATTGTGCATCACCCCTATAAAATATTTTTATCTGTGCTTTATGCCAACACTTTTTATGATTTGAATAAATGTTTAGGAATGTGACAGTAATCATTTGGGAAGTGATCTATACGATCTTGATGTTCAGGTGCACTTGGTACATAGCGCGAAAGTGCACATACTTCGACTTTAATTTTAGGCGCATCTGCTCGTTCTGCAATGAATTGACGTGCCTTTTGAAGATGTGTTTCACACGTGCTATAAATTCCTGTACGATATTTCGGGCCTACGTCATCTCCTTGCCGATTGACCGCATACGGATCAATCACATCAAATAACGCTGACATAAGCGCTTCGACTGACGTAAGCTTCGGATCAAATTCGGTTTTCACACACTCGACATATCCATCATAAGGCCCTTCTAATGACGCCGTAGCACCATTTGCGCGTCCTGCTTCAGTATTAATGACGCCAGGTAATGTTTTCACAAATGCTTGTACGCCCCACAAACATCCCCCAGCAAGATAAATGGTTTCCATATGCATCTCCTTTAACATGTGTTAATTTTATTATACATAACAATCCAACCCCACTACATTTCTCAAAACAAAATTATTTTATCCATATATGAATTATTTCAAATACCCAAGGTTTTAACCTTTAATTTCTTCTTCACAAAACGTTCAAATTTCTCTCGAATCACCGCCACAAAACCATATAAAACAACTGTTTCAAGATTATTTTTAGGTTAACCTAACTTTTTATTTTACATGATCGAAAAATTATGTTATCTTAAAAGTGTTCAAGATGATACCCTTACATTTTGAACACATTTCCCTTCAAAAGTATGAGCTGTGTTTTTTCTGGCATTACATCCTCCAAAAATGCATCGTAATTCAGAAATTACTCACACACGCTCGTCGTCCAAATCTGAAGACCTTAGAGGTAGGTTGGGTCCCCTACATAACATCCACCTCACCCGTATAAGGTCAACCTAATAGGGTGGTTATTGCGACAAAAAGCGATACACACATATGGTTCTCCTAAAAATGCGGTATGTTACATACGGTGTAACAGCCGATACGTTCAACCTATTTTAAAACCCTCAATAATATCCCTGACGTCTGGTCACGTCAGGGATTTGTTGTGAGCATGCGTTGGGCTGGGACATAACACCTTTGATAATTAAAAATAAGCCAACAAAATTCAATAATACATGAACTTTATTGGCTAATATCTATCTGTATTAATAAATTTAATTTTTAGTGATGGACCATGTAATGAATTGTAATTGATCCCTTAGCCGAGACTTCTGAGGCATTATCCCGCAAACGAAAATCCATTTTGAGGTAAGACGCCTAGAAAAGCGAGGCGTTAAGGACAATCATAAATTGAAACGATTGATGTCCCCTCATACCGCATGTTTTATTTTTGTGTTTTTAACTTTAAAGGTATTTTGATTTCTTTGTCTACTTTTTTGCCATCCATTAATTTAAGAATGGTTTGTACAGCTTCTTTACCCATAAGATGGGGTTGTTGTGCAACAGTAGCTTCTAATTTATGGTTTTGAATGGCTTTCATCGCATCTTCATTACCATCAAATCCCACTACAACTATATCCTTATCCCCAATTGCTTCAATAGCACCTAAAGCCATTTCATCATTATGTGCGAAAATCGCTTTAATATCAGGATGTGCTTGAATCATATTTTGAGTCACATTCAAACCTTCTGCACGATCAAATTTCGCACTTTGTTTGGAAACGATATTTAAATCTTTATCAGCAATCTCATGGAATCCTTTACCGCGTTCGCGTGTCGCACTGGCTCCGGGTACGCCTTCTAATTCTGCAACTTTGGCATGTTTGCCTACTTTGTCCACGATGTATTGACCGCCCATTTTACCTCCTTCGACATTATCAGAGGCAATAAATGACGCGACATCACCTTTATCTACGGAACGGTCTAGTGTAATAACCGGAATGCCTTCATGATTGGCTGACTCCACTGCACTTGAAATGGCACTAGAATCAGTAGGATTGACGATTAAATAATCGACCTGTTGTTGCACAAGGTCCTCGATATCATTCGTTTGTTTTGCTGAGTCGTCACGCGCATCAACCACTTTTACTTTCATTCCTTGTTGTTTCGCTTCTTTTTCAATATTGTCTTTAATCGTCACAAAGAATGGATTGTTTAACGTTGATATACTTACGCCAATCGTAATGTCAGATTTTTTCTTTGTCGTTTTGCCACTATTATCTTTTTTAACAGGAGATTCTAATGAACATCCTGCAAGTATCATGACACATGCTAAAAATAAAATGACTGCTTTTTTCATTTATGCTGCCCACTTTCCATTATTTTTTGCGATCAATTAATACCGCGATTAAGATGACGACACCTTTAACAACTTGTTGGTAGAAGGAAGAAACTCCTAGTAAATTCAAGCCATTATTTAAAACACCAATAATTAATACACCTATTAACGTCCCAACGATGCGTCCTTTCCCACCTGTTAACGATGTGCCCCCTAGCACAACCGCCGCAATCGCATCTAATTCATATGCTGTGCCAGCTGTAGGCTGTGCGGAGTTTAAGCGCGATGTTAATATTGCACCTGCTAATGCAGACATTAATCCTGAAATACCATAAATTAAAATTTTCACTCGATTGACTTTGATACCTGAAATTTTTGAAGCAATTTCATTGCCACCAATCGCATACGTATGACGACCGAAAGTTGTTTTATGTAATAAAATAAATAACACGATGAAAACTATAGTCATCGTTACAGCGGGGACAGGTACCCCGAAAAAATACCCTTTACCAAATAATTGAAATAAATAGTTATCCCCGAGATTTGTAATTGGGTTACCATCAGTCACGACAAGCGTTAATCCTCTAAATATCGTCATAGTTGCCAAAGTAGCGATGAACGGTGCCATATTGCCTTTTGTCACAAACAGTCCGTTGACAACACCTAAAATAAAACCAATCAGTACACCAAGTATTATCGCTATAATTGGATCGACACCACTTGTAATCATCAATGCGATACACGCTGAAGAGAGCGCTAAAATAGAACCTACGGATAAATCTATTCCTCCTGTTAAAATGACAAACGTCATTCCAAACGCGATTAAACCATTAATGGAGATTTGTCTTAGTAAGTTCAGTAAATTGGATAAATCTAAAAATGCCGGATTGAGTACACTAATCATAATAATGAGTAAAATAAGTCCTAAAAAAGGAATCAATTTTTCAAGCCACGTCGTTTTAGCTGTTAACTGTTTCATCTAATTTTCCTCCTGTCGCAAGTGTCATAATGTTTTCTTCTGTAATACGTTCACCTGTTAAGTCACCTTGGATATGCCCTTCATGAACAACCATCACTCGGTCACTCATTCCGATAATTTCGGGTAATTCGGATGAAATCATAATAATAGACACACCCCGTTCAGTGAGCTCATTCATAAGTTGATAAATTTCTCTTTTTGCACCAACATCAATCCCACGTGTAGGTTCATCAAAAATGATAATACGCGGTGCGGTGCCAATCCATTTTGCTAAAACAACTTTTTGTTGATTTCCTCCAGATAGCGTAGAGGCCGGACGTTGATGTGGTGTTTTAATATTGAGTCGTTCATGCATTGAATTAACAAATTGATTTGCTTCTTTCTCTTTTACGAAGCCGTATTTTGAGAAACTTCTTAAGGACGGGAGTACCATATTGTCACGAATCGAAAAATCTAAAATGAGCCCTTCATCTTTACGATTTTCAGTAATCAATGCGAGTCCATGTTTCATCGCATCTTCTGGAGAGTGAATCTCAACACTTTTTCCCGCTATTGCTACATCGCGACTGCCTTTATCCACACCAAAAAGACTGCGCATCATTTCTGTACGCCCTGCTCCCATTAAGCCACTCACGCCAAGAATTTCACCTTTACGTAAATGGAAGGCGATGTCTTGAATTTGATGTTTCTCATTCGAAAGGCCTTTAACATCTAAAATGATCGCTTCTGGATGATAATGACGTTTTGGATATTGATCTTCTAAATCTCTTCCAACCATGGCTTTCACGATATCGTTGTAAGCGGTTTCTTCAACAGGTTTAAAAAATACTGTTTTCCCATCACGCATGACTGTGATATCGTCGGCAATTTCAAATATTTCAGCCATACGATGCGAAATATAGACAAACGCTACGCCTTGCGCTTTTAAACGGCGTATCATATTAAAAAGTTGAGAAATCTCTTTATCGGTTAATGTCGCCGTTGGTTCGTCCATCACAATGACTTTCGCATCTGTCATAAGAGCTTTAGCGATTTCGATCATTTGTTGTTCGCCTATAGAGCAGTGTTTAGCTGTTTTATGTAAAGGGATATTGAAATGTAATTGTTTAAAAATAGCTGACGCTTGACGTGCCATGTCAGCAGTTTTGAGTACCCCAAATTTGTTTTTAATTTCTTTACCGATAAACATATTTTCTAACACTGTTAATTCTGGCCAAATATTCAATTCTTGATGTATAAATGTAACCCCTTCTTGTTCCGCTTCTTTCGGATTTTTGAACGCTTTAGATTGTCCAAAAAATTGTATATCCCCTTCGTCTTTTTGATGAATACCGACTAATATTTTCATCAAGGTGGATTTACCTGCACCATTTTCACCCATCAAGGCATGGACGGTGCCTGGTTTTAAAGTAAAGTCGACACCTTGTAACACTTTATTTTCTCCAAATGCTTTATGAATATGACGCATTGTTATCATGTCGCATTCCTCCTAAAATAAAACCGCACTTTGTAAAATAATATTGGCATAGGGTGTGGCTTCACCCGTACGTATAATTGCTTTGACGTGCTGCGATTGTAATTTCAATTCATCATGGGATACACTGTTCAAATTGGGGATGTCATTGTTCAAATCATCAAATAATACGGCATTGTGGGTTTTCATTTCTTCTGCAACGATAGCTGTTTCAATCGCCATATGTTTTGACACTTCTGTGTAAACATCCCAAAATGAGGGTTGCCCAAATGTCAATGCAAGGTCAATGCGCTTAACACCATCAGGAATCGGCAAACCACAATCTGCAATCAAAATTTGATCTGTATGACCCAATTGACTTAACACTGTTGAAATGTCACTGTTTAAAGTTCCGGTTTTATACATTAAATTCACCTTCTATATCTTGCCATGTCGGCATACCACCTTGCGCGCCCATGCCTGTCACTGAATAACTCGCTGCGAGATTCGCAAGTTCAATGGCTTTATCTAAAGCAAATCCTTTTTGTAACCCTACCGCGAGCGCACCGTTAAAAGTGTCTCCCGCACCAGTAGTATCTTTAACGTCGCGCTTAAATCCTTTTACCGTCACATGGTTTTCTCCGTTAAAATAACGCGCGCCTTTATCACCAATTGTGACGATGAGTTTATTTGGATAACGTTCTAATGCTTCATCAAGATCTTCTTTAAATAAGGCAGCACTTTCCGTTTCATTAGGTGTAAGATAATCTGCATTGTCAATGACCACCTCATCAATGTCACGATATGGCGCAGGATTTAATATAGAAACTACTCCATGTTGTTTACAATAGGCGAGTACCCTTGCCACCGTGTCAGCTGGAATTTCTTGTTGAAGTAATACAATGTCACCTTCTTCAAGTTGTGCTAATTGGTCTTTAATATTCCTAAACGTCACTTCGTTATTTGCGGAAGGGACCACAATAATACTATTATCATTGTCCGCCAACGTAATATGTGCGGTTCCTGTCGCCATATGCGGTACGATATTCAAATGAGTCACATCCACTTGATTACGTTCGAAATTCTCAACAATCTCTTGTCCAAAATCATCATCGCCGATACGCCCAATCATATGGACATTTTCGCCGAGTCGTGCTGCAGCTACAGCTTGATTGGCTCCTTTACCTCCAGTTGTTCTAAAAAACGATTCACCGAGAGCGGTTTCACCTTTTTTAGGTACCACTCTTGTTGAGACGACTAAATCTATTGATACACTGCCAATGACATAAATTCTTTTCATTTTTGAGACCTCCTCGTTGATTGCCTGTGAATGACTGTCACGTCTAACTTTGAAGCCAATTTTGACGTGCGCCCTTCTAATTGATCAATTAATTGTTCTGCTGCTTGTTGTCCAAGTTCATAAGCAGGTTGACGCACGGTTGTTAAACTCGGTAAAAACATCTCCGCAAAAGGAATATCATCATAACCAATAACTTGAACATCATCCGGCACTACTTTCCCGAGACTATGCAACCATTTCATCACTTTAAACGCCATGACATCGTTACTACAAATGACACTATCAATACGGCGATCACGTATGTAGTATTCAAATTTTTCCACATCTAATACTGCTTTATCTTCCGTTTCAATATGTGCATTCGCTTCTTGTAGTACAGCTTCGGCTGCTTTAAACCGCGCGCGAAAAGACGTATACGTTAAATCTTGATGCAATAGTAAAACGTTAGAAGCCTGACCGCGTAATATCGTGTTCGCTTGTAAGGTACCGCCTTTCGTGTGATCTGCTTCAATACATGCGTCACCTTCAGTCACACGATCAATGAGAATATATGGAGTCTGGAATGCCTGTAACGTTTGAAACGCCTTAGCGGTTGAAAGTTGAGAAGCAATCATGCCGCTACATTGATTCATTTGAAACATCGATAAATAGTTTAATTCTTTTGTTTCATCCATGGCGCCGTTACCAATCATAATGTAATAGCCCCGTTCCATCGCCTTATCCTCAACCCCTCGCGCTACGATTGTAAAAAAAGGATTGCTCATATCAGGCAACAATAACCCAAGCACTTTTGATTTTTTCATATTTAATGTGCGTGCAACTTCATTAGGTTGATAGTTCAATTTTTTGATTGCCGCATCAATTTTGTCACGTGTTTCTTTTTTGACATAACCATTGCCATTAATCGCTCGCGATACGGTCGCAACAGACACTTTCGCATGCTGTGCGACTTCTTTAATTGTCGCCAAATGATCACCTCATCAATGTGTAAACGTTTACATATAAATTAGCACGCTTTTACACATTTATCAAATTTATATTTTTTCAATAAAAAATAAGGCCAAAACGATAGTCTTGACCTTAAATAAAAAGTACATTACATCTTTATACGTTATTTTTGATTGTTTCAGGCATGGCTTGATACCCTTCACGAACGTTGATAATGTGTTGAAAGCCTTTTTGTTCTAAAATTCCAACTGCGATAGAACTTCTGACGCCAGATTGACAATGTACATAAAGCGGTGCTGATTTGTCAAAGTCTATTGCGGTTTCCAACAATTGACCGTGCGGAATATGCAACGCTCGGTTTAAATGTCCGGCTGCCCATTCTTTGTCATTCCGAACATCAATGACATGGGTTTCCTCACCAGTCATTTCACCACTATGAATTGATGTAGTCACCATTTCAAATGTAGGCGCTTTATAACTTTTAACGCGATCAAATCCAATCAGTTGTAATGTTTGAATGGCTTGTTTAATGGTTTCATAGTCTCCAATCAGCTGAATTTCTTGATCGTAATTCAAGTACCAACCGATTTGGTTAATAAAGTTTTTATTATACGGCACATTGATAGACCCTAACGTATGTCCACCATGATATGCTTCTTTCGAACGTAAATCGAATGCTGGTGTGGTCTTATCATTTTCAAGGTATACGCGATAAGGTTGAAATCCTTGTGTGCCCCATTGATTAATACGCTTCATTTCAGCAAAGTGTTTCGGCGGCGCCGGTTGATCTGTTGTCAGCGCCTTTATAAATGCTGTCTTATCTTCAGCTTGAAACGCCCAATTGTTGATTTTTTCATAGCCTAAAGTCGACATTGGAATAGCACCTAACGCTTTACCACATGGACTGCCTGCACCGTGCCCTGGCCAAATTTGAATATAATCTGGATATGCTTTAATCATTTGAATCGATTCATACATCTGATTGGCGCCTTTTTCGGTAGACCCTGCGATTTGAACCGCTTTTTCTAATAAATCTGGACGCCCGACATCGCCAACAAATATAAAATCACCACTGAAGAGGCCCATAGGTACAGTTGCGCCACCACCAAAATCTGTTAACAAGAAACTGATACTCTCTGGGGTATGGCCAGGTGTATGCAATACCTTTAATTCAATATTACCTACATGAATTGTATCCTGATGACCCACAAATACAGTTTGTTCCGGCATATTGCGATACCCAAGACTTTCTTCACCTTCTTTAGACACATAAATGGTCGCGTCTAATCGATTGGCCACCTCACGAATACCTGAGGCATAGTCGGCATGAATGTGTGTTTCTGCTGCTTTCGTAATTTTGAACCCTTCTTGTTCCGCGAGTGCAACATATTGTGATAAATCCCGAATCGGATCAATTATCATGGCTTCACCCGTACGTTGACACCCAATTAAATAAGATGCTTGAGATAAGTACTCATTATAAAATTGCTTGAAAAACATCTTTCCGCCTCCTAAATAAATAGATTATGTCGTGCCTGTTCCGTATCGCCGATATACGCACCTACACCACCATAAGTCACTTCTTCTCTTAATTCTTCTTTTGAAATGCCCATCACATCCATACTCATCGTACATGCGATTAATTTCACACCTTGTTCGATTGCTTGATCGATTAATGCAGGTAACGTTTCAATATTTTTCTTTTTCATGACATAGCGCATCATGACATTTCCTAATCCAAACATATTCATTTTAGAAATTGGCATAAACTCCGGTTGACTTGGTAACATCTTATCAAACATTTTCGCAATCCCTGTTTTCTTTACCGGTGTTTGATTCACTTTTTTAAGCGCGTTGAGTCCCCAGAATGTAAAGAAAATACTGACATCACGGCCTGCAGCTTTCGCACCATTTGCGATAATAAGTGCTGCAAGTGCTTTATCTAACTCACCGCTAAATAACACTATCGTTGTACCATTTTCGGAGTGTTTGACAGCCATATCCTTATCTTTTGTTTTTTCAATAATCGCATGAATATGATCCTCTTTTTCTTCTAAAGTGACTAAGGTATATCCTCTTTGTTTTACCCAACTTTGAATATCTTGTTTAAACCCGAGGTCTGTAACCGTCACTTCAAGTTGTGTACCTTCTGGCATTTGCATCATTTCTTTATTGATTTCAACGATGGGTCCTGGGCATTGCAATCCACTATAATCACGTATCACACGCTTTGATTGTGAGGCATCTTGTGATATAGATTCACTTGACGTTGATGATGCTGACTCAATTGCTAAAAAGCCACCATCTAAATTTACGACCTCATAGCCTCTAGTTGCTAATGCTTCAGCCGCGTTATGACTACGGTGGCCACTACGACAATAAATATAATACGTACGATCTTTTGGTAAATCGAACGTTTCGATTTGTTGTACCGGGTGCAACAACGCCCCTTGTACATGTCCGAGTTCATACTCTTCCGCTGTTCTTACATCTATAAGTTGTTGGTTTTTCGCCAATGTTTCAAGTTCATTTCGTGTCCAATCCGTAATATGTTGTGTTTTAAAGTTCGGCATTTTATTCCTCCTCCATAATACCTTTAGGGGTATCATAAAACAGAATGATATAAAAGTCAAATACCATATAGGGTATTTGACAAACTTCAAGTTCCCCTTTATCCTTGAGTTATTAAAATCAATTGGGGAGGCTAACGATTTTGATTTATGATAAAAAATTAGTGAATCGCATTAAGCGTGTACAGGGGCAATTAAATGGTGTCATTAAAATGATGGAAGAAGAAAAAGATTGTAAAGATGTCGTAACACAATTGAGCGCATCAAAAGGCTCTATTCAACGCTTAATTAGCATTATTATTAGTGAAAATTTAATTGAATGTGTCAAACAAGCCGAAGATCATGATGAAGATGCGCAACAATTGATTCAAGAAGCTGTAGAATTGTTAGTGAAGGCGAAATAATGATGTGGTCTGAATTGATACTACTGTTTGTGATCGGTATCTTCGGTGGTTTTATTTCAGGGTTAGTAGGCATTGGCGGTGCAATCATCATTTATCCCGCATTGTTACTCATCCCACCTCTTTTTGGCTATCCCGTAATGACAGCTTATGTCGCTTCTGGATTAACGTCCGCACAAGTCTTTTTTAGTACGTTAAGTGGGGCATTTTCTGCGCGAAAAAAAGATGCGTTTTCATTACAACTTGTCCTTTATATGGGAAGTGGGATGTTGATAGGAAGTAGCTTAGGCGCGATTGTTGCACATTTAATCAATGCTGATTTTGTGACATATGTGTATATTGGTGTTGCGATGCTTGCACTTGTTTTACTCTTTTTTAAAGTAACACCGCGTCATGAGACACCGACATTTCATCGACTTTTACTCATTTTAATCGGAGGAAGTGTGGGGATTGTGTCAGGTATTGTCGGTGCTGGTGGTGCTTTTATCATTACACCGATACTTTTAGCTGTATTTAAATTACCGATGAATACCGTTGTCGCAAATAGCATCGTCATCGCATTCATTTCATCAATAGGTACGTTCGTGACCAAAGCCTTTCAAGGCTATATTCCTCTAGATTTGGCATGTGCGATAGTACTTGGAAGTATTATTTTTGCACCTATAGGATTACATGTCGGACGCCATATCCCTAGTAGTGTTCAAAAAGGCATTATAAGCTTATTGATTATACTCGCCATTACACAACTTATTTTTTAAATACAGTAAGATAACTAAACAACCTACCACAATCACTTTAAACATGAATGTGGTAGGTTGTTTATTATACGCGCATGTGATGAATATCACTTTTAAATTTTAAATAAGTCATTAAAAGATTCTGCCATGGTCGGATGCGTGTACATCATATCACGTAGTACATCATAGGTTGTACCTTGTTTCATCGCTAAATGAATGAGATTAATCAATTCCTCAGACTGTGCACCGTACAGCGATGCTCCTAATATGAGGTTCGTATTGGCATCAATAACCACTTTAAATAACCCTCGTGGGTCAGCATTAATTTTATGACGTGGTATTTGTTTTACCGGAAGTTGCCCTTCTTTAATCGTATAACCTTGTTTTTGTGCAGCGGTTGCAGTTAAGCCTACACGTGATAACGGCGGATCGATGAATACCGTATAAGGTATCTCACCACGGTTCTCGGTTGTACGTTGTCTTGTCCCAAATACATGATCATGTACGATACGAAAATCATCTAGAGAGACGTACGTAAACTGTGGTCCGCCTTTGACATCTCCCACTGCATAAATATGAGGCACAGCCGTTTGAAGATGTGCATTTACTTTAATTTCACCTTTGTCACCAAGTGCGATTCCTACGTTTTCTAAGCCGATATCGGTATTCGGTGTTCGACCTGTTGCAACTAATATCGCATCTGCGTGAAATGCGCCATTAGAAGTTTCAATGACCGCTTCTTGTGCAGTGTCACTTATTTTTTCAACCTCTACATCTGTCACAATACGCACACCTTTGTTTTCTAAATCTTGAATCACTTCTTTAGCGATAGCGTCATCTTCATTGACGAGCACTTGCGTATGACGCTCAAGTACAGTCACTTCTGTACCAAAACTTGCGAAAAGGGAAGCAAATTCTAAGGCAATATAACCGCCACCAATGATGACTAAGCGTTGCGGTTGAGAAGGAAGTGCCATCACTCCCGTAGAATCATAAACAAATTGAGACGTCTTGATGCCGTCAATCTCAGGTATCACAGGTGTTGCACCAGTATTAATAATTATCACGTCCCCATGTATGATTGTTTCCGCAGTCATACCTTCGATACGTACCTCATGTTCTGATTGAAATGTTGCTTTTCCATCATACACATCGATATGAGGATCATCTGCAAGATTAAGATAATTTTTTTGATTTAACGCTTGTACCACTTCCGCTTTACGTGTCATCGCTTCGGTAAATGGCAACGTTTTACTCGCTTGGATTAATGTTTTAGATGGGATACAGCCAATATTGATACATGTACCACCATACATTTTAGGGGATTGTTCAATCACTGCGACTTTTTTCCCTCTACTTGCCGCCGTTTTAGCAAATGTTTTTCCAGCTTTACCAAATCCAATTACGACAAAATCATATGTTTTCATAGTGTGGACTCCTTTAATATTTTTTCTAAAATTGTTCGTATTGTTTGTCCTTCATAAACTGCTTTTGACCGTGCAAATTCCGCATCATAATAAGTAGTCATGAGGCCCCCTATTTCTCTTGAAATAAGACATGCATTTTCGGACGCTCCGGTTAATAAACGTTGATCAGTCATGTGTTGTGGGACGAACATGTCATACAAAGATGTTAATGACGCATCCACTGTGTGTTGATTGGCTTGATAGCCACCTTGCTTTCCACGGTGCGTTTCAATCAGCCCCGCTTCAATTAATTGCGTTGTCACACGGCGAATTTGGACGGGATGTATACAGACAGACTCCGACAATGCCTTACTGCTCCATCGTTCACCCTTATGTTTCACTAAAAAACACATCACATGAATGGCAATATTAAATTCAAGGTTCATCTTATCACCTCTTAATGTAACTATTATAGTTACATTTAAGCATATATCTATTCATTACACCACTTAAACGCTTTATAACGCTAAAAATTCCGGGTTAACATCGCATCCTTTTAACTCAAAAAGCCGACAAAATCCATTTGTACATGAATGATATGCTCCCTATAAAGTAGACACTTAAAAAGTGAAAACTTTATAGGGAGTTTTTGTATGAGGAAAAGTAAACTAACACTTGAGCAATATCACCAAATCTTTCGTTTATATGAAAAAGGATATTCCTTTCAATCTATTATCGAAAAGCTCAATCTAGATATCGATAAATCTGTATTATCGCATGCTTACAATAAATATATTAATCATGGTGTAGACTCTTTGTTAATTCGGAGAACAAACTATACTTATACGGCAGAGTTTAAAAAAAAGGTTATTGAAGAACATTTAGTTAGCGGAAAATCCATGAGTTCAATTGCAGCTAAATATAATATCCCCTCTCGTGAAACTGTACGAAAATGGATAATTAAGTATACTGAAGGAAAAGAGAATAAAAATTATTCTCCTATTCCGGAGGTCTATAGTATGAAATCAAAAAATACAACACTTGAAGAGCGTATAGAAATTGTAAAATATTGCTTGAATAACGGATTGAATTACAAAGAGACAGCTAAGCACTTTAATATCAAATATTCTCAAATATATGCTTGGGTAAAAAAATATCGCGAACATGGTGAATCAGGACTTTATGATAGACGAGGCAAAGGTAAGCCAACTGAAATTTTAAGTACAGAAGAACAATTAAAATTGAAAATCAAAGAATTACAGTCAAAAAATAAATTTCTTGAAATGGAAAATGAAGCTTTAAAAAAGAAAAAACAAATCGAAAGGCAGTTGATGAATCAAAAGTACGACACATAGCCTCTTATATGACAGTAGACGAACTTAAACATCATTATCCTATAAAATGGTTGTGTAAAATTTTAAGTATATCTAGATCAAGTTATTATAAGTGGTTAAATCGAGAAACCCCAAGTCTAGAAATTGAAAACGAGAAGTTAAAAGAAGAAATTCTTCGAGTTTTCAATTTATCGGGTGGTATCTACGGTTATAGAAGGATTTATATCCATCTAAGATTATTCACTGATTTTCAGGTTAATCATAAAAGAGTACAACGTATCACTCAAAAATATCACATTAAAGCTTTAATTCGACAAAAAAAGAAAAAATATGTTTCTAGCACACCCGAAACAACAGCTTCAAACGTGTTAAATAGAGAGTTCAAAATAGATGAGCCTAACAAAATTTGGTTAACTGACGTAACAGAGTTTAAATTAAGAAATGGTCAAAAAGTATATTTGAGTGCAATATACGATTTAGGTTCTAAAAAAGTTATCAGCCATGAAATTTCAAAAAGAAACGATAACGAATTAGTATTCAAAACCTTCGACAAAGCTATGATAAATAATAACCCTCAAGGTATTCTTTTTCATAGTGATAGAGGATTTCAATACACAAGTAGAAAGTTTCAAAAAAGGCTTAATGAAACTGGCATGATTCAAAGTATGTCAAGAGTGAGTAGATGTATTGATAATGGTCCAATGGAATGCTTCTGGGGATTATTAAAATCGGAGATATTTAAAAGTAAGAAATACATTTTCAATGATTTTAAGCACGCAAAGAATAAAATTAATAATTACATCAAATTTTTTAATGAGGATAGAATCTCATTAAAAATGGCTGCACTTATAGAAGCGCAGCCAAGTAACTAACTTTTATTTTTTCCGTGTCTACTTTACAGGGTGATGTTCAAACTCTGATGGCTCTTTCAGTCCATATAAATGTATCGGGCTGCTTTTCATTTTGATATTACTTAAAATGCTCTTTCAGCAAAAATTACTTTTGCGTTTTCATAACTCAAAATGACAGTTTGATTTTCATATTTAATTTCAAGCATTTGGTTCGTTTCATCTTTTTGTAAAATTTCTACCGTGTCACCCATTTGAATTGATTTACTTGAAAGATAAATTAATAGTTCTGTTTTGTCTCTGATGCGTTTAATAATCACTTTATCCCCTGCATCGTAATCAATTAAAGGTGTCTTGTAACGTTCTTCAAAGTCATGCCCTCTTGGAATCATACCACCATGTGGACATGTCTCAGGATATTGAAGCAACTCATCTAAGCGCTCTACAAAGAGATCAGATACGCGATGTTCTAACACTTCTGCTTCCGCGTGTACTTCTTCCCATGTGTAATTCATCACTTCGATTAAAAATAATTCAATCAAACGGTGTCTCTTAATAATATCTAGAGTAGCTGAGACACCTTTTTCAGATAGCTTTACACCTTTATAGGGTTTTGTTTCAACAAAGCCTTCTTTTTCTAATCTTCCCACCATTTCACTTACAGATGGCGGTTTTATATTCAGAAACTGAGAGAGCGTTTTATTCGAAACATAATGCGTTTTTCCGTCGTGACTTAGTATCGCTTTAAGATAATCCTCTTTTTCCTCAGTTAACATTTTTTCACCTCTTAAAAAGATTCACCTTATTGTATCACGAAACATCTTGACTTTGACAGATTTCATTCTATAATATAAATTTATTAGGGTAACCTAAATTACTTAAAAGGTTGTGTTAAAATGATTGAAATTAACAACTTAAACCTTACCCTTCAACATAAGCATGTTCTTAAAGATATTTCATTAAAGTTACCGTTAAATGGTGAAATTATAGGTATTATGGGACCAAACGGTAGCGGTAAGTCTACTTTAGTTAAAGCATTAGTAGGAGAGTTGCAATATAAAGGTACGATTACTTTAAACGGTAAACCATTAAGTCAACTCAAGCGTCATGTCGCATACGTGCCTCAAAAAATGACTTTAGACCTTGATTTCCCAATTGATGTTGAATCTTTAGTGTTATCAGGGTGCTATGGTGAAATCGGTTGGTTTAAACGGGTACCACACCAAAAACGCCAACAATGTCATTTGTTGTTACAAGAATTAGAGCTATTCGATTTGCGAAAACGTCCACTACATACATTAAGTGGTGGCCAGTTACAACGTGTGATTTTAGCGCGTACATTAATGCGTACACATGACGTTTATATCTTAGATGAGCCTTTTGTAGGCATTGATTTCAAGAGCGAGAAAATGATTATCCAAAAGTTAAATGCGCTCAAAGAAGAAGGCAAACTCATCATCATCGTTCATCATGATTTGTCGACAGCATCAGACTATTTTGATCGTGTCTTATTGCTTAATCAGAGTGTTCAATTTTTTGGTAATACCCGTGAGGTATTAATCCCATCAAATATTGAACAAACGTTCCTAGCCTCATTACATGTGAGCGAAGCCATGACACATATGAATCAACGAAAGGAGCAATCTAACAATGGAATTCCTACAACATCTCGTTGATTATCCGTTTTTAACACGTGCCTTACTCACGGCTATTCTCGTTGGTGCGGTATGTGGTATTGTCGGCTGTTTCATTCTATTAAGAGGTCTGTCTTTAATGGGAGATGCAATGAGTCATGCTGTATTGCCAGGTGTTGCGATTTCGTTTCTACTTAATATTCCAATGTTTATCGGCGCTTTAGTGACAGGTGTTTTAAGTAGCTTATGTATTGGTTACATTTCTGACACAACCAAAACTAAAAAAGATGCAGCCATTGGTATTATTTTCACCACTTTTCTGGCTACAGGTATTATTTTAATCAGTGCGATACAGTCCACAACCGATTTGTATCATATTTTATTCGGTAATATTTTAGCCATTACAGATGATGCCTTCTATACAACACTTTGGATTAGTCTGTGCGTAATTGGTGTTATACTGTTTCTTTACCGTCCGTTAAAAATTTCGACATTCGATCCTATTTTCAGCAGAATGAACGGTATCCCTACACGCTTCATTCACTATTTGGTTATGTTGCTTTTAGCACTCGTCATTGTTACGAGTGTCCAAACGGTAGGGGTTATTTTAGTTGTTGCATTGTTAATTACACCCGCATCGACTGCCTACCTTATCGCCAACAAACTGTCAACGATGCTAATGATTTCATGTATCTGTAGTATGATTAGCGCTACACTCGGCATATACATTAGTTTTCAACTTAATTTACCAAGTGGTGCAGTGATTGTGCTTATCGCCGCAACACTATATGTATTAAGTTTTATTTACATCAAAATCAAATCAAAATTACTCAAAGGAGCTGTCCATACATCATGATTAAGCGTATTATTACCCTTTTACTTGTCGCAGTAATGCTTACAGCCTGTGGATTTGGTAAAAGCGAAAAACAAAACAAATTAAAAGTGGTAACAACGAATTCAATTCTTTATGACATGACTAAAAACGTTGCTGGTGAACATGCGGAGATACATAGTATTGTCCCTATTGGTCAAGATCCACATGAATACGAAATTAAACCTCAAGATATTAAAGCATTAGCTGATGCCGACGTAGTCATTTACAATGGTTTTAATTTGGAAAGTGGTAATGGTTGGTTTGAAAAAGCATTAAAAGAAGCCAATAAATCACTAAAAGATAAAAATGTCATCCAAGCTTCTGAAAAAGTAGAACCTATCTATTTAAATGGTAACGAAAAGTCAGATGCACATATCGATCCACATGCATGGTTAAGCTTAGGTAACGGTATTAAATATGTTGAACGCATTAAAGAAGGATTAGAATCAGCGGACAAAGACCACAAAAAAGATTACCAAAAACAAGGTGACAAATATTTATCAGAACTTAAGTCATTAAACGAGAAAAGTCATAACCAATTTCATGATATTCCAAAAGACAAACGTGTCATGATTACAAGTGAAGGTGCGTTTAAGTACTTCGCAAAACAATATGACATCAAAGCCGGTTTTATTTGGGAAATTAATACAGAAAACCAAGGTACGCCTCAACAAATGAAACAAGCCATTGACTTTGTAAAAGCCAATCACATGAAACACCTTCTCCAAGAAACAAGCGTAAGCGATAAAGCAATGAAACGCTTAAGTGGAGATACTGATGCTAAAATATTTGGTACAGTTTATACAGACTCAATTGGTAAAGAAGGTAGCGATGGAGACTCATATTACAAAATGATGGCTTCAAATATTAAAACGATACATGATAGTATGAAATAAGAAAAAGGAGTGATACGGGTACTTAAACCGTTCACTCCTTTTTTATTGATCAGCGATAGATGCGGTGAGTACACCATTATACATGTTACTAGAATACAACTCGCTTACTTTGTTTGCTCAATAAAATGATACAACCGTGTAATGTCTTCTAATTGACCATTGCATGCCACACTATCATAGCAAATGTAGTCACCCTTTTTTGTGTACGTTCCTTCTTTTTTATTATGTTTAGATTGATTTAGAAATAAAGAAACATACGATTCAGCATTACATATCTTACAAAATCCTTTAACCTTAGTTGGAGAGAGGTCACCATACATACCTTTAAGTTGATTGCCCTCTCTATAAACAATGTATTTTCGATGAGACGCTAAATCATTCCAACCTAAAAATGTTGTCTCTTTGAGATCTATATGGTCAGTCTCCGGTAATTTAAGTTTTTTCACTTTGCGAAAACACTTATGCAACGCGTTAGAGGTTGGCAATTCAAATGCCTCTACATGTACTTTTAAATTTTCTAATAACATGGATGCTTTCTTTTTCGTCAAAGTCACATCATCGATTTGATTGATAAAATCATCAATATAAATATGTTGTGCTTCGAAAATCTCTTTAATTTCATTAAATATGATTTGTTTTTGCATCGCGTGAGTTTGAATATCATTCGTTTTATATAATCGTATAAGTTGATTGACGCGCTGTTTTACTTTTATAAATTCATACGCTTTAATTTGATTCATTTCTCATGCCTCCATTTTATTGAGAAGTACTTTAAGAAATGAATATTTGCCCTAAAGTACTTCAAAATTTGTAATGAATGTACTATGGCGTATGATATAAGACACATTAACATGTCTCATACAATCATCTCCTCGTATAATAATACACTTTATTATATCAGTTTCATTAGACGAGTGATATCATCAAGGATTAATTTCGAATGGAGGAGACATGAACTCAAACCAAGTTTTAAACACATCAATTGCACGCGTTAGGTATCAACCCATTAACATCATTTAATCGTCATCTAGCCGTGAATAAACTTCTTTACGACGTTTGGCTCGCTTTTCCACTCTGATTTGACGTTTGGCTTCATCATCTAAATCCGCTTTGTTAAGATCTGCATCTTCTTCATTTGTCACATGTTTTTGATACATATATGCGCCAGTTCGATAAGCTGCACGGGAAATCAAATGACCACCTACCGGAGAAGTGATATTAATAAAAACCAATGCTAACAATGTGCGGACACTGACATAACCTTGTTCAAATATAAAATAGATAAATACACCTAATAACGTTAATAAAACGGCCAGCGTAGAGGCTTTGGTCGCGGCATGAATCCGTAAAAACACATCTTGGAAGCGAACTAACCCCACTGCACTAATAAGTGCAATGATACTCCCAGCAAACACTAAAAAAGCGGCGAATAGTTTAATGATGTCGTTTATTGTTTCCATTAAACACATTCCCCCCTTCTATAAAGCGAGAAATAGTTACGGAACTTAAAAATGATATAATCGCGATTAAAACGACCGAATCTAAAAACGAGAACGTTTTAAACAATAAACTAAGGACACCTACTGTGGACATTAATATCGCACTGATCGCATCAAATGCGACGACACGGTCAGCCGTTGTCGGTCCTTTTATTAAACGAAACAACACTACAACAAGTGAAATTGCAAAAATAATTAACGCACCGGATAAAAGTAACTCTGTCACTGTTGAAATCATTTCGTCACCTCCACAATAAGTTCCTCATATTTTTTAATACTTCTTAATAATTGTTTTTTCTCTTTCGCTGTAATATCAATCGCGTGGATCAGAAATACATTCGGATTACGGTTCACCCTAATGATTGTTGATCCTGGCGTAATAATGATAAGTATCGTTAAAAATGTAATTTCCCAATCTGTATCTAATTTCGTTTCATAAGATACGAGTCCTGGATCCATTTTATGCGTCTTAAACAATACATAATTGATGATAGAAAATGTAGATGTTACTAATTGATATAAGTATGTCATTAAAAATTTAAAGGATACCCATATCTTTTTAGGATAAAACTCTTGGTCGAAAAACTTATGAAGCAAATAAATAATGATTAAACCGATCATATATCCCACTGCAAATGTAGGAAACTTAAACGCATCTTCATCTTGAAAAAGTACCCAAAGCATAGCTATCATAATATTTAAGGCGATTTGTCTCATTTAGCATCACCTCTTAACTCGGGATTAACCATTTTTATATATTGATTTACGTTCATATTCATAGCAGTTGCACGTTCTGTGACTTGCATGATTACAGGTGCTGCGAGTCCAATTATTAAAACCATCCACGTCATTATCATAATGATGCGTTTACGAACAGGTCGTATAGGATGGAAAGTAATTTCAGCGCCCTTCTCTTGATTGCCTGCGTACATATAGAAAAACACTCTAAATAAGCTATACATACCTACTAGACTCGTTAGAATCATTAATGTTAATCCTATATAGTGTCGATGTTCAATAGCACCCATAAAAATAAATAATTTCCCAGGAAATCCACTGAATGGTGGGACACCACCAATTGCCAGTGTTACAACGATTAAGGCGATACCTAACCAAGGTTCTTTTTGCGCTAAACCTTTCAAATGACGATATTGACGATAACCTGTCGTATACACAATAATACCTATAACAAAAAACAATAAAGCTTTAACAACAATATCATTCACGAGGTAAAAAATCGCACCATTCACACCATGAACCGTATGAGTTCCTAGACCTAAAATAACAAAACCGATGGATAGTACAACTTGATACGCAGCAATTTTCTTAATATCTTTATACGCAACAGTACCGACTGCACCAATCACCATTGTGATACACGCCATAACAATGAGTAGAGGCTCTGTAACATCATTACTTTGATTGAAAATCAGTGTGAAAAAGCGTATAAGTGCATAAGCACCCACCTTTGTCATTAAGGAAGCAAATAACGCGGCAAGTTCAGTGTTTAACACGGCATAAGCTTTAGGAAGCCACATGAATAACACTAAAGCCGCTTTTGAACCAAAGGCCACAATAAATGACATCGCGACTAAATGTATCGCAGTCGGATCCTCAAGTTCATTAATGCGCATCGCTATATGCGTATAATTCAAAGTTCCTAGTTGACGGTATAACAAACCAATACCTATTAAAAAGATCCATGAACCAATGACATTGAGTACGACATAAATGATACTTGCGCGCAATTGTTCAACTGATTGCCCCAGCGTAACAAGTACAAATGATGCTAATAACATAATCTCAAACATCACGTATAAATTGAATAAATCTGCAGTTAAGAAAGACCCTACAACACCGACCGTTAAAAACAAAATAAAGGATGGCAAGTAATAACGATTGGCACGCTTTTCACCTCGACCGAATCCAAACCCTATAATCATAAAGACGACAAAATGTGTTGTAGTAACAAGTAATAAGCTCAAAGGATCCCCAACATATTGGATGCCAAATGGTGCAAACCATCCTGAAAAATCCAATTTAAGCGGTTGATGATACATCACATAAATCAACAACATTAAAGACGAAATAAATGATATAAAAAGGATGACCAACGCAATCATACGTGAAATTTTCACTTGTTTATTCAACATCACTAAAATTAATGCCCCTACAAGTGGTAATAAAAATGGAATTGCTAACATATTATCGTTCATCTTCTTCACCACCTGTTAAAACATTAATTTCATCTTCTTTTGTCACTTTAAAGGTACGATACACTAATACGAGTAAAAATGCGGTAATCGCAAAACCGATAACAATAGCCGTAAGTACAATCGCCTGTAACAATGGATCCACAAAATCTTCTTTACCCGTAACAATTAACGGTTCTGTCTTATTCGCTGTGTATTCTCCCATACTCATAATAATCAGATTGCCTGCATGTGTAAAAATCGCGATACCAATCACAATTCTAATCAAATTTTTGGATAGAATCATATACGTTGCAATAAAAACTAAAAAGCCTATTGTGAGGAGTAATATAATATTCATGATCTCCCCCCACTCAATGATAAAATCGTAGTGACTACCACACCCACGACACTGAGTGTGATACCCGCTTCAAACAATGTAATTGTAGAAAGATGCACTTCACCAAAATAAGGAAAACTAAAATATGCATCAGCTTGATATAAAATGTTTTTACCAAAGAACACGGGAACCAGTGCTGTTGTAAGTGATACAAACGCACCCAATATCATCAATTTTCTAAAATCGATAGGTAACGCTTCAATTACACGTTGAACATCAAAAGCTAAAAACATTAATATAAATGCAGAACTCAATATCAAACCAGCTATGAAACCACCACCTGGATTGTTATGCCCGGCAAAAAAGAGATAGAAACCGAAAGTCAAAATGATAAATATGACAATACGTGTGACGGTTTTTAAAACTAAATCATTCTCTTTCATCTTGTCCCCTCCTATCTCTAAAGTTGAGTAACGTATAGATACCTAGTCCTGCAATAATTAATACCAATCCTTCAGCCATCGTATCGAGTGATCTAAAATCACCTAATATGGCATTGACGACATTTTTACCACCAGACTTTTCATAAGCATCGTGATAGAACACAGATATGGTTTCTAATGCACTCGCTTGTTGAATCATAAATACAAAACCTACGACGGTAAGTGCAGTGATTAAGGATACGATGATTTTTACAGATTCTCTTTTCATATTAAAGGTACCACGCGGAATATTGGGTAATCTTGAAAAACTGACAATAAAAAGCACAGTGGTAATCGTTTCTGTCACAAGCTGCGTTAATGCTAAATCTGGAGCACGCATGAGTATAAAGAATAATGCAACAGCATAACCGATCCCACCGGTTAAAATAACCATCGTAAGACGTTGACGAATAAAAATTAACGCAAAACCAATAACTATAACGGTAATTAATAAAAGAACATGAAAAATATGATAGTTCGTAACATCAATACGATACATTTCAGGTACACCTACACGTATCAAGCCATATACGTTAATCCCAAAATAAATCATTAGCGTGAGAATAATATATGAGTTAAGTCGATTATTCATCAACGTGCGTAAACCATAACCTGAATAAGCTTCTAGAGACATATATGATTCCTGATAAACATTAAGACTAGACCAACGGCTTTCTTTCGATTGAATCCATGAATTCCAGTTGATACATAAGACACTGAGTGTTCCAATGATGATAATCAATACACTCATGATTAACGGTAGTGTCACGCCATGCCATTGGGTTAACTTTGGTGCATACGTTGCTAGAGATTCGGATGCAACAATTGTGGTAAATGCTGCTTTTAAAACAGTATTTCCTATAAGTTGTGGCATTATAAAAAATAAAGGTAAGCCTAAAGCAGTGAACACTGCCGGTAATACAAAATATTTCGGCTCATGAATAGATTTATTCGTTTTCAACTTCCCAAAAAACGTCTCTTTAATCATATTTAATGAATATATGAACGTGAAAATACTCGCAATAAAACCAATTAAGGTGATAACAATCGTTGATAATAGATTAAAATCTTTAAATTGATACGCCTGAACAAGCCCCTCAAAAAACATTTCCTTACTAAGAAATCCATTTAAAAATGGCACGCCGGCCATGGCAAGCGCTGCTAACGTCATGACTACCATCGTTATTGGTAGTACAGATTTTAAGCCTCCAAGTTCACGGATATCACGTGTTCCTGTTTCGTGATCAATTAATCCGACACTCATAAATAACGTCCCTTTAAATAACGCATGATTAAACAAATGAAAAAGCGCTGCAAATAAGACATATGCATAGGCTTCACTCATGGCAGGTTCCGTTGCTGTCGCAATACCACCGCCGAGACCAACCATTGCTGTAATCATGCCCAGTTGGCTAATCGTAGAATAGGCAAGAATACTCTTAAGATCATATTGACGAACCGCTACGATAGCACCAAATATCATCGTTAACAATCCAATTCCCGTCACTATATAAATGTAAAAAGTACTTTGACCTAATATCGGTGTAAAACGCAACAACAGAAATATACCCGCTTTGACCATTGTAGCTGAGTGTAGATATGCACTGACCGGGGTCGGTGCGGCCATTGCTCGTGGTAGCCAAAAATGGAATGGCCATTGTGCCGATTTAGTGAATGCACCGAGTAATAACATCAAAACAATCGGAATAAAGAGCGAATGTGACACAATTACACGTCTTTGAGCAATGAGTTCAGTAATGGTGTTTGTACCTGTTACGACATAAAGCATAATAAATCCAACCAGCATCGCTAAGCCACCAAATACTGTAATCATAAATGAAGTAACAGCGCCACGTTGACTCTCAGATTTGTCAAACCAATAGCTAATTAATAAAAATGAAGAAACACTTGTTAATTCCCAAAAGACATATAACAAAATGGTATTATTCGAAAGTACAATCCCCAACATGCTAAACATGAAAAGGATTAAATACATGTAAAAACGTGGTAAATCATTATGTTTATGAGATAAGTATTGGGTCGCGTAGAAAAAGACTACGATGCCAATTACAGATATTAACAGTCCAAAAAATAAACTTAATCCATCAAGCCTAAAGTCTATATTGATATCATAAGCAGGTAACCATTTTAAGGTGTATGTGACGTATTGATGATTGAGGACATTGGGTATGTGTGTAATAAAAAATAAAGAGGCTACAATAGGTGCTAATAATGCGATATAACCTGGCCATTGTTTAAAATCCCACTTTATCATAATTGACAAAAATAGAATCATTAGAATTAAAAATATCATTAATCCTATAATGTGCATAAATCATCCTCCCTTGTTTAAAATTATAAATTTAAGGCGATTGTGGTATTGATCTCTTTCTTAGTAATACCGATAAATTTCATCGTTTCATATGAAGTTTGATGCCCTAAATATTTTTGAATAATTGAAATGGATACACCGGAACGATACGTATGATAAGCAAATGTTTTACGTAACGTCGTCAATCCAATATGTTCAATCCCTACTCTAGTTGCGGCAGCATTAATAATACGATACGCTTGTTGGCGACTTAAGCCTTTTTTAGTGCGCTTAGATTGAAATAACAAATCGTCACACTGCAACTTCTCCTGATCAATAAACCACTTCAATTCATTTCTTAACTTCTCTGGTATAATGACGCGAATTTCTTCAGATGAACTCGCAACCCAAACATGGACGATTTCATGATGGTCGTTATAAACATCTTTCACCGCAAGATTTAGAAGTTCGTTTAATTTGATTCCTGTATGAATCGCAAACTTAAACAATAAGTAATCTCGCATAGATTGACTTTGCAAATAGACATACATTTTATGAATATCAGATTTATCTCTAATTGGATCTACAAAATTCACTTATCACACCTCATTTAATGTTTCTTATACAATGATATAATATATTTTTGTAACATTAAAGGGTTAAGTTCAAATTTTTCAAAAAAGTTTTGACCTTTTGCTTCTTTTTTAACGATATATAAAGTGAAAGGAGGTCAGACATCATGAACAATTCAAATTTAACACTTATTCTGACACAAACCACTTTATCACCGGAGGGAAAAGCTACTAAAATGAGCCGTCGATTTAATCAAATTAAAGGCTCTGCCACGACACAAGAATTGCTTTCATTCGCTAAAGTGATTGAAGCTCTGACTGGTGAACATTATGACACTATTGAAACTGTAAAAACTGAACAAATCGGATAATTCTGGAGGTACTCAATGAACACTAAAACATTAGAAATCACATTTGAGAATGCATTACAAAAGCCCTTTAAGTTTCAACTTCCTAAGTTAGCAACGACGATTACACGAGAGCTCGTAGAAATTCAAGCGGACAAGATTGTTAAATTAAATATTTTAAATAACAATGGCACGCCGATTACAAAAGTTAAATCTGCACAGTTGATAGACCGCAATATTACAGTATTGTTCTAGATTCATATTTCAAAACATCGTCACTTCCCCTTAAATCCCCAGCTTCATAGCACTTATGCTTGATGTCAAAATTTTTAATAAAGATTTTGATATGAAAGTAAAAGTATTATGATCACACAAATACAGTGCAGCATTTCCTTATATGTATTTTAATAGCCTTCAAAGTTCATTTTAGAATGAATTTTGAAGGCCTTTTTGTTTAAGTAGCATCACAACTGATTAAGCATATTATCGTATGATGAATACAATATGTTATTCAAGTATCCTAACCTTTTCCCCATAAAACACTTTTGATGTGTCAATCGTTTTACATACTATGTATTTGTCATATACTTCACATACGCGTGCTATAATTTGATAAGGTGATTCCACGCGTAATACTTCTACGTAATCATTACTTTGGAATGCACCCTCGACGGCATTGTTTACGATAAACTTTTCTTCATTAATCAGTCTTACCACTTCAAACTCAGACAACAAAAATCACCGCACTCTCTTTAAGTTATTACTATCGTACTAAAACTTGTACATACCATGTAAACTTTAATAGAAATTTATTTTAATCTTTACATTCATTTAATAAGCTTAATACCTTTAGTGCAGTCCCATTTTTCACTTGTCTATATGCCGTTTTAAAATGTGAAAGACATCTTTTATAAATTAAATGCATCATATTACAAACAAAGGAGCTATTATGATTTTCGTTTTAATGTTACTTACACTTTTAGCTGGTACAGTGATTCCTATTCAAACATCCATTAACACACGTTTACGTCAATATACGCAATCTGCATTTTACGCATCTACAGTGTCTTTTTTTACAGGAACGTGTGTTTTAGCGATCATCATTATACTATCGCAACCCCAATATTTTTCGCTCAATATATTCAATTCCTATACGCTTGATTATCGATGGATTATTGGAGGATTAATGGGGGTCATCTTTTTAACAGGTAACCTTCTTTTACTCCCGCGTATTGGTGCGTCTTTGACCGTGATCACAACACTTTCGGGTCAAATGATGATGGGAGTGATTATTGATACGTTCGGCTTGTTTCAGATGCCAGTGCAAACCATAACGGTTCTCAAAATCGTTGGCTTTTTCATTCTTATACTTGGCATCCTATTGATGAACTATCAACCTAAATCAGCGGTAGACACTCGTCAAAAAAACGTCATTTGGATGCTTATTGGCATCATGTTTGGATTTGCGCCCCCCATTCAAACAGCTGTTAACAGCAGCCTAGGTCAGCTCACGCACTCATCTTTATTTGCAGCTTTTGTTTCATTTTTAGTAGGTACATTCACACTTATGCTATTAACCCTTATCGTGCATCGCCGTTTCAAAATCATCACGCACCACGATACTTACGGACCCTTACGCATATGGCATTTTATTGGTGGACCACTAGGTGTTTTATTTGTTACAACGAATATCATCGTGGCGCCTCTATTAGGCATCACCATAACGTTAATCATCGTTATGTTAGGTCAAATTGTTATGGGGTTATGCATCGATCATTTTGGATGGATGGGAATGACCAAACGTTCCATTGATCGCCAACGTCTAGTTGGGCTTTTATGTATCATTACAGCTATTATCTTGATTCAGTTTCATTAACGAACTAACCCCTTTCAACCATCAGTTTCGCCTGTCGGGGCTGGGACATAGCAGACCTTTTAATAAAAAATAAGCTAACAAAATTCCTTTATACATGAACTTTGTTAGCTATTATTTATCTATATAAATCGATTTCGTCTTAGTGATGAACACTATGATGCATTGTGATTAATCCCTTAGCCGAGACTTCTGAGGCATTGAGCCGCAACCGAAAATCCATTTTGAGGTAAGGCGCCTAGAAAAGCGAGGCGTTAGGGACAATCATAGGTTTAATGATCTATGTCACATTCCAAGACGAATTACTTTTTTCAAACCAGTAATTCTTATTCAAAAACTCAGAAAATTAGATATAATCTGTACAATTTGAAAAGTTTTATATCAAATGGAACACATTATCAAGATTTTTTTCATTTTTCTCGAATGTTGTTTTAATTATATTTAGAATTCTGTTTATAACCACCATACTTCTATTGCACAAAAACATTATTAGAGTATAATTTTCATCAACTACATTTCGAGGTGATAAAATGAAAAAGTCCTTTATCCTCTTTATTTCATCAAGTTTAATTTTATTAATTTTAATTCTAAGCATTTCTGTTTATTTTATTTACCAACTAAACAAACCAAATATTCAAACGATACGTGCCACGTTCACATACCCTCAATATTTGAAAGGCATTGTGCAATCTGACTATAACTATATATTAAAATATAATGAGAATTTAGGTTTTGTTCAAGATATTCATGTGAAAGATAATGAAAAAGTAACTATAGATCAACCATTAATCACCTATCACAATCCCTCGAAAATACCTTTGATTCACGCTTTAAATCAATTATTATCCTCTCAATTAAACGCCAACCAAATCTTCGAAATCAATAAAGAAATTATACAACTGAAATCAGATTTGTATCATACAATACCATCACCTGCAGAAGGAATCGTGCGTTTGCATGAATTTGTTCCAGACAAAAATAAAGAAAAAATTTTAGAAATATCATCTAAAGAACAACATATTCTGGTTAAAGTTCCCGAACATTTATATACAAAATTTAAAAAAGCGCAACCCGTTACACTCCGTTCTACTTTAATGGATAAAACCGTTAAAGGCACTGTAGTATCAACACATTTCACCCCTACATATTCCCCTGAAATTTCTAGAAAAACGTACTATTTTATTAAAATTAAGACACCTAAAACCTACCCTATTGGCACTCATTTTGAAGTCCAATTTTCAAAGCCACAAATGATATTACCGCGTGACATTTTACTGGATGAAAATTCCGTGTTGATTTATAAGAAAAGCAAATTGGTTAAACGAATAATAAGTTATGATAGAATAAATGAGCAACTTATAATTAAGAATGGAATATTTGCAGGGGAGAAAGTCGTACGATATCCACATGAAATAAATGCGCACTAAAATAGAGAAGCATGATCATGTTGCTTTAAGGTGACGGAATCCACTATTTTACAAAAAATTTGTTTCATATAGAGTGCGGTTAAGCCTTCTTAGTTTACAATCAAAAATAATTTGGTTATAATTACAATCTAATTGCACTTAAATCAATTCACAAGCAATAATATCAATAACTTTTTAAAAGAAGGTATAGATATTTCATTTGTAATTAATAAGTAAAGGGTTTCATTAATCTGTCTTCCAAGACAGTTTTGAAAAATATATCCAAGGGCAATGAAAAATGGGAGGTTATGAACATGGCTGTTACTAGAGTAAAAGATTGTTTCGAATTATTATCAATGGTTACGTACGCAGACAGATTAAAAAGCGTAATCAAAAAAGAGTTCCAAATTAGTTTTGAGGAGTTTGCAGTATTAACTCACTTAAGCTACCGCATCGAAGACGAATATTACCTTAAAGATATTATTAACAACTTAAACTACAAACAACCACAAGTTGTTAAAGCGGTAAAGAACTTATCTCAAGAAGGTTACTTCAACAAGCGTCGTAACGAACAGGATGAGCGAACTGTTCTAATTTTGGTAAACGATGAACAACGTAAAAAAATCGACGAATTGTTAAATCGTGTAAACGAAACAATCAAAAGCACCGACATTAAACCACAATAATAAAAAAGTACCACTTCACCTAACCGATGTGAAGTGGTACTTTTTTATATTGAACTGAACCTTATAGTTATCGAAATCGATCATTTTATAAACTAACATTCGATTGAGTAATGTTTGTAAACGTTCTAAATTATGAGTTTAATTTAATGCGACGCGCCCATTAAACTTGTTTTTTTGACGAAAGTTCAATCGTGTAAAAAATAATAAGGACAAGAATCATCACCCATATTGCGATAGAGATGAGTTGTGCTGCTTGAGGATCTCGTATGATGATATCTACCGTTTTTTGCACGAGTAATAAACCCACACCCGTATATTCTAAACGTTTACGATATAATCCCCATAGAGTAAAAAACATGCCAAAAACTGCGATAACAAGATGCGTATATTGTGTGACAATATGGATGCCTAATGTAATATCAAATGTATTCATTCCGATAAGCAACATAGCGACAACTGCTAATATTAATCCTATATAACTTTCAAGGCGATTTTGATAAAGATAACTTTTACGCATAATGCGTGAATAAATCGTTACAGAAATCGGCAATAAAACTAAGATATATAAAATAGATAAACCTGTAGCCGCACCAAATGGTACCAGTTGCTTATCGTAAAGATAAGAAATCAAGATAAAGTTTATAATAAAAAAGACTACTGGATTAAACTGTAATGTGAACAAATTTTTTTGAATCGTTAATATAATTTCAGCAGTCGATTTTTGACGATACTCTATATAATCTACACCTTGTTTTTCAGATTTCTGTATATCTTTTCTCAAATTTTCTTTAACATCATCTATTAACGTCGTGGTTATCCCTTTATGCGTGAGATAATCTTCCACGTTATCTATTAAAGTGCGATCATTCGGTCTCATAAGTGCCTCCAACATCAATACTTATGTTCGGTGGAAGGACAGTGCCCGTACCCGAAACCATAAGTATAAAGTGTCGTTATACATAAATCAAAGGAAGTGAGACTAAGAAATCTAAAGATGCTCTCTAACGATTTCAGCCCCACTGTCCCCAGTCATGATAATCAAACATCAATGTGTTTATCCTTCAAGATCAATTCTGTACAATTTGATGACTTTGTCTTTAGGTGATGTAGATGCAAATTGATATGAACGTTTCCCATCAATAATAAAGCCACTGTTACCTGTTACTTTATTATAATGTTCACGTGTCACAGCCTTATCACTTACATTCTTTTTAACCTCTTTGTAAGTTGGGCCATTTGCTTTGTTATAACTCATTGAGATACGTGTCACTTTCGCATTTGCGCTACTAGAATTCGCTGTGACAATCATTGTTCCCTTAGATGTATGGTACTCATAAAATTGTTCAGAACCAAATCCTGCTTGTGTATGAATACCTTCACCTTTGACACGAATCACGTCTGCCATATTTTGACCGATTTTAACACCTTCAACTGTTTGATCACCTTTTTGTAAAGCTTTTACAGATTGAATGGTATTGCCTTCCATCGCAGAGGCAGATCCTGTTGCTACTCCTGACAATGTTAAACCAGTAATAAGTACAGCGATGACGAGTTTTTTCATAAAGCACACGCTCCTTTTCGTTCTTTCGATTCTGTGCTCACTACTAGTATACACGAAATGTCATTATAATAACAGTTATATTACAAAAAGATTACAAAACATTATCTTTCACATTATTATTTGTAAATGTTTTTAGTGTTTTTAAAAATCGTTCTTTTTCTTCAACAAAAGGATACACGCCTGATTTTTTAAATAGATGAAATTCAGAATTTGGAATTAAGTCTGCGACGTCTTTTGATTCAATTGGTGTAACACGCTCATTGGCATTACCTGCAATGACGAGCGTTGGCTTCTTGACTTGCATCGTCAATTGTTTAATGTCCACACTTTGAAATGCTTGATCGACTGCACGTTGTTCATAATCCGTGAGTAGTTCCGCTGAATTATCTACCCCTTTTAAAAATTTGCGCACTTTATTTTTAGCGTAATACAAATGTTTTTCAAAAAACTGCTCTTGGTCTGCCTTATCCCACGTTCTGATTTTTTCGGCATATTTTAAAAATAAGCGTTCTTTAGGCAATAAATCGTTACTAACGGTTGGATTAATGAGCACAAGTTCTGTGACCTTATTTGGATAGCGTACTGCTAAATCCATGGCAACAATACTTCCTAATTCATTTGCTACAATCATACTTGATTTTAAATATAAAAATTCCATCAGCTCATTAATATCTTGCGCAAAAGCTTGAAATGCAATGCTTAAAGGTTTGTCAGAATAACCGTGCCCCCTTAAATCAATAAGAATCACTTGATAATGACGTGATAATCGTTTAGAAATGTCTTCAAACACGGTATGATTCATATGAATTGTGTGAATCATAATAATCGGTTCTCCATGACCCATTGAACGATAGTATAAAGCTGTACCATCTGATGTACGAAATAATTTCATTATTTTTCATCCCCTCTCGGTATATTCAAAATATCTAATATTTCTTCTAATGTAGAGATTTCATAATCCATTTCTGAAGCTAATGGCTCAAGGTCTGATTCTCCTTGTTTATGACGATACCATACACTCACCATTCCCATAGCTCTAGCGGGCGCCACATCATTTAAAGCATCATCACCGACATACACAACCTCTGAAGGGTCTACATTCAACTTTTCGATGATATCTTCATAAATGCGCGGATGAGGTTTTCTAAAACCTACCGCTTCAGATGTCGACAGATGATTGACGTAATCTTCAATCCCTAACGCATAGACACGATAATGTTTAATACTTGATTTCCCATTAGCAATTATACCGATTTTATAGCCAGCTTTTTTCAACTTTTGTAGTGTATATGTGGTGTCATAAAATGGAAATACATAGCGATAAAAATGCATTTCAAAGTCATGAAACAAATCTTTCCAACTAAGTCTATCTACATTAAATTGTTTAATGATTTCTTTATACACGTCTGGTTTATCATGATCTTCATCATCATCTAGCTCAATAAATTTATTACGATAATCAGAAGCTTGAACACGCACTAAGTAGTCGTGAAACCGTTCATACTGTTCCTCTATAAATTTATCTCTAGATTTTTTTCGATCAAGCAACGTTCCTTCTAAATCAAAAATAATTGCTTTAATATGTTTTAATTCCATTATGACGACCTCATTACTTTTAAAAATTAATCCTAGCTACGAAATTTATTAATGTAATAGTAGCATACCTTCATTTTTTCTAAAATTAAAGTACGTACACATTGTGTATACCTATCAACTACGGTATTAAATGCTGATTGAAGTGGCATATTTTTGCGTGTCCTATATATTGGTGCTATGTTGATGCCGGTTTTTTTGTTCTATAACCAATATATAAAACATTAAAGGAATCCCGATTAACGCTAAAACGATACTTGCCGGCAGTTGCGTAGGACTTAATAACTGACTTCCTAATACATCTGCAAACACCATCACAGTACCACCTATAATCAGATTCAAAACCATTTTAACCCCTAAATGACCTCGACTCGTACGCTGAACAAATTGCGGTATCACGATGCCTATGAACCCAATGACCCCGACGTAACCAATAATGACTGCAGAAAGTAATGTTGCAATAAATAATGTGATGAAACTGAGTTGTTGCGTTTTAAGTCCTAGACTTTGACTAGACAAGTCATTAAGTTGTAGCAACTTTAATTGAGGTAATAACGCTGAAATGATGCTTATGACACATAAAAGTACGCTACCTATGATGATAACTTCTCTCATTTCCGCTGCTGAAAATCCACCGAACATATAATTTAATATATTTTGTAATTTTTGTGGGTTCATTTGAACTAAGAGATACAAAATGGCATTCATTAACGCGCCTACCATAATTCCTGATAAAATTAACATTTTAGTTGGGTATCCCCACGATACAACATGCGCTATTAGAACTACAACGAAGAGCGAAACCACTCCAAATAATATGGAAATAGGTGCAATCCATAAAAAAGATAACCCCAAAAACACAGTGAGTGCAGCCCCTAGTGTCGCCCCACTTGCTAAACCGAGTGTAAAACTATCAGCAAGGGGATTGTTTAAAATAAGCTGAAACAAAAAACCTGCTAATGTTAACCCCATCCCTGATAAAAGTGCGAGTAAAATCCGAGGCAAACGTACCTCAAAAATGATTGTTGACGCATAAGGGCTTGACCAATCCATAAAACTACACAAGCTGTAAATGGTGATACCGATTAAAAGAAAGCCCCATAAACTTAAAGTTATGAGGTCTTTCATCATATTATTTTTCATATATCGCATCACTCAGTTGCTTCATTGCCTCATCAATGCGTGGACCTGGTCGAGATAACACATCATCGTTTAATGCAATAATTCGGTTATTTTTTACAGCGTTAACCTTATTAAAGCCGCCACGTTGTGCCACGAGTTGTTGATACTCTTTAGTGGATACTCCTGATGTCGTAATCATCACATCTGGATTTTTTTGGATGATTTGTTCTTTACTCACTGTAGGCCACGCTTGTTGATCGTGAAAAACATTTTTAGCATGCAATTGTGTTAACATGTCATCCATAAATGTCTTTTGACCTACAGAATAAATTTCAGGCTCTGAAGCAATTTCAATAAATACATTTGGATTGGTTTTTTTCTTTTTCGTTTGTTTTGTAATTTTGTCAATATTTGCTTGCGTTTCTTTAATTAATGCTTGAGCTTCTCGCTCTTTATGCGTCACTTTTCCTATTTGTGCAAAGCTCTCATACATATCTTTAATAGAGTGTGCATCTTTAACATAAACCACATTGATGCCACTATGCTCAAGACTTTTTAACACCTTCCCTTGAGATGCTTTTTGTGATTCATGTGCGAGAATAAGATCGGGTTGTGCTTTTATCAGTGATTCTTTATTTAATTTCATCGCATCAAATTGCGTTTTTTCACGTACGTCTTTAGGATAATCATCAACGGTTGATACGCCTACCACATGTTTACCTAACCCTAATTCATATAAAATTTCAGTATTACTCGGCATGAGTGAAATAATACGGTTAGGCACTTTATCTGAAGTTTTACCAGATTGTTGCGATTGATTTTGGTTAAAACTACATCCTGATAACATGATGATTACCGTCAAAACAAAAACAATGACACGCTTTAAATTCATGTGCTCACTCCTCATCTGATTATTCACAAATTATAACAAATCCCGCGTAAGATACCACTATTATTTATAAAATGCCAACAAAAAAATGATGCACGTTGTCGTACATCATTTTTTCTGTAGAATTTTAGATTAATCTTACATACGTTCTGGTGCAGTTACACCAACTAGAGTTAAGGCATTACGTAATGTAATACGTGTTGCAGTGATTAACGCTAAATGCGCCTTTGTTTTATTTTCATCGTCAGTTAACACTTTTTCAGCATTATAAAATCTATGGAAATGTGCAGATAAATCTTGAATATAGTTTGTCACACGTTGTGTTGCGCGTGCTTCAGCAGCACCTTCAATCATTGGTTCAAATTCTGCAATCTTTTTAAGCAATTCAATCGCTTTATCATTCGTGATCGTTGTGTAATCCAAACCTTGTTCGACATGATACCCTTTTTCATCCGCTTGTCTCAAAATTGAACAAATACGCGCATGTGCATATTGTGCGTAATAGACAGGATTATCTTGAGATTGTTGTTTCGCAAGCTCCATATCAAAATCAAAATGTGTATCAGGACTACGCATAGATAAGAAATAACGTGCGGCATCAATACCTACTTCATCCATAATATCTCTTAAAGTGATTGCATTACCAGTACGTTTACTCATCTTAACTTCTTCGCCATTTTGCATTAAACGTACCATTTGCATGATTTGAATTTCAAGACGTTCTTGATCCACACCAAACGTTTCCACCGCTGCTTTTAAACGATTAATATATCCGTGATGGTCAGCACCAAACAAATTGATTAACTTATCATTTCCACGTTGAATTTTGTCAAAATGATATGCAATATCTGGTAAGAAGTACGTATAAGAACCATCTTGTTTGATTAATACACGGTCTTTATCATCATTGAAATCTGTTGTACGTAGCCACGTCGCGCCATCTTTTTCATAAATATAGCCAAGGTCAGTGATTTTTTCTAATACAGCTTTAATATCACCTTTTTCATATAACGTTGTTTCACTAAACCAATTGTCGAAATGAATATTGAAATCAGCCAAATCTTTTTTCAATTTTTTCATTTCATATTCCACACCTAATTGTCTAAATTGCTTAATACGTGTGTCGCTGTCTAAAGATTTTAGTTCAGGCTGCGTCGCCGCTAAATCTTCACCAATTTTCTTAATGTCTTTACCATGATAGCCATCTTTTGGCATGTCTACTGATTCACCTAAACTCTGAAGGAAGCGCGCCTCAATGGATTTTGCTAAATTCGTAATTTGATTCCCTGCATCATTAATGTAATATTCTCGTGTCACGTCGTATCCAGCCGCTTTTAAAATATTACATAACGTATCACCTACTGCTGCATTACGCGCGTGACCGATATGTAAATCCCCGGTTGGATTGGCAGAGACATACTCCACAAGGATTTTTTCATTTTTAGGGACGTCTGCATAGCCAAAACGTTCATCTTTTTCCATTGCTTGATCGATGACTTCATATAGATAACTTGAATCTAAATAGAAATTAATAAATCCTGGTCCAGCAATGTCAATAGACTTTACATGCGCTTTCGTCGCATCCAAGTTTTCAACAATTAGCGTCGCAATTTCCCTTGGATTACGTTTTGCAATCTTCGTTAAAACCATGGCGATATTTGTAGAATAATCACCATTTTTCTCGTCTTTTGGTATTTCAATTTTAATCGCTGGTACGTCATCTGTAATACCGGCTTGCTGAATACTTTTTTTAATTTCATCAACTAATGTTTGTTTGACTTGATCAATTAAGTTCATCTTTTATCTCCTTATATTTTATTTCATATTGATACGTGCCCATTTTGTCATCATCTTGGTATAACTCATAATGAATTTTTAACTTTCCGCCAGCTTCATCTACAAAATGAATAATGCTCAATGTATTGACCATCAACAACATTTTACCTTCAGGAATATGGTAAAACGTTTTCGTAGGTTGACCTTCTTGGAAATGTAACGTCATATTAATGTCGCCTTTACGAATAATTTTAATAGCATCTGGCGCAATCTTAACAGTTACATTGACGTTTACTTCATCAACTTGTTCATTATAACGGATAAATGTCGCATTTTTTTCAGTGAGTGTCCCTTCAAGTTGGTTCACAAATTTCTCTTTGCTGTCATCTTGTTTCACAATTTGGAGTGTTTCTATCCTCACATTTCTTTCCAATTCGCTTCACCTTATCTCTATAAATAATACTCATAATTATAACATAATGGTGTAGGGAGAAAAAAGAAGCAAAACGATGATGGAATGTTGACATTCGGTCCCAATACCAAAAGCTTCGTGAACTCAACCATACAGAGCGATTAATTTTAACTCTTTCTCTTTTATATTTATTCATATAAATAAAGGTGAGGACCTAAACATTCTTAATTTTAATTGTTCCTAATACCTAACTTTTCATGGCACCTTACCACAAAATGAATTTTCGATTTCGGTTCAATGCCTCAGAAGTCTTGGTTAAGGCCTCGTTTGAATTGATAATTGTGAATTCATCTATTTACTTTCACAAAGATTAAAGTATCTATATAGAAAATAATAGCCAACAAATTTCTGATATGCTCCCTATAAAGTAGACACTTAAAAAGTGAAAACTTTATAGGG
>NZ_PPQF01000081.1 GCF_002901865.1 Staphylococcus agnetis
AAGTAGAATTCAAATGAAAAAACACCACAAAATCTTTTGAAGTGATTTTTGTGGTGTTTTTCTTGGAAGCTGAAACCCTATGTCCCAGCCCCTTTTTTCGTTTTCTTAAAACGCATCGTATATGTCGTGACATGATGTTCATGCATTTGTCATTTTGTTTTTAAAGATATCAATAGTACAATGAAATTAAGATTATATAAATAGGTGATTTATAATGACTAACTGGGAAAAAGATTTAAAAGCGTTATTAAAAAATCAAAGTGTTGAAGACCGAGCGCAACTAGAAACCATGTTAAATTCAATGTTAGAACAAGAAAGTCCTAATCAATTTATTCAGTTGTTAGGCAACCCCACAGTTGACGCATTAAAACAACTTTGTAGGGAGCATCATATCAAAGGGTATTCCGCATTGAAAAAGGATGAAATAGCAACATTACTTATCACGTCCATCGTTACACAATCTTACTTTAATGAAGTGATAAATCAAATGAGTGAGGACCAACAACGTTTATTTCTTCATATCTTAGCGATGAATCAAAATGGAGAATCGATTGAAACAGATATTTCTTTTCCAGAATCGTTTTTAATTTTTGAAACGGAGCGAGATGAAAGAGGCTATCATTTATTATGGATACCTGAAGAAATCATTGCTCAAGTTGAAAAATGGGTTACACAACATGAGACGCTCAAACAATTTAAATTAGAGCAAGATGTGATTGAAGCGGCAACAAATCTATACGGACTTTATTCATTGTCTCAACTGCAACATGTCATGAATAAGTACTTAGAAAAAACGTATTCATTGCTTGAAATACGTAAATTGTTAAGACGTTTCACACGTTTAATGCCTCATACACGTAATTTTATTGTAGGAGAGGGCTATATTACGAGTGTTGGACTTGAGCTCGAACCAGATGAGTACCATCACTTCCTAAAAGATGCAAAATATTATGAGCCTGCAACGTTAAATGATTTGTTATATTATCAAACACATGTGTTTGGATTGGATGATGAAACGTACTTTAATTTTGTTTCATGGTTATCAAAAAATATTCGAGAAGACAATAAACTTAACGCTACTGTTGACGGTCTTACTGTGGAAATTCTTACAATGATGAAACATGCAATTGAATATAATATGGTTGCTGATGTTATGTATTCACTTGTACAAGATGGGATTTTACGTAAACGCGTCGAACAAACTGCTGCTAATAAGGTCAAACCAGTTTACATGAAAATGCGCAATTGGATTTACCACGGTCATACATTTGAAGAATATATGCACATCATAGATCAAGAAGAACGACATAAACACAGCAACGTTATCGATTTTAACGATATCAAACAATAAAAGCGATTTTAGGTGACATTCAACACTTTTATCTGACTTACACTTTAGAAAACAGATAAGAGTGTTTTCTTAATATTTGATTTAATTATTTGAAGCGGAATGATGACGCATCGTTCTTTAATATAAGAACTATTTCAATTCATATGGAATAGTATAGAAAATAATTAGATGTAAGAATTATCTGAAAAAGGTATCTTTTCATCTTTTTTCGTGGTATAACATGTATAAGGCCAAAAGGGGATAAGGGGTGAAATGGATGCTGAAAAAATTTGTGCTATTATTTATTGCTTTAGTCATCACGACGACGATTGCTGAAAACCTTTTAATTGCAGGCACGTGGCAATATCTTTTCATGCAATCTATTTCGTTAAGTATCATCATTTTCTTTATCTATCATTATATTGTTTTTACAGTGAAACATCAGCAAACGGATAGTGAGCAAGTTAAACAGACGCATCAACATGTTCATTCACAAAAAACGTATGACCCTCGATTGCTAAAAAAAGATAAATAGTATGAAAGCACCCGCAGTCCTGTCGACATGCGGGTGCCATTTTTTATGAGAAAACTTGTTCTTGGCTAGAGCTACCGAAGATTTTTTCTTTAATGGCTTGTCCGGTAGGTGTGCCAGCTAAACCACCTATACCTGTTTCACGTAATGAAGCTGGTAAATTTCTTCCAACTTTATCCATCGCCATAATGACTTCATCTACTGGAATACGACTTTCAACACCGGCTAATGCCAAATCAGCGGAGATTAAGCCATTTCCTGAACCGATGGCATTTCGCATGACACATGGGATTTCGACTAAACCTGCTACAGGGTCACAAACGAGACCTAATAAGTTACTTAAACTAATCGCAATGGCATGCCCAGCTTGTGCCGGCGTACCTCCAAACGTTTCAACGGCTGCAGCAGCGGCAATCGCTGATGCTGTACCGACTTCTGCTTGACAACCTCCAGTTGCACCAGCGACGGATGCGTTATTGGCAATAATCATTCCGCACATCGAGGCTGCAAATAGAAATTGAATCATTTGATCATTGTCTAAATGATGCGTTTTTTCTAATTTAAATAGGACGCCCGGAATCGTACCTGATGAACCGGCTGTAGGTGTTGCACAAATGATACCCATGGCTGCATTGACTTCGTTTGTCGCAATCGCGCCTTGTACTGCTGAGATCATATCGTGTCCTGAAAGTGCTTGATGTGTGTCATTATATTTTGCAACTTTAATGGCATCTTGTCCTGTATATCCTGTGACACTTTTTACGCCTTCGCCTGTAGAGCCTTTTTCTACCGCATCGCGCATTGTATCTAAATTGAGTTGCATCATATCAAACACTTCTTCACGTGAAAGGCCACGTGTGACCATTTCATGTTCAATCATAATTTCTGAAAAAGTTTTAGAATGTGTTTCAGCGTATTCGATTAATGCTTTCATTGAATCAAACATGTCGATTCCTCCAGACTATTGTATATATGAAAATTGTAAATTCGTATATTTTTGACGTATTTCTTCTAAGAGTTCATCTTTAATGGCTTTGTTTAAATGTAAAGCGAGTAAACAACGCTCTTGATTCATCGTTTTAATTTCTTCGTTAATATCAACACTTTTATCCACAAGGTCATTAATTAAGTGGTTGATTTCTGACATATTACATTCACCGTCAATCACTAATAAGTTCGGTGTATGGGATAATAATATACACATTCCATTGACATGTATGCTTTTCACTTTGAATGCACCACCACCGATAGAAATACCATTTAACTCAACATGACGTTCACCTTTATCAATAATAATGAGCGCACAGTTCGGATGTTCGCCAAGGCTTGACCCTTTTTCTTCAATGAATTCAAATGGAATGCCTTGATCACGTGCAATGGACGTAGAAGACTTGATACGAGCATCAAAGGTACTAAATCCTAACAGGCCGCCAATTATTGCTAGGTCTGTACCATGACCTTTATGTGTTTCTGCAAATGATTCATAATAATGTACACGAATGCGTTCGGGTGTATCTCCGAGTACCGCTCGCGCAGCTTGACCAATTTTAACTGCACCAGCAGTATGCGAACTTGAAGGTCCCATCATCACTGGGCCTATTACATCAAATGCACTTTGATAATCTTTTGTACGTGCCATACTTTATCGCTCCTTTAATTCATTTGTTTTGAAAGTTTGGGTGTATTTAAACTTAAACCGATTTGCTTTTTATTAATGAATGTTCCGATGATATAACTGAGTACAATGCTGATGATTGCAACGACTACGATTGTAATTACAGTTGATACAGCATCATTAAAACCTAAAGCTACAATCGGACCAGCGATAGGGGTTGCCATTCCTGGTTGATCTACAACGATGCCCATATATGTTATGAAGAGACCGTTGACCATGCCAACAATAGCATTTGTACCATAGAGTTGAATTGGATATTTTGCAATAATATCAATTTGAGTAAGGGGTTCAATTGCAACCGCAAAGGCTTTACCAGGATTACCGATTTTCAATTTTCTAAACATGACGAAATTAACAAACGAACTGCCCATACAGCCTAATGCACCAATCGCCATAGGAATACCTGTTAAACCAAGAAGGCTTGTGAATACCATTGAACTTAACGGTGTCATACCGACAACAGGAACAATTGCACCAATAACGAGCGCTAAAGCATAAGGATTATTATCACCTACAGCAGTGACTGCCGTACCAATTTGTTTAAGTACAGCGATGACACTTGGTGAAACGATAAATGCGATACCGTATGTGATTGCGGGTGATAACAATATCACTAAAATTAAATCTAAGCCTTCTGGAACTTTCTTTTCTAAATATTTAATACCAAATGCAACAAAGTAAGCTGCTATAAATGCTGGGAGTAATTTAAAGTCATAAAGGACTAGCCCAGTTAAAACCGCAAATACAGGATTCACTCCAAACTTTAAACACGTCAAAATACCCACAGCGACACCACTTAAACTTCCAGCAATTTCGCCTAATTTTGTAAAATATTCAATATGGAAGACGCCACCAATCGCATATTTTAAAAATGCTTCAGGTAAAAAAGTGGCACATGCTGCACCTGATAGTGCTTGTAGACTGACTTTACCGTTAGGGGCAAACTTTAGAAACAAAGTCATCGCTAGTAAAACTACAAGCAATGTTCCAATACCTAAAATAAAATCCATAATCTTTCCTCTTCTCTCATAAATATCATTTAGATAAGCGCGCTTATTTTCCAAATCAAATATTAGCTGTTTTTGAAAGCGTATGCAACAGCGACAATGAGATATTTAGTTGAGTGGTAATTCTTTTGGAATAGTATTTATAAAGAATTTTTTGAGATTGTGAAAAAATGATCTTTCTAAGCCTTATGATACCGCAACGCTGTGACGCTTTTTCACATTAAAGGAGTAAAATTATCCTTCAAATCTTATTAAAATGACATATTTGTGACCTTTAAAAGTTCTAATAATATTAATTTTCAGAAATAAACATTATAATTTTAAATGG
>NZ_PPQF01000082.1 GCF_002901865.1 Staphylococcus agnetis
GTTTCTTAACAGAAACTCATCACATAAATCTACAAAAATATGATAAAATAAATGAATACATAACATGTAAAAAGGCTTGTTAAAGATTCTTATAAAGGAGTATGCAGTCATGGTTAAATTTTTGCATTGTGCAGATTTACATTTAGATAGTCCATTTGCCTCCAAACAATTTTTAAGTCCTAATATTCTTAAAGATGTTGAAAATAGTGCATATGAAAGTTTTAAAACAATTGTAGATTTAGCTTTACGTGAAGAAGTTGATTTTATTGTTATTAGTGGCGATTTATTTGATTCTGAAAACAGAACCTTAAAAGCAGAAGTGTTTTTAAAAGAACAATTTGAAAGATTAAACAAGGAACAAATATTTGTTTATATGATTCATGGTAATCATGACCCACTCTCTGACGCACTTATATCAGATTGGCCTCAAAACGTCACTGTATTTTCTAACAAAGTAGAAACATATCAAACGATAACAAAAAATGGTGAGAAAGTTCACTTACATGGTTTTAGTTATCAACATAATGAGAGTTATGAAAATAAAATTGATGATTATCCTACAAGTGAAAGTCATCATACGATTAATATTGGTTTACTTCATGGAACGTACAGTAAATCGGGTGTTTCTGACCGCTATACTGAATTTCGTTTAGAGGATTTAAATGCAAAAATGTATCATTATTGGGCATTAGGGCATATCCATAAGCGAGATCAATTAAATGATCTACCTCAAATTCATTATCCTGGCAATATACAAGGTCGTCATTTTAATGAACAAGGTGAAAAAGGGTGTCTTATTGTAGAAGGTGACCATGTTGAATTACGAACACGCTTTGTGCCAACACAATTTATTCGTTTTGAATCTGCGGTGATTGAAACGGATCAAATTAATCAACATCATCTATACGAAAAAATACAAGCATTTAAAGCGCGTGTGAGACCTGAAGGCCGTGCGTTTTACCGTTTACGCTTAGATGTAAGTGGTGATGAGAGAATTGATCCCCAAACACTCGTACAGCTTAATGAAATGATTACTGAATATGAAGAAAATGAGCAACATTTTGTTTTAATTGATGAATTAACTGTGAACTACACAGAACTAGAAAAAACTTCAATTATGAAAGAGTTTTCTCAAGATATCGTAGCGCAAGACAGTGTTTTTGAGCGTGCTTTAAGTGATTTATATATGAATCCCAAAACGTCACGATACTTAAATAATTTTACAGACTTAGATCGGAAAGCACTTATCACACGAGCTGAAGAAATTATCGATGCAGAGCTAAAAGGGGGCAATTAAACCATGAAAATAAAATCTGTAGAAATTTATGGCTATGGTCAGTTTGTCCAACGTAAAGTTGAATTTAATGAGAATTTTACTGAAATATACGGGGAAAATGAAGCAGGTAAATCTACATTGCAAGCGTTTATCCATTCGATATTATTTGGTTTTCCTACAAAGCGTGAAAATGAACCGCGTTTAGAGCCACGTATGGGGAATCATTATGGTGGCCGTGTTACTTTGAAAATGGATGATGGATCTTTAGTTGATGTGGAACGTGTCAAAGGTCGAGCGCAAGGTGATGTAAAAGTCTTTTTACCTAACGGCGCAATAAAAGATGAAACTTGGCTTCAGCAAAATTTAAATTTTATTAATAAACGTACATATCAAGATATTTTTTCATTCAGTGTCATGGGGTTACAAGATATTCATCAAAATATGAATGAACAACAACTTCAAAATTACTTAATGCAAGCCGGTGCTCTAGGATCAACGGAATTTATAGGTATGCGTGATTTGATTCATCAAAAGAAACAATCTTTATATAAAAAGTCAGGCCAAAATCCTCAAATTAATAGACAAGTTGAGGAATTAAAACAACTTGAAGCGCAAATTCGCGATGAATCCGCTAAACTTGAAACGTACCAACGATTGACTGATGAGCGGGATAAAGCAGCACGAAGATTGGAACATGTAAAAACAAATTTAAATCAACTCACAGGCTTTTTTGAAACAAAACAAAAAGAAATCGCATTACATGATCAAGTTCAAGAATGGAAAGGTTTAGAAGCGGATTTAAACGTTGAACCGTTAGAATTTCCAGAACAAGGTATCGATCGATATGAAAATGCAAAATTTCAAACCGAACAATTAAAACGTGATATCGGGTTAAGAAATGAAAAGTTTCAGCAACTATCATATGAAAATGAACAATTATATATACCATCTGACGAATTATCCCAATCATTAGAAAATATTGCTAAAAAAGAAGAATCGATTAAACAAACCACTATGGATTTGCGCCAAACTGAACGAGAAATTGAACACACAGAACGACAAATCGATGGTTTAATGTCAAATATTGGTTGGCAAGCGATTGATAGTGATATTGATACTTCAGATATTCGCAAGAGCGATTTGAGCGATGCGTTAAAAGAAAAACGCGATTTAAATTATGCTGTCCAACAATTACAACAAAACTATGAAAGTATGGAAGTGGATCAACAATCTTCACAAACAGAATTAGAAGAGTTGAAATCACAACTTGTATCTGAAGAAAACTTTGCTAAAAAGAAAGAATACGATAAGCGTGCGTTGGAGTTACGTGAAAAGAAAAATCTTTTCTCTAAAATGAAGGAAGCTTTTGAAACAGAACAGCTGCAAAAAGAAAAGCAACAAAAATCTTTGCGTATTGCAATGATTATTTTGGCTGTTATTTCAGTAGGACTTGCAGTCTTTTCATTCGTTTCACAAACGATGTTATTTGCTATTGTTTTTGCTGTATTAGCCGTCATTTTTGTCATCGGTTGCTTTGCTATTAAGACTAAAACTGAAGGCCATACTGAACGTTTTTCTGATGAAATTAATCAATTAGAAAAAGAAGTTGCACGTTTAGAACAAGAATATGATTTGAATTTTGATTTAGCAGATCAATATCAGTTAAGAGATCAAATTCATCAACGTGAGCAACAATTTATTGTCTTGAATACAAAACAAAAACACATCGCGCAACAATTAGAAGCTTCTGAAGCTGATTTACAACAAGTCTCTCAGAAACTAACGCAAGCGAAAGCAGAGATGCATGTTTCTGAAAAATTATCAGATGATTTATTAATAGATGCGATGATGACAATTCATCAAATCAAAGAACATCATGCGCATTTACAAACATTAGTTTTAAAGCAACAACAATTAACCCAATCATTAAATGCATTTTATGATGAAGCACAAAAGCAAGTGACAGATGCGCTTCCAGAGACAGATAATGAAGCATTATTTCATGATGTGAGAGCGTGGGTGTCACGTACGAATAGTAATCGTGTGCAACATGAACGCAATCAAGAACAAATGACATTACTTGAAAAAGAACTTAAACATTTGACTCACAGATTGAATGAGAATAAATCTATTATTCAAAAGTTATTTAACTTTATCGGTGCGATTGATGAAGAGAGTTATTATCGTCATCACGATAACTACCAAACTTACCATCAACGATTATCACGCTTTAATGATTTAACAAAGTATTTAGAAAATCAAAATTACGGGTATGAAGAAAGCTCAAAATTAAGTGAGAAAACGTCTGCACAATTACAAGATGATTATGATAAATTATCAACTCAAATTGATGATTATAATCAACGTTATTTAACACTTCAAAGTGAGGTCAGTGACTTAAATGCGCAAATTAACCATATGGAAACGGACGATACATTACGTCATTTGCGTCATCGTTACCAATTATTGCGCAATCAACTTAACGCTACAGCTGAAGATTGGGCAGCATTAAGTTATTTAGAAGCACTTGTTGATGAGCATATTAAGCAAATTAAAGATAAACGATTGCCACAAGTTGTCGATGTGGCAACGCAAATTTATCATGAGTTGACAGCAGGGCAATATATTCAAGTTACGTATCAAAATGAACAAGTAATGGTAAAACATCGAGATGGTCAAATGTATCAACCTATTGAACTGAGTCAGTCTACAAAAGAACTATTATATATTTCGTTACGTTTGAGTTTAATAAAAATATTAAAACCATACTACTCCTTACCGATTATTATCGATGACGCCTTTGTACATTTTGATGTGACACGTCGTCAAAGAATGATGAAATTTTTAAGAGCATTACCTGATGCGTACCAAGTCTTATACTTTACATGCGCTAAAGATAATCATATTCCTTCAAAACAACTGGTTACGCTTGAAAAAATAGAGAAACATTAGTGAGAAAGGCGTTTTATTATGAGAAATGTAGAAAAATTGCAACCAGGAGATGCCGTGGATCAATTTTTCCTCGTGCATAAAGCAACACAAGGTGTAACAGCTCAAGGCAAAGATTATATGACGTTACACTTGCAAGATAAAAGTGGTGAAATTGAAGCAAAAGTTTGGACCGTTACTAAAGAAGATATGGCCACTTTGAAACCCGAGTTAATTATTCATGTGAAAGGTGACGTAATCAATTATCGTGGTCGTAAGCAAATGAAAGTGAACCAGTTTCGTGTTGCGACTGAAGCGGATGGTTTCAAAACACAAGACTTTATAGATGGTGCGCCGATGCCAGTTGATGAGATTAAATCTGAATTGCAATCCTTCATATTTGAAATGGAAAATGCGCATCTACAACGTATTACGCGTCATTTATTACAAAAGCATGAAGAGGCATTTTTTACGTATCCGGCAGCAAGTTCCCATCACCACAACTTTGTAAGTGGGTTAAGTTATCATGTCTTAACAATGTTAAAAATTGCCAAAGGTTTATGCGCGATTTATCCTGAATTAAATAAAAGTTTACTTTATAGTGGTATTATTTTGCACGATATGGGGAAGGTGAGAGAACTTTCAGGGCCTATCGCTACAAGTTATACGCTTGAAGGTAACTTACTTGGACATATTTCAATTGCGAGTGAAGAAGTGGCGGAAGCTGCAAAAGAGCTTGGCATTGATGGAGAAGAAGTGCTATTGCTACGGCACCTAATTCTCGCGCATCATGGTAAATTAGAGTATGGTTCACCTAAATTACCACATGTAAAAGAAGCTGAAATTTTACATTTTATTGATAATATAGATGCGAGAATGAACATGTTTGAAAAAGCGTTTAAAAAAATAGAGAAGGGTCAATTTACAGAACGTATTTTTGGCTTAGAAAATCGCCAATTTTATAAACCTGAAAAATTAGACTGAATTGGATAGGGCAACAATCTAAAGTAACTACTTTAGATTGTTGCTTTTTTAATAAGCGCACAATTACTTTTCTGCATAATGAAAAATCATGTTAATCATAAAAAGAGCTGCTAATAACGCAATTTGCGTTGTTAGCAGCTTTTAGTAAGCGTGTAAAATATTACATTCCCATATTTTGTTGACCTTGTGACCCTTGAGAAGCTTGTTCTTTTAAAGCTTTAGGATTTAAGATGTTATCTTCAATCGCTTTTTTAATATCACTGTCTTTATAGTCAACTTTGTATTCATCTAATAATTTTTTATATGCGTCAGTTAGAATTTCAGGTTTCTCCTGAAGTTTATTTTGAATGAATTTTTCCTTTAATTTTGATTTTTCTTTGTCAAAATCAGTTGGTTTGTCAGCTCGGATAATGTGATAGCCATAATCTGTTTTAACCACATCTGAAATTTCACCATCTTTTAATTTAAATAGTGCTTTCTCAAAAGGTTTTACCATTTGACCTTTAACGACATAACCTAAACTACCATTTTTATCTTTACTTGAATCCATAGATTCGTCTTTGGCAATCTTGTCAAAATCTTTAGGGTTTTTATCAAGTTGCTTCTTAATGTCATCAATTTTCTTTTTAGCCTCATCATCTGATAGGCCTTCTTTATCATTTTTATCTTGCTTCACTTTTATTAGAATATGAGACGCTTTTTTCGTATTATCTTTAATTTCTTTATCAGAGATATCGACTTTCTCATTTAACAACGCTTTTTGGTATTCCATCATTTTACGTTGTTCTTTGTATTTTTCCATTGTCATACCTTGTTGCTTAAGAAGGCTTTCAAATTGATCTTTCCCACCATACTTTTTGATTTCACTATCAATTTGTTTTTCAATGTCATCATTGTTTACTTTTTCACCATATTTATCTTTTAAAATTTTGCTTAAAAGAACTTTGAATGAGTTACTCGCAATTTGATCTTTACCAATTTCTTTCATAACATCTTCAACTTTAACATCGCCAGCTTTTGAAGAAATAAGCGTTTGATCTTTAGATGTTGGTGTGTCATTCCCACATGCCCCTAAAATAACAGCGCTGGCTGTGAGAGGAATAATCATTTTTTGTAAACCTTTCTTCATTGTGTTAGCTCCTTTATTTTTAAATTATCACAAATAATATTACCATATTGTAAGTAGCATACCAATGAAGAAGGGTAGAACTAAGACTAATTTACGAGAAAAAACGTAGTATTTAAATCTTTTTTAAGCTAAAGATTCAATTACTACGTTTTGTAATAAATTATATTTAATGTTATTTAATTTGACATTGAAAAGGTAAGTGTCTAAAAAGTTCATTTTTTTTCGAGAATCATCAGACCATTAATATGTTCCTCGATGTAATCGCCTTGTCTAGAAAAAATGATAATTTTCAAATAGAGTAAATCCATGACAGCATACCCCGCGTTTAAAGCAAGTAAAAACATCGCATAATGACCGTATTCAGGAAAATGTCGCGCCATTATAATCATGATCAATGTAATCACGATTAACGGCATTAATAAACAAATGCAAAAATAGATTTTTCGTATCGGCCTATCAACATATATGTTGTAAAAAGGGAACCAACTATTACGTAATAACTTATGTATTCTAAAATACTTTACATAGGGGATTACCGTAATCAAATGAATTGCTTTATGAATCGGATATAAAAGTATTAATAAGACCAAAAATGTAAAAAAATGTTCGTCAGTTAATCTTACATTATATTTGAAATGAAAAATTTCGAAACTAATAAAAAACGTAATAACCATTGTGACAAAACTAATAAAAGCAATACGTGGTAGCCCAAATCGCGAATGTATATCTATTGAGCGCGAGCAATTCAACATTATGCATACTCCTTTAAACATATAATAGATAACTTGTATTATCTACGTTCGTTTACTCAACGTCAAGCAAATGTTTTCTTAAATGATTATGACAAGCATTGACATCATCAATAAATTCTTTACCATGCATCTTAGCAACTAAATAATGAGCATCACTAAAATTAGGCTTATGAAACATTTCTGAACTGAATTGTTCAGAAGCTTGATATACAGTGTTATTTTCAATATTATACTGTTCAAATATTTCTTCGATGAGCTTCGTACCATTATCTGTTAAATGTATATAAGTATTACGCTTATCGTTCGTGTCTTTTTCAAGCGTTAAAAGTCCTTGTTGTTCAAGTCGCTTAGCAAAGTTGTAAGCTGTTGAAACATGCATCACACCATATCGTGAGATATCTGAAATTGTAACACGACCAAATGCATAAATTGTCATTAAAATCAGATGTTCGTTCATTGTAATACCTGATTTACGTAGCCAATTTTGCCAATCGCGTTCCGCATTTTTCCATATCACTTTAGATAGCATGGCTGCTTTGTGAGTGAAAAGGATACTTTCAATTTGTTTTTGTTTATCAGTCATACGCACCGCTCCTTTCTCAAACTATAAAAAAACATGATACTCACCGTATCATGTTTTAATACTATTATATCGAATTATTGTTTGATAAACACTACAAATTTACTTTTTAGATGGAAAATTTGTAATTTCTTCGCCACGATTTTGTAAATTTTCTATGTGGGATTGTAATCTTTTTATATTTGGATCGATATCCGATTGGAATTCACCAATCATCGTTTTAACTTCATCCCCGATAGATCCAGCCACTGATTGGCTTTCTGACTTAATGTCGTTAACGTAACTTATAATATCGTTGATACTACGTTTAATATTATCAACTTCTTTTTCTAAATCTGATTTAGGTTTTTCTACTGTAGTACTTTCAATACGTGTAGATTTGTCGCGTTTCATTAGCGCTACACCAAGCCCTGTAGCTACGCCTGCAGCAAGACCTAAAGTAATTTGTAAGGCTCTCATACTTTTCCTCCTCTGAAGCATTTTAATATTTCATACCCATTATAACGAATATTCATGCATAAGTATGTGGATGTACAAACTATTGTTGGATTTTATCAGCAATTTGCTGAGCTATTTTGGTTTTAGCTTCATCATTAAATGCATCTTCGTGTGTTTCCCATTGGTAATCAAAACCATCCATGTCATTTTTATAACGTGGAATCAAGTGAAAGTGAATATGGAAAACAGATTGTGAAGCATATTCACCATTATTTTGAACGATATTTAAACCGTCTGGGTTAAACGCATCTTTAATAGCATTTGCAACGATAGGTAACGCTTCACCAATATGTTTCATCGTTTCAGCATCTGTTTCATAGATATTTGCTGAAGGTTTCTTAGGTATAAGTAATGTGTGTCCTTTTGATAATTGTGATATATCCAAGAAAGCATAAACATGGTCATTTTCATAAACTTTAAAACTTGGAATTTCTCCATCGATGATTTTTGAGAAGATTGTTTCAGCCATTCCTTTTCACTCCTATCATTTTTTTAATCATTATAGCATTAGTTCATCATTCTGTAACGTTTCAAGAGCGTTTATAAATAGCAATATTGCGTTATTTTATGTACAATAAATTTCACGGAGGTGCAGGATAATGACTGTACAAGTTACAAATTTAACAGGTGGTTATGGAAGAACACCGATAATTAAAAATATCAACTTTTCACTCAAACCTGGAGAAATTGTTGGCTTAATAGGTCTCAATGGGGCTGGTAAAAGTACAACAATCAAACATCTTTTGGGATTACTTACACCTATGGAAGGGGAAATGTCGATTTCAAACATAAATATTAAGGATGATATAGAAGCATATCGACGCCGTTTATCCTATATACCAGAGTCACCTATCATTTACGATACCCTCACGTTAAAAGAGCATATCGAAATGACAGCGATGGCATATGATATTGATGTGCAAACTGCAATGACACGTGCCAAGCCATTATTAAAATCATTTCGTTTAGAAGATCAACTGAATATTTTTCCAAGCCATTTCTCTAAAGGAATGAAACAAAAAGTGATGATCATATGCGCATTTATCGTTAATCCAGATTTATACATTATTGATGAACCATTTTTAGGACTTGATCCAATCGGTATTCAGTCAATGTTAGATTTGATGGAATCGAAAAAACACGAGGGACGTACAGTCCTTATGAGCACACATATTTTAGCAACAGCGGAAAGATACTGTGATCGATTTATCATTTTAGATCAAGGAGAAATTGTAGCGATGGGAGATTTGGATGCGTTGCGTCAACAAGCGCAAATGCCTAATAGTACACTTGATGACATATATATTAAAGTGACACATCAAGGAGCTTCTCTATGAATAATGTGAAAGCTTTATATCAAGTTAGGCGACTAAAAGATTTTGAAGAAAAACGCCACTATAACAAGTTCATTTTTAATGGTCACTTTTCAGTATTTCTTGTCATTTTATTAGGTGCTTTTATTTTAGGATATGGTGAATGGTTACGTGCTATCCCAAAAGGCATCAATTATTTGCTTATCATGTCAGTACTTTTATGTTTGACTTCGCTTTTTCCATTAAAAACGCGACTACAAGAAGCTGATCAACTTTTCTTACTGCCATTTGAAAATAGCATGAAACAATACGTTAAACGCTGTATTACGGCCAGTTATATCTCTCGGATACCCTTACAAGTAATCGTACTTATCGTTTTTTTTCCTTTATTTCATACGTTATATCCGAATGACACTGTACATTTTTATATCCTTATCCTCTTGGCGCTTATTTTACCCTATTTAGGTCTAATATTGAGATGGCAATGGTATTTGTACGGATTAGAAAATTGGTCTATTAATGTGTTATTAATGATATTGAATTTATCTGGATATTATGTTTGGCTAGATGGTAAGTCTTATATGGGGTTTGCAAGTGTTGTTTTAATGCTTGGTCTTATATATATGTTAAGAAATATGAATGCCAAAAAGCACTTTCCATGGCATTTTATGGTAAATCAAGCACATCAACATCAAGCGAACTATTATAAATTTGTGAATATGTTTACCGATGTTAAAGGCTTCACAGCACCTTCTGCTAGAAGAAAATACTTGGACATTTTCTTACGTCAACCAAGAGAAATGAATAGTAATACGATGTACTACTATTTATTTAAACGTCATTTTCTTCGGGGGAAAGATGCATTTCATTTAACACTTCGTTTAAGTGTCATCATTTTAGCTTTAATGATTTGGTTACATCAACCAATTATTAGTCTTATTATCGGAAGTTTGGGCATGTATATCATTATTCTACAAATGTCGCAATTTTATACACAAGAAGCTTATGGCTTATGGCCTCAAGTATGGCCTGTTTCTGACTTGAAAGTCATCCAAGGCTATCAAAAGTTTTTATATCGTACAGTCATAGTTGTAGGGATATTGCTGAGCTTAATGTATATTATTTTTAATATACAATATGCGTACTTTGTAATGTTCTTTTTTGTAGTAGGCATTTTAACAGTGAGAGCGACGGTTAAAAAATTAAAATATCAAGAAACATTATTACGTGATTAAAAAAGAGGAAACGCGGTGTCTTAGCACCATGTTTCCTCTTAATTATTTTATGCATTATCTTCTTGTTTAGAAATGTCTTCTTCAGAAATAGGGTAGAAGTAACGTTCTAAATAAGAACTATGTGCACCGGTTACACCAGATAATGAACGTACCGCATCTTTAGAAAAGTTTTCTCTAAATACAGATGACTTTTTGAAATCTTCGTATGCAGTTCTTGATTCAAAACCAAACATAACTTTATATACATTTTCTTTTAATGGTTTTAATAATCTAAAACTTTTGTATTCTTCAAAATCCGATAATGTCGGATAATAGGCATCTAATTTCTTTTCTAATTGATATTTATGGTCTTCCGAAGTAGGGATAGAGATAACAGCTTGGAAATCATTTTCAGAAATGTCCCCAACACGAGATAATGAACGAAAAGCATTAGGTTGTTGGAAAACACTTTCTTTTTCAGTTTCATCAATTAATACGGAACGATCATCTGATGAAAAAATGAGTAAGTTTCTATCTTTATTATTGAGTTGAATCTGGTGTATATAACCATACGTACCATAAGTGATATATAGTTTCATGGTGTTTCCCTCCTTAATATTGAACTTATTATACTTTTTTTTACGGTAAAAGACCACAATTTATAATACCCATTTGAATACTTTATAAAAGTGCAATTTTAGATTTTAAACTTTTATGACATTTGAGTACCTTGTAAGCGTTATATACGTTAAATATGCTATAGTTGATAGGAATGAAGTTTTTAAGGAGGTTCTCATGGTTACACCGTTTAATGATACGATTTTAAAAGCGATAAAAGGGGAACAAATCAAACATACTCCTGTCTGGTTTATGCGACAAGCAGGGCGTTCACAACCTGAGTATCGTAAATTAAAAGAAAAATATTCGTTATTTGAAATTACACACCGACCTGAACTGTGTGCTTATGTCACTGCTTTACCAGTAGAGCAATATGACACAGATGCAGCAGTTTTATATAAAGATATTATGACGCCTTTAAAGGCAATTGGCGTTGATGTAGATATTAAATCTGGCATAGGACCTGTTATTTCAAATCCTATACGTCAAATGTCTGACGTTGAACAGCTAGGGCAAATTGACCCTAAACGTGATGTGCCTTTCGTACTCGAGACGATTCAATTGTTAACGTCTGAAAAATTGAATGTACCACTCATCGGCTTCACTGGGGCACCATTTACATTAGCGAGTTACATGATTGAAGGTGGACCATCCAAAAACTATAACAAGACGAAAGCGTTAATGTATAGCGACGAAGCGACTTGGTTTAAATTAATGGATACACTGAGTGAGATGTCAATCACTTATGTAGGGGCACAAGTTGAAGCAGGCGCTCAATTAATTCAAGTTTTTGATTCATGGGTAGGTGCTTTGAATCAATCAGATTATGATTATTATATCAAGCCATGTATGGAAAAACTGGTTCGAGGTATTAAGTCTTTTAATGTGCCTGTGATTTTATTTGGTGTTGGTGCGAGTCATTTAATTTCATCTTGGCATCAACTTCCAATAGATGTTTTGGGTCTTGATTGGAGAACATCCATTAAACAAGCTGAATCATTAGGTGTGACTAAAACGGTGCAAGGTAATCTCGATCCTAGTATTTTACTCGCACCTTGGCCAGTCATTGAAGAAAGATTAAAACCAATATTAGATCAAGGAATAGCGCATGGTTCTCATATTTTTAATTTGGGACATGGCGTTTTCCCAGAAGTAAAACCAGAAATTTTACAACGGGTATCAAAATTTGTACATGATTATACAGGGGAAATATTAAAATAGACTTGAAAAAGGACGGATTTGGATGAAAAAAGAAGTCGGTTTATTAGTAATGGCGTATGGGACTCCGTATCAGAAAAGTGATATAGAACCATATTATACGGATATCCGACGTGGACGTAAACCTAGCGAGGAAGAATTAAATGATTTAATATCCCGCTATGAGGCAATTGGGGGGTTATCACCACTTGCGAAGATTACTGAGCGTCAAGCGCATGCAATTTGTGAAGCATTAAATGATATGCAGTCTGAAGTTACGTATAAATTATATATAGGGTTAAAACATATACATCCTTTTATTGAAGATGCTATTTCAAACATGCATCGTGATGGTATTACAGAAGCGGTTACAGTCGTATTAGCGCCACATTTTTCAAATTTCTCTATCGGTTCATATGATAAACGTGCTGATAAAAAAGCAGCTGAATATGGTATTCAACTTCGCCACGTGCAACACTATTATCATCAACCTAAATTTATTGAGTACTGGACGATGAGAGTTAACGAAATTTTAGCGAATATACCTCAAGAAGAGCATGATCAAACAATGCTTATTGTATCTGCACACAGTTTGCCTGAGAAGATGATTAAAGAAAGTAATGATCCTTATCCAAAAGAACTTGAAAATACGGCTATCGCTTTAAAAGAACAATCTGCTATTCAAAATATTGCGATAGGGTGGCAATCTGAAGGCAATACGGGGACGCCTTGGTTAGGACCAGATGTTCAAGATTTAACACGAGACCTTTATCAAGAACACCAATACAAACATTTTATTTATACACCTGTAGGTTTTGTAGCCGAACACCTTGAAGTACTTTACGACAATGATTATGAATGTAAAGTGGTGTGTGATGAGGTGGGAGCTATGTATCACAGACCGCCTATGCCAGATACGCATCCACTCTTTATAGGTGCTATCGTAGACGAAATCTCTAATTTGAGTTAAAGGTGTGAGGCCAATGACAAAAGTTGCAATTATAGGGGCTGGTATCACCGGTCTATCAAGTGCTTTCTTTATAAAAAAACACTTTCCAAATGTGGACATTACAATATATGAAGCTTCAGATGTTCCAGGTGGTAAAATTAAAACAGTATCTCGTGACGGTTATACCATCGAATTGGGCCCCGAATCTTATTTAGGGCGTAAATCGATTATGACGGAAGTAGCTAAAGAAGTGGGGATACCTGAAGAAGATATCATCACAAATCAAACGGGTCAGTCATACATATTTGCCCGTAATCAATTATATCCGATTCCAGGTGGCTCAATTTTAGGTATCCCTACCGATATCAAACCTTTTGTGACGACAAAATTAATTTCGTTTAAAGGTAAACTACGCGCATTAAAAGATTTAACACGTAAACCCATCTCGATGAATGAAGATATATCTGTAGGGGCATTTTTTAGATATCGACTAGGAGATGAGATTTTAGAAAATCTTATCGAACCGTTATTGAGTGGTATATATGGTACAGATATTGATCAATTAAGTTTGATGAGCACATTTCCTAATTTTAAAACCTTAGAGGACACACACGGAAGTATCATGAAAGGAATGCAAAAGGTACGTTTGCATCGAGAAAAGCAAGATCAACATAATACTGAAGGACCTCAAGGCCAGTTTAAACAGTTCCGCCATGGATTGTATGATTTAATCATCCAACTTGAACGATGGCTTAAACAACATCATGTAGCATTTGAGTATAATACGCCAATAGAAAACCTTGTACGTCAACAAAAAGGATACAATGTTGTAACAGCGCATGAGACCTCCACATTTTTTGATGGGGTAATTGTTACGACACCGCATCACGTTTTTCATAAATGGTTTGAAGCTGATCCAGCTTTTGATTATTTTAAACACTTAGAAGCCTCATCAGTCGCAACTATTGTATTTGCTTTTGATGAAAAAAATATTAAAAATACGCATAATGGCACAGGTTTTGTGATTGCTAGAACAAGCAATACCTCCATTACAGCTTGCACATGGACGACAAAAAAATGGCCACACACGACACCTGATGGCAAGGTACTTATTCGTGCCTATATTGGTAAGCCGGGTGATGATATAGTTAAAACACATAGTAATGAAGAACTTGTTGCTATTGCCAAAAAAGATCTGTCTCAAATGATGACATTTTATGATGAACCTGACTTTACAATTGTCAATAAAATGATTGATGCGAGTCCTCAATATCATGTTGGCCACATTCATAATATTAAACGTATTCAAGAACACATTTATAAAGAATATCCACATCTTCAAATTACTGGCGCGCCATTTGAAGCGGTGGGATTACCAGACTGTATCCAACAAGCACAAGATGCAGTTCAGAGGTTGATTCCTAGAATTCAAACATAAAAATAATGATATCAGCAGGACTTGGCCTTAATGCTAATGTTTTGCTGATTTTTGATTTGTAAAATAAAAGGGGATGATTTAATTGACTCAAGTGTATATTGCACACGGTTATCATGCAGATCCTTATCAACATTGGTTTCCATGGTTAAAAAATGCTTTAGAAATTGAGGGACATGATGTAAAGGTGATTAAATTTCCAAATCCAGATACACCTCGCGTTGAAGAATGGATCCGTGCTATGAATGAACAAGTGCAACATTTAAACCACGATACCTTATTTGTTGCACATAGTTTAGGTGTCATCACAACGTTGAAATTTTTAAATGACGCAGACATTTCTTCAATAGGTGGTGTTGCACTCGTTTCTGGTTTTAAAGATCGTCTACCGCATATGCCAGAATTAGATGCGTTTGTCGACCAACATATAGATTATGATGCTTTAAAAATAAAATTGAATCATCGTTTTTGTATTGCAGCTAAAAATGATACTATTGTGCCTTTTTCTTATACAGCAAAACTCAGTGACGTATTAGGTGCAAAGTTGTACGTGCAAGAAGAAGGAGGACATTTTTGTCAGGAAGATGGTTTTGAGTCGTTTAATTTCCTTAAACAAAAAATTATTCAAAAATTAGATTGAGTGTGCTATTTATTAGATGATAAATAAAGAAAATGTTAATACTTTGAAACTAATTGTAAGCTTTTTACCTTATGAGTTCTAAATTACACATTTTCTTTGTGGAAAAGCGTTGACCTTTTAATAATCTGACTATATACTAAGAAAGTCCTTAAGGGATTTAGCGCTGTGGCTCCTTGGTCAAGCGGTTAAGACACCGCCCTTTCACGGCGGTAACACGGGTTCGAGTCCCGTAGGAGTCACCATTTAATTTTATTTACAATTTTAAAATTAATTTAAAAAAGTGTTGACATTCCTTACAATAATTGCTATGATGTAAAGGTAGCTGATTTTAAATAACATTATCGCGGGATGGAGCAGTTCGGTAGCTCGTCGGGCTCATAACCCGAAGGTCGGTGGTTCAAATCCGCCTCCCGCAATTACTTTAGGTCCCGTAGTGGAGCGGTTTAACACGCCTGCCTGTCACGCAGGAGATCGCGGGTTCGATTCCCGTCGGGACCGCCATTTTAATATGGTTCAGTAGCTCAGTCGGTAGAGCAAAGGACTGAAAATCCTTGTGTCGGCGGTTCGATTCCGTCCTGAACCACTTTCAATCACGGCGGCTGTGGCGAAGTGGTTAACGCATCGGATTGTGGTTCCGACATTCGTGGGTTCGATTCCCATCAGCCGCCCATATCGCTAAATGCGGGTGTAGTTTAATGGCAAAACCTCAGCCTTCCAAGCTGATGTTGTGGGTTCGATTCCCATCACCCGCTCCATTTTTATTGTTCCACAGTAGCTCAGTGGTAGAGCTATCGGCTGTTAACCGATCGGTCGTAGGTTCGAGTCCTACCTGTGGAGCCATGGCCCCTTGGTCAAGCGGTTAAGACACCGCCCTTTCACGGCGGTAACACGGGTTCGAGTCCCGTAGGGGTCATATAATCAGAAGTGAAACATCGCTTCTGATTTTTTTGTTTATATCTTTGGAGAGTTGTCCGAGTTGGCCGAAGGAGCACGCCTGGAAAGTGTGTAGGCGCCACAAGCGTCTCGAGGGTTCGAATCCCTCACTCTCCGTTAATTATTTATATTTCGTAAATCTACCGTTGTATCACGTAATCACAAACGTTGATATGACGGTTTTTTGCTGTTTCAAGTTGTCTAATGTGAACATTGTATTAGATACGTAACGTCCAAGGGAACGGTTGTTCAATTAGTTGATCATTTAATGATTTACGTTTTACAGTATTCATAGTCAGTCATTTATGTAAAACAAAGATATAGTTAAGGTTTCAAGTTAAATCGTTCACTGTTATGATGGTCAAATTGAGAATGGCAACCTATTCTACGGCAAAACAAGTTTTAAGTATGCATTGCTAGTATGTCAGTCGTTAGCTTAAGGTTAACTTAGATTAACCACCAAAACCTTAATAATCTATTAAATATAAAAGGATTTAAAGTTTATTGGTATATAATATTATTAAAGGATTGATAGAATATCAAATGCGCATAAGGAGATTTTTAAAACAATAAGATGATTATTATAAACTGTGTGAGTAATTAGATGATAACTCTGATAGTGACGGTAGTTTAGAGGACTATGGTATTTCAAAATAAGTCTGTACGATTTCGTCTTTTTGTAAGATTGTCTACCTATATGCAAAGTATTAATTTTGGTATTCAAAAAATTATGTATAGGAAGAGAAACATCATGAAAAAATTCTTGAAAAAATACAAATATCATGCACTTGTAATTTTTGCGGTGTGGAGCTTTATTTCTGGTTTTAAACTCTATTATACTAACTTTGGTAAGCCAAATGGTTTTGAAGAAAAGTATCCATTATTTTTACTTAATATTTCTCTTATCGCTATTTACGCAATTCCCTTGATACTATTGGCACGTTATTTAACAAAACGCTTTGAGATTTCTAAAAAAGTAGTGACGTTAAGTTGGATTATGGGTTTAACTGCCTCCCTTTATTTGTCCGGTATAGGCCATTTGATTGTTGCACTTTTTTGGATTAAAGTAATTAACCCACCACAATCTTTTATTAATCAATGGGGCGCTGCTGTATCAGGTCCATTTGCTGAAGAATTTGCTAAGGGGTTGACAGTTCTAATTATCTTACTGCTTTTCAAAAAAATGGATTTAAAACATGCGTTAGTCAGTGGTATGATAGTTGGCTTAAGTTTCCAAATAATTGAAGACTGTATTTTTACATTCAGAAACGTATTTGTAGCAAATGGTGAAGGTTTTGCAACTTTAATTGAACGTATTGTACATGCAGGCGGTACCCATTGGACATTCTCTATTTTATTTGCAGTGGGAATGGTAGCACTGATTGCTAAAAATACTGGATTTAGTAAAATACAAGGTGTTTTCTGGTTAATGATGGGTATTTTCGCGCATTTCTTAGTCAACTCACCGTTCAATGATGGCATTGATTCAAAAACTGGGGAAGTGACTGTATTAATTTTAACGTTTAACTTATGTTTAGCAATTGTAGCTATTAAATCAGTCGATAAAATTGAATCGAAAAGAACCGAAGACGCTTATTCTGAAAAAACAAATTAAAAATGAACATTGATCTACTGTAAATGTGATCTAAATAATAATACTGGAAAACAATATCAAATCCACCCGGGCAAGCGGGTGGTATTCATTTTTTATTAATCGAATAGGAGCTATAAGCAGTCAAAATAGGAGAGAGCAAAGTAATTAATTAAAGGGATAAGCAGGTAATCAATGGCATTGTGATAAAGTTGATGTAATCATGCATATCAATAACGAATGATGCTTTGTATTGGTTTATTCTAAATAATTAGAAGTAACGTATACCCTTATTTAAGAGGTTGCCCATTGAACCAAACCTCATGAAAATTTCTATTCTTTTGATTAAGTTTAATTTTTAACGAATAAAATGTATGGAAATGCCGAAAGAATTCATTGTGTTATCTAAAGGAGTATATTTGTTGCAAATCTTAAAAATACATTAATTTATAGACTATTTATAGTTTGTGTATATATAATATGGTTAATGAATTTATAGTAATACAATATTGCACTGGTGATGATTGGAAGTTAAAAGTCAAATTTTAAACGAAAATCATTTAGTATTCACGAAGTGTGTTATTGATGAGGGGACATTATATTACTTTGTACTGCTATGCGTAACATTTATTTACCTTCATCTTTTGCACGGGATAGAATTTAATCGTTGTGCCCTTGTATTATTCTAATTTATTCAAAATACTTATAGGAAAGGTACATCATGAAAAATTTATTTAACAAATACAAATATCATGCACTTATACTTTTTGCAATATGGAGTTTTTTCTCAGGTTGCAGAATCTTTTATGAGAGTTTTGGTAAACCGGATGGATTAGAAAACAAGTATCCGTTGTTTTTGCTCAATATTGCACTTATTGCAATATATGCAATACCATTAATTTTACTCACTCGATATTTAGCAAAACGCTTTGAAATTTCAAAAAGAGTAATTCATTTAAGTTGGGTTATGGCTTTAACTGTTTCTGTTTATTTTTCAGATATCGGCCATACAATTGTAGGCTATACAACAATTGTTATTTTAAAAGTTCCAAATGCGATTTTAGCAGATTGGGGAGCGGCTATTAGTGGTCCATTAGCTGAAGAATTTGGTAAAGGATTTACAGTTTTACTTGTACTGCTGATCCTTAAAAAAATGGATTTAAAAAATGCGTTAGTGAGCGGAATGATTATTGGTCTTGGTTTCCAAATTATCGAAGACTGTAATTTTACTTTCCAAGAGATATTTAAAGCTAAAGCTGACGGTTTTTCTCTACTTCTAGAACGTATTGCTTTTTCTGGAGGTACACATTGGGTATTTACACTAATATTTGCTATCGGTATCGTTGCTCTAATTGCTAAAGATACTGGCATATCGAAAGTACAAGGTTTAGTTTGGATGTTGGTAGCATATTTTGCGCACTTTATTTACAATACACCATTTAATGATGGTATAGGTTCTAGTACAGGTGATTTCACAGTTCTACTACTAACAATAAATTTATCGCTTGCACTTTTAGCATTCAAAACGGTGGACAAAATTGTGTCGCAACAAAAAGGGCAACTACCGAATTTATAGTTTGTAATGAAAAGGAACAATTTCATTCTCGTGAAATAACTTAATATTTTTCATAGGTTCTATGCTTTTAGTGAGATGAGCGAATGCTTCATTGACTAATATAAGTATAGGACCTATTTTTAGCTCAATCACAAAATTTTTATCACTATCTCTCATGTTTTACGTCAACATTTGCACATTCTTTTGAGAATGATTCATCCGTTGTTGACTCATGTCACTTTCGTCTCTAGTTTCAAACATAACACCATTTTTAGTCTTATCCTATTCCAAAATCCACTAAATTGAAACTGCATTATACCTTTTTAAATTATGATATTTCATATAAAAGTGA
>NZ_PPQF01000083.1 GCF_002901865.1 Staphylococcus agnetis
CTATATATATATCGTTGCGTTGCTTAATATAATTATTTTGAATTATTATTTGTTCTTGATTATTTAATTTTAACGACTTATATCCGAAATAGATACCTGTTATTGTTTGTATAATTACTAAAAATAATTCGAAGTTCATATATCCCTTTCCAACTATTATGCAGTTGACACATAATTTGATTCTACAAGAAAAATGTAAATAATTCATTACTCTATATAATTTTAAAATGAATTTATAAGACTGGAGTGATTCAATGGTAATGAATGAAATCGCTTTGTTTAAAGGTACTCGTGTTCAACCTTATCAAAAGTATATTGATTTTATTTTAGCTGGTGTGTTCGCATCAGCTTTTTTTATTTATCGTGTATATCAATTGATCGGATTATATAAAGAAAGTTATTCAACTTTTGATGTTAAGGATTTTTATGTATTTATGAAGTCTCACTTTATATATTTGTTGGTTGGTACGTTAATTATATTCTTAGTGGTAAAGTTAATTGCTCAAATATTTATTAGATTTAAAGTTAAAGATTTAGCGCAGATGATTGAAACTCAAGGTTTTCACAGTAGAACAATCACTAAAAAAAGAACTGAATTTTTAGATATTGATTTGAAACAAACAGAATATGATTATTACCCTACTCTTTTTTATAAGCGTGGACGAAAATCTTTTATTATTCATGTAAAAAAAGATGGTTCACGGTTTCAAAATCATTATTTAGAATTAGAAGAGATTATTGAACCTATGTTTAATTGTGAACTTGTTGAAAAGCGTCATATTGGTCGTTATTTGCGTTATGAGTTTATGCCATTGAAATACAAAAAACGAATTGTTATGGATAATAATTCAAGCGATGAACGACGTGTTTATGATTCTAAAATTAAAATCACACAACAAATTATTTGGGATTTTGTAAAAGCACCACATGCGTTGATTACGGGTATTACGGGTGGTGGTAAAACATACTTTTTATTCTATATTATCCGCGAATTATTTAGACGACAATCAGAAGTTAGATTATTAGACCCTAAAGTTTCTGATTTGTCTTTTATGAAACGCATTATTGGTGATGATAAAGTTGCTGATACTAAAGGTCAAATATTAAAACATTTACGTCAAGCGAATGAAGAAATGGAAAATCGTTTTAGAATGATGAATGAAAGTGAATCATATGGCATTGGTAAAGATTTCCGAAATTTTGATTTATCCCCTTTCTTTATTGTATTTGATGAGGTAACGGCTTTCACATCAACATTAGATAAAAAAGAATTACAAGAAATGAATGATAAATTGGTAAATATTATTATGAAAGGTCGTCAAGCTGGTGTATTTATGCTTTTAACGGCACAACGTCCTGATGCTGATATTATCAAAGGTAATGTACGTGACCAATTAGGTTTGCGTGTGTCTTTAGGTAATTTGTCTGATGATGGTTATCGTATGACTTTTGGTCAAACTGATAAAGACTTTCAACCTATTCATGAAAGTGAAATTGGACGGGGTTATATCTCTATTTTAGGACAATATAATGAGCCTATTTTGTTTGATGCACCTTTAATGGAACAATATGATTTTGCGAAAGATATTGAACAAATTTTATTACAGAATGATGTAGATAATACTGAGAAAAGAACAATAGAAATTTAAATAAGGAGTGGTTGAATGAAGCGTAAAGGATTGTATCTTTTATGCTTTTTAATTTTGCCTATATTACTCTTAGTTTCTTTTAATGTGTTTGCTGATGAAAACAGTAGCACAGAAAGGACAACTGAAGTAAAGCCCAAAATTGAAAAGTATGATTTAAGTCACTATCGATCGCTTTATCATGAGGAGGGTGATTGGAATCCATTTGGTGAAGAAGAAGTAACAAGACAAATAAACAATGTTTCAGAATTTTTCTTATCAATGTCGAAGATGTTGGCAAGTATGACAGATTATGCGATTGCTAAATTATTTAATCAAGATGTACTTGAAGATTTTGGTGATAAAGTTGGTTCGTTTGTTGGTAATATTTATCAAGGGTTTTTAGATAATTTGGCATTGACTTTATTTATTATTGTTTGTTTTAATGCTTTTATTATATTTAGTGTGAAAGGCGATGCAAGAGAAGCATTAAAGCGTGCATTTTTAATATTTTGTTTAGTAGGATTTGGCGTCGGTGTATTAGGTAATGCCGGTAATATTATTCGTATGTCCAATGGTATCGGTAAAGATTTTAATAATGTCATTATGAATAGTACGACTTCAATAAATCAAAATGTTGATTATAAAAATGAAGAATCTGGTATGAACTATATTCGTAATCAATTTTTTGATATGACGATTTATCGCACATATTTAATGATGAATTATGGCAGCGTTGATGAAAATCAAATTAAAGATAAAGGTAAAGAACGTATTGATAATATTTTAAAAGAAGATTACTCGAAAGATGGAGAGGAAAAAGTTGATAAATTAATTGCTAGTGAAGTGAAAAAGTATAACAATGTTTACATGACACAAGGATATGCGTTTCAAAAATTAGGTGTGTCATTTGTTGGGTTTTTAATTACGTTGTTTATGTCAGCTGTTTTTCTTGCGATAAGTATAGCCAAATTGATTTTTTCAACGTTTGCATTAATTTTATTTATCTTTTTAGTGTTTAGTTGGATTATTAGTTTTCTTCCTAATTTTGAATTAAGTGTATTCACTGCATTTGCGAAGACATTGGGTTATATTATTTTAAGTACATGTATGACGTTTTTGTTTGTGATTGTAGGATTTTGTATTGATTTAGCTAATATGTTTATTAAACCTACAAATCAAGATGCATACATGTTAAATTGTATATTTGTAGTCTTGATTTTGGTTGTTTTGTTTAAAAAACGACATCAAATTATTAATTTTGTAAGTCGTGGAAATGTGAGTTTTTCACCTAGTAAAATTGGTGCTGAAACAATTCAACACACGCAAAATAAATGGAATGATTTACGTCAAAAACAATCAGAAAATAAGAAACAAAAACGAGTAAATCAACAGCCAAATCCTGAACGTAATGACATTAATAGTGACTCACCAAAAAGAAAACAACAAGACAAACCTATGCCGATGTTTTTTAAAGATGGTGGAAATTCTAAGAATAAACAACGTCGTCAGCAACAAGAAACAATGCATGGTCAAGATATTGGGTCTCATTACCATGAAAATGAACCGAGTTATAGTTATTCAAAAGAACCTCAAAAGTCTAGACAACAAGAACATCAAGTTAGAGATATGAAGCCTAAGAAAGATATTCAACGTTCTCCGCAAACTGTTTCAACTTATACAAATAGCCAGAATCAAAGTGATCGGACAATGAATCGTAATGAACAAAAGAAAATACAAACTTCAGCAGATAATAATATAGAGAAACGACAAGTACAAGGTGCTAATAATCATCAGCATTATAGACAATCAGGTAATCAAAATAAACCTATCACTCGAAATGACCAATCTGAACAACGTTTAAAAGAACAAAAGGATATTAATAAGCATGGTAAGTAAAAAGGAAGTAGCTAAAAAAGTGATAGGTTCTACTCCTTTAGGGGTAAAAATAAAGTTATTTAAAGTCATCATAATTTGTTTTATGGTGGCTTTATTTATATTACCGATATTCATGTTTATTATTTTAGCACCTAATTCTAAGGAAAAAGTTGATGATTCAACTTGTACTGTGTCTGGTGGAGATGTTGAAAAATCAGGAATTGAAAAATTTGAACAAAATGCCAAAGGTGGCGCTTTAGAGGGTAAGACGGAAAAAATAATTAAAATTGCGAAGAAGAATAAAGTACCTCCTACTTTATTTATGGCAATTATTGCAAGTGAAAGTATGTGGGGACGTGGTGAGAATGCGACCCGTCAAAATAACCCTTTATCTGTGATGGGTACAAAAAGTATTCATGATTCTACTTATTCATCTATTGAGGCTGGTTTAGAAGATGGCGCAAAAAATTTATATGACCTTTATATTAAAGAGGGTTTAGATACGCCAAAAAAGATTGGTCCAAAATATGCGCCAATTGGTGCAAGTAATGACCCTAAAAATATGAATGCACGTTGTATTCCTACGGTTGAAAAAATCATGAAAGATTTAGGAGGTTCTAAAGCAAAAACAACTTGTGAGGGTAATGGCGGTAAAGCAATAAAATTTAATGGCAAAATACCGAAATGGAGTAATTCAGACCCTGGGAAAGGTAATTTATATACGGCGGGGCAATGTACATGGTATGCGTATGGTATACGTCAAAAGATGGGTAAACCTATTTCTACATTTTGGTATCATGCGCAGTATTGGAACGATCGAGCTAAAGAAGAAGGATACAAAGTGAATAATAAACCTGCGGTTGGGGCTTTAATGATTGCGGAACCTGGACCGGGTCCAGCTGTAACAGGTCATGTAGCTGTTGTAATTGAAGTGAAAGATGATACGACGTTTACAGTTACTGAAATGAATATTAAAGGTGAATATCAAGTTTCGCAGCGTGAAATGAAAGTTGTTGATGGTATTAGTTTTATTCATGATAAGGAGTGATTTGATGAAATTAAAAGTATTAACGTTTGTGATGATATCTATTTGTTTGTTAATTGGTTTATTCATTGGTTCACAAGTATATAAGCATGATGTTAAACAAAAAGAAAAAGAAATTCTGGAGTTAAAGAAAGAAAAAGATGGTTTAAATGAGTCTAACAAGCGATTAAGTGAATTAGTTAAACGTCAGTCAAAGACGGTGATTAGTGATGAAGAAAAACAAATTCGTGAAAGGTCTGAAATGTTTGTTAGAGAATTGTTTGAGATGAAAAAGGATACATCATTTAAATCTAAATCAAAACAACTAAAGCCTTTACTTACTGATGATTATTATTCGACATTATTTGATGGTAAAGATAGATATAATCTATATGATGATATAAGTGTAAATGATTTACATGTGTATTTTGATGTTTTTGACCCTAAACAAGATAGTTATAAAGTATTTGTACAATTTGATGAACGTATTGAAACAGATGGACAAGATAAAATTGAAAATCGAAAAACATCTGTTCAGTTAGATTTAGTTAGGACAACGGACGGTTGGAAAGTCGATAACTTAACACGTTTCAATTTACAACGTCAAGGACATTGATTTGTGTCAAGACAATGATATAATTTACTAAAAAAGGAGTGAATATATCATGAAGAAATTATTTTTATTATTTATAAGTTCTGTATTTATTTTATCTGCATGTGGTAATAAGTATGATAAAGAAATTGAAAAAGTTACTGAAATGGAAAAAAATTTTTGGAACAATGAAAGTGATAAAACATTTAACAAATTTGAGCGGAATAAGGCAAACTTTAAAGTTTATAATGATGGGGATGTTATTACTGTAGATTATATTGCGATTAAAGGTGATACAACTGTAGATGGAGACTTATTTAAGAAAAATCAATCTACGGGCAAATATGAAAAACAGCAAAATATGAATGTTTCTAAATATCAAAAAAACAACAAACCAGATTATGAAGAAAATAATTTGAAGAAATAAAATCAACTCCCCTATTCATTTGAGCGATGTTTGGGGAGTTGATTATAACTTTGTTATTCCTGTCTCTTATACACATCTCCGAG
>NZ_PPQF01000084.1 GCF_002901865.1 Staphylococcus agnetis
CAGAAGTAGTGCTTAGAGAAAAGACTAAACTGAGCAACACAAAACTACATAATTTTTTGTTCATATAAAAACTCCTTTCATTAATATAAATCTATTATACAAAAATTTTATAAAAATGCAAAAAATAATTGGAAAAATAAAAAAATATTTCTTTTGGGGTTCGGTGAAGTATATGTCAAAGGGCTTGTATAACGTGTGTTTATCTATATCAAAGGCTTTATCATAAAACAAAAAGCGTTAAAAAAGAACTTGATTATAGAAAATATTTAATTAACTGTGTATTATATTTATGATTTAGAATAGATTTAAGTGACAATGAATACAATTATGTATGAACATCTAGAAAATCTCATGTGCCCATAGTGGGTCGTTTCAAAATATGTTAGTTTAAAAGTACGTGTAATGTACCGTTTTTTTTATGTGATGATAATTTATGCTCCAATGCTATGTGAGAGAAAGCACACGTTTTAAACGGTGTAATGATATCAATTATTGGTTGTTATATAGAACATAGAGGTTATGAAGAGAAGTCTTTTTATATAAAATTATATATATGAAATTATTCATACATAATACTTAAATTTGTTAGAATGAAAATAACTATTTGACAGCGCTACATTACTTTTAGCATCATGTATTTTTAAGATTATATTGAACAGTGATGCCTTACATGTCATTTCGTGTTACTATATAATCAGATTGTTTGACTGAAACAGTTGTTTTTAAATTTAAAATTAAAATGTAACAGATATATTATTTTGAAATTTGTAGGTGAACGGATGTATACTCTAACGTTGATAGTATTTTCAATGATTGTCAGCTTAATCTTAACACCTATAGTAATAGCAGTTTCCAAAAAATTAGATATCGTTGATCGTCCTAACTTTAGGAAAATACATACGAAACCTATTTCAATGTTAGGTGGTTCAGCGATATTGCTATCTTTTTTCATAGGAATTTGGCTCGGTGCTCCTATTGAACGTGAAATCAAACCGCTATTACTGGGTGCTATCGTCATTTATTTCGTTGGTCTTATTGATGATTTATACGATTTAAAGCCAATATTAAAATTGATTGGGCAAATTTTTGCTGCGACCATTGTCGTTTATTATGGTGTGACGATTGATTTCATATCAATTCCGATTGGACCGACAATTCATTTCGGTTTATTTAGTATTCCAATTACGATATTTTGGATTGTAGCAATAACGAATGCGATTAATTTAATTGATGGTTTAGACGGTTTGGCTGCCGGTGTCTCTATGATTGCGTTAGTGACAATCGCATTTATCGCAATCTTGCAAGGAAATATATTTATTATCATGATTTGTAGTGTCCTCATCGGTTCGCTATTAGGATTTCTTGTATTTAATTTTCATCCTGCTAAAATCTTTCTTGGAGATAGTGGGGCTTTATTACTAGGATTTATAATCGGCTTCTTATCTTTATTAGGGTTTAAAAATATTACGTTTATATCATTATTCTTCCCAATCGTTATTTTAGCGGTGCCATTTATTGACACATTATTTGCGATGATTCGAAGAGTGAAGCAAGGACAGCATATTATGCAAGCGGATAAATCCCATCTTCATCATAAATTATTAGATTTAGGCTATACGCATAGACAAACAGTTATTTTAATATATGCGATGGCAATCATGTTTAGTGTCGTGAGCGTTATTTTATATTTATCCCAACCATGGGGTGTCTTTTTAACAATCATCCTCATCATTGTCACAATTGAACTTATTGTTGAATTTACCGGACTTATCGATGATGATTATCGGCCATTATTAAATTTAATATCTCGTCGACATACAAAATAGAAATCCTGTTACTTTAAGCAACACGTGCTTAAAAGTAACAGGATTTTTTATGTTTCAATATCAAATGCGAGCGGTTTGACGTCTTTTTCAGTTAAATCAAATTGACCTTGCGTATGTTGATTTAGAAATTGTATAAATGCGTCACGTTCTGCTTCTATCACATCAATGTGATACGTAACTTTATCTGTATATGTTGTATCTCTTAAATAAAAAGAGGTGGATTGAAGTTCATATTCGAACTTTCCTGTCAGATCATAAGCAATAGTGACATGACATGGGATGGCTGGTTTCAGTTCCACGCGTCCCACTGCTTTAATCACATCTCGCACAGCGCCTCCATATGCACGAATTAAACCGCCAGTCCCTAATTTAATACCACCAAAATAACGCGTAACCACGACAGCGGCATTATGTATCTCGTGTTTTTTTAACATCTCTAACATAGGCACACCGGCAGTACCACTAGGCTCACCGTCATCATTCGCTTTTTGAATATGCATCGTATCTCCAATTGTATATGCGGAACAATTATGAGTTGCTTCGCGGTGTTCTTTTTTCTTAGCATCTATAAACGCTTTTGCTTCCTCTTCAGATTGAACTGGCTTTATATGCGCGATAAAGCGTGATTTACTAATTACATTTTCAATGATATGTTCGTCCTTTATAGTAATGATGTTATCTTCCACAAGCCCATCTCCAATCTACAAAAGTGTGTATGATGATTATACTATAATTTATAGTTGAACTTGAAAAAAATCAATAGCTTAAATGACTGAAATTTGATATAAAAGATTGTATGATAGTATTAATCAAAAATTAAAAAGTACCATACGATGACATCTTAAATATGTTGTTTAATATAAGTGTATTAGCGTTACTTTCTGAGATTGACATTGAATAGGCGGTAGATCTTTTAATGAAATCATAGATCATTAGATTTTATTCGCTCTCCATTAAGTTATAAAGATGAATTTTGTTCAAAATTTAGGAGGACAAGAAAAAATGAAAATAGCTGTTATGACAGATTCAACAAGTTACATTCCTCAACACTATTTAAAAGAAAATAATATCCGTGTAGTGCCGTTAAGTATTACGTTAGAAAATGGCGAAAATCATAAAGAAATTGAATCCATCACTTCAGAAGAATTTTATTCAATATTAGCAAAATCAAATTCAATTCCTACAACAAGTCAACCAGCTATAGGAGAAATGATTCATGCATTTGAAGCTTATAAAGCTGAGGGATATACAGATGTCATTACAGTACATTTATCTAGCGGTATTAGTGGTGCATATCAAACCTCTGTTCAAGCCGCTTCGATGGTTGAGGGGATTAATGTTCACCCTATTGATTCCCAAATCGCATGTCTAGTTGAAGGTGCCCTTGTCATTAGAGCCATTGATTTGATTAATGAGGGAAAGCATATTGACGAGATTTTAGAAGATTTAGAAGATATGCGTCAACACACAGGTGCCTATCTCGTTGTGGATGATTTGAAAAACTTAAGTAAAAGTGGTCGCATCACAGGTGCACAAGCTTGGATAGGTAATTTACTAAAAATGAAACCTGTTTTAACATTTGAAGATGGTCTCATTGTACCTTACGAAAAAGTTCGCACGAAAAAGAAGGCGCTAAAATTGATTGAAGATAAAGCGATTGAAATGTCCAATCAATATAACATTGCAACGGTAATAATTATTGGTGGAGACAACAAAGATGAATCGCAACGTGTATTGAATGATTTAAAAGCCAAGTATCCTGAAAAAAACATCATTTTCTCTGAATTCGGCCCCGTCATCTCTTCTCACTTAGGACTAGGTGGCTTTGGCATAGGTGTTGTGAATAGACATATTGAATTGTATTAATTGCTTAAACAGTAGCGCATTCATAAGAATGTTGTTGCTGTTTTTTATTTTAATATATGCAGTGGCAAATAAATGATGTAATGAAAATGGGAAAAGTAAATGACCGCGTTAGATCGAGTATATAAGTGAAAGGAGGCATTCATTGAAACGATATGGTCAATTAGTTAGATTACCTGATACTTTAACGGATGAAAAAATTGCTGAAACCACGCCTGGTGTTTGTCAAACAGATAAAGGTTTTAAGTGTATCCAATGTGGTACAACGGAGAGGTTTCACTTTTACTGTTATAAAAGCCCTTTTTTTCAAAGAAGATATTATATATTGTCGGAATTGTATTGCGATGGGGAGGATGGATACAAAGCGCCATGTTGTTATAACTCAAACGAAAAGAATGAAGAGTGACGGATATTATCAGCTGCCATTTTCACTATCTGAACAGCAAACGTATGCCTCTCGCAAAATAGTATCTGCCGTCGAATCAAAGCAACCGTTACTTTTGCATGCGGTTACAGGTGCCGGCAAGACTGAGATGATGTTTGAAGCCATTTCTGTAGCACGTCAAAAAGGAGACAATATTGCCATCGTCTCGCCGCGTGTAGATGTAGTGGTAGAAGTGAGTCAACGTGTATGTCAAACGTTTACAAGAGAAGAAATTGATATTTTACATCAGTCGAGTAGACAAAAATACAATGGTCATTTTGTCATTGCAACAGTGCATCAATTATACCGATTTAAAAATCATTTTGATGTCATTTTCATAGATGAAGTGGATGCATTTCCACTCTCGATGGATCGACAGTTACAACAAACGATTGCACGGGCTGCACGCGCGACACATGCCTGTATATACATGACTGCTACACCTCCAAAACCTCTCATGCGTTCGTTTCATGCTACTCAAATCATTACGTTACCTGCACGGTTTCACCGTCATCCTCTAGTTGTACCAGAATTCCGCTACATGAAAATAAAATATTCACAAGCACAACATAGTCTTATAAGTGAGTTAAAAAATCAAATGAACCGTCAACGTACGACATTACTGTTTTTTAGTAATATTGAAAACATGAAACGCTTTTATAGTGCATATCGTACAACTTTCAAAAACATGTGTTATGTCTATAGTGAAGATGCTGATAGATTAGAAAAAGTACAACAGCTTAGAAATGGTATGTATCAAATTGTCTTAACAACAACGATTTTAGAACGAGGTTTTACAATGGCGTTTCTAGATGTATGGGTAATGGATAGTCATCATTTTACAGCTGATGCGCTCGTGCAAATTGCTGGGAGAGTAGGGCGAAAACAAGAATCTCCCAATGGATTGGTTCGTTTTTACCATGAAGGGAGGACATTAGCAATGTACAAAGCTCGACGTAACATACGCCAAATGAATCGAATGGCATATCTTAAAGGATGGGTTGATTAATGAGATGTCACATTTGTCATTCGTTTTATGATGAATTATTTACTTTAGAGCTGTTATTTCAACCCACAAACATTCTATGTGAACATTGTAGGAATTTATTAGAACAATGCATTTTTAATTCTACGGGGAGATGTAGCTATTGTTTAGGTGAATACCAGAATTCAAAATGTATCAATTGTGACTCAGTTAAATACGTTTATACATTTGATTCGATAGATGCATGCTTTCATTATGAAGGTTTTTATAAAACCCTTTTCCATCAATACAAATTTCTTGGGGATGTTGCACTTGCTCAAGTTATTGCAAAGTACATTTCCATTAAAGCTCAACATTATGATTACATTATTCCAGTACCGTCTGTAAAAGAGAATGACATCGAAAGGACTTTCAATCCTGTACAAGTTATTTTAAGTGCGTTAAGTATCGATTTTGAAGACTGTTTAAAGATGCATCGACGACCAAAACAATACCAACTCACTTTAAAAGAGCGAATGTCATTAAGTAATGATATTGAAGTGAAAGGTGATATAAACCTCGAAAATAAACGTATTTTACTTGTGGATGATATTTACACAACAGGCCGAACTGCGCATAACGTTGCGGTTAAGCTGTTTCAAAGAAAAGTCAGAAAATTGAGTATGTTAACGTTTGCACGTTAGCATAAACATGGTAAAATATAAGTAAGAAATACAATAACAAGAGGTTGAAAGGAGCGAGCACTATGATTAACTTTGAAATTCATGGAGACAACCTCACAATCACAGATGCTATTCGCAATTACATTGAAGACAAGATTGGTAAATTAGAAAGATATTTCACTAACGTACCTAATGCAACAGCACACGTTAAAGTGAAAACTTACCAAAATTCAGGTACAAAAATTGAAGTAACAATTCCGTTGAAAAATGTTACTTTAAGAGCGGAAGAGCGTCATGATGATTTATATGCAGGCATCGACTTAATTACGAATAAATTAGAACGTCAAGTTCGTAAATATAAAACGCGTGTTAACCGCAAAAATCGCGACCGTGGAAATGAACAAGATATTTTTGTAGATGCTGAAGCAACATCACCGGATATCGACAACGAATCAAGTGATTCGGAAATCGAAATTATCCGTTCTAAAACATTTGGATTAAAACCAATGGATTCTGAAGAAGCAGTACTTCAGATGAATTTATTAGGCCATGATTTCTTCGTGTTCCATGACAGAGATACTGAAGGAACAAGTATTGTTTATCGTAGAAAAGACGGAAAATATGGATTGATTGAAACAGAATCATTAGAATAAATGATTGAATCTCATACGAGTTGTATCACTTTAGGGGCTGGGACATAATGTAAATGTTCTGGTCCCTTAGTCCATTATAAAATGATAGTGATAGTCATTCCGGTTCATCACTTTATCATTAATTCGTGTAGCTATGTTTTTGAGGATGTATAGGATGCGCAATTAGGTGATTGATTCACAATACAAAATCAACTTAAATAGAGCGTAATTGAACATTGCGTTAAATCTTCAAAGTTTTAACACGTATGTTGCCTCATTATGATGTGTTGAAACTTAGATCTACGTTAAATTGAGGTCATACATTATTCCCCTGAGAACCATTAATGAGTTGCTACAGTATACACTTAACAAGCGTTTAAAAATAATAAAGCATGGTGTTTTATTTTCATAGCTCAATAAGTTTTGAATAGGGCTATTAATATTAGTATTTTCTTAAGACATAAGTATATGAGTATAAATTTATACCTAAAAATGATATGATGTGTTGTTGTAAG
>NZ_PPQF01000085.1 GCF_002901865.1 Staphylococcus agnetis
ATGGTATAATATTATATTAAAAAAGTCAAAAGCATACAACGACATTAATTTGGTATGTGTTCTCGTAATTAAAAAATTATATAAAAATAAAGAGTTTATTAAAATGTTTATTAGAGCGATTTAAAATAAAGGGCTCTATTGCTAAGCCAGAAAAAACTATTCATTATCACATACACATTCATAAGTTTTTAGCTTACTGCTATATATTTTAATTCACTATGAGAAATTCTCATTTTTATAGAAAAAATTGCTTTCAATTCTTTCTTGTTCTAAATCCATTGTAAAATTTGCATGACTAAATCTTTCAAAATTAATCTAAAAAGGATTACTATTTATTTCATTCATCATTGGAAGGTTGGTAGTCAACAATTGCAATCATTTGTCATTTAATCACTTACAGTTTTAATAACTTCATAATAATTATGCTATAAACAATCTTTCGTCACCGCGTCAAAGAGAATTTATATTCTGATAAATTCAATATCTATAGACAGATCGAGCTATGTTCACCAGATTTACTTGATTGTTTCTCTGTAAATATTTTATAGTGTCCATCCTCATTAAATAAAGTTTTACATTTATTAATATCTCTAGCGAGTAGGGTTACTTTTATATTATTGTGTAATAAATTTCTAACAATCTCCAAGCCAAGACCACTTGTTCCGCCGGTTACTACAAAATGTTTATTCATAATACCTCCAAATGATTTTATTTTATGAAAAAAGAGGGCTTTCAAATTTGTGCCCTCTGATAATGCGTATTAATTCATTGCTGTGATTTGTGCAGCGTATACATAACCATCTTTTACAAAAAATTCGATTGTTTTCTTACCAATTTGATAGTTATAAACTGAACCTTGTGCTGATTCAACAGGTTTTTGTTTAGGCTGACCATAAACATTCACTAACGCTTTAGTTGAAACAGTCTTTGGACTTAACGCAAACATCACAGCGTTTGCTTTTTTATTACTTACATTATAGAAAGTTTGGTCATCTTTCTTCATTTCTTTTTGAGTGATTTGCTTTGTCTTTGTGATTTTATAACCGTTCATAACTAAATTGTCGTATTTAAGGCTATTTACGAAGTGTTTGTCGAGGACAAATTTACTGCTCGCTGATGTATAACCTTTATAAGTATAATATGGTTTTTGTGCAGCGTGTGCATCGGCGTGTGTATTGAAGTCTGCCATATGGCCCATACCAAGGGTTAATCCAAGTACCACGACACCAGAAAGAATGAATTTATTTAAGTTGTTCATATTGATTACCACCTTATATATATAATTTTATTAATGTTATTTATTTTCAGTACAGTTTTAATACACTTAGATTATTGAAAGTGTTTTAGTAA
>NZ_PPQF01000086.1 GCF_002901865.1 Staphylococcus agnetis
TACATGTAACCTGAAAGTTCATCAAACGCTACGTTTATGCGGTTGAATGCATTGCTAGTACCGATAAATTCTCGATTTTCTAGAAGCGCTCTTCTTACATACGCTAGTTCTTTCGCAAATGCTGCACTCAAATCGTATGAGTGTGAATTTTTATTTCTGCTTTGAAAATACTCTAATCCTGCGCTTTTGATCGGTGTTAAAAGGTCTAGAAGCGGTT
>NZ_PPQF01000087.1:0-767 GCF_002901865.1 Staphylococcus agnetis
GACCAAGTTTTATTCTATCATGAGGAAATGCCTATTTTAATACAACGGTGAAACCTCTCCGGAACCATACGCATAGCGCATGGTTTACTTTTATATAATTTTTACTGATTGTTACAATGACGCCGTTCTCGTAACAATCAGTATATTTTTATACTTGTACATTTTAAACTCCGTCATGACGGCGCGTAACGCTGCTTTAGCCCTTCCTAACAAAAATTTAATCCTCCCCCACAACCTCCTTAATCACTACTTATTTCATCTTTTTATTTAAATTCAAATTAAATAATAAATTTCACAAAATCATATCGGTGTTTGGGCAATTAAATAATGATAACACCTTAAAAATACTGTCATATCAGTATTTTACAACCATCATCTACTTGCGCACGTCACTGTAACTTCGCGCTATTTTAGTTACAAAGTATACAAAAAATAATCAAGATTGCGCAATATGATAACTAATACTTATCACTTTAAATAAATGATTGGCATAGCCATTATAGCTCGAATAGAATCCATTTTCATTATGTGTGTATTTTTACAAATATACATATGAATTTCAATTTGTCTACATCAAAAATCCTTCATCTTTCTAACTATGCATGACTATGGGACTGTAACGAGTTAAAGCGCCGCTATGACGGGTGCTTTTTTATAAAAAAAATATTTAGCGTAATAATCGAAATTAAAACTATTTGTGTGATAAATATAAACAAACTTAAATAAATGTAAATATCATATTTTGTTTTCATATTTGTGATAGCATA
>NZ_PPQF01000087.1:778-18646 GCF_002901865.1 Staphylococcus agnetis
ACGAGGTGAAAAAATTGTTTTTGGTAATTTTCTTTACTGCTTTGATTTTAGTTTTGGCCATGAGAGAAATCTATGTCCATAACAAACGCATCAATAGTATCCCTGTTCGTATTAACATCAACGGGATACGTGGTAAGTCAACGATTACTCGATTGATTTACGGAATTTTAAGAGAAGACCAAATGAAGGTTATTGGTAAAACAACAGGAACAGATGCACGTATGCTGTACTGGTATACAGATGAAGAGTTTCCGGTTGTACGTAAACCTCAAGGTCCAAATATTGGGGAACAAAGGGATATTTTGAAAATAGTGAATAAGGAAGGCGCTGAAGCCATCGTCAATGAATGTATGGCTGTTAACCCTGACTATCAAATTATTTTCCAGAAACAACTATTAAAAGCCAATATAGGGGTCATCGTAAACGTAATGGAAGACCATATGGAAACGTTAGGTCCAACATTAGACGATGTGGCGGAATCTTTTACAGCAACAATTCCTTATAATGGAAAACTTGTTGTAATGAAAGATGAATACACAGACTTTTTTAAGAAAGTTGCAGATCAACGTAATACAGAAACAATTGTTGTTGATAAAGATGACATCGATGAAGCGTTATTACGTCGCTTTGACTACATCGTCTTCCCTGACAACGTCGCAATTGCCATAGGTGTTGCCAAAGCAGTAGGTATTAAAGAAGACAGAATGATTGATGGTATGTTAAATGCGCCGCCTGATAGTGGTGCCGTTCGCGTTAAATACTTTAATAAAAACAATACACAAAATGTCTTCGTCAACGCGTTTGCCGCAAATGAACCGAAATCAACAAAAGCAATTTTACAAAAAGTTATAGATTATAAATATCCATTCAAAAAGATTGTTATCATTCTTAACTGTCGTGCAGACAGATTAGATAGAACGAAATTGTTCGCTGAAAACTTCATTACTAATGTGGAATATGACACGTTAATTTGTGTTGGTAAGAGTACACAAGCTGTTACTGAAGCTATGAAAAATGAACGTCCAGATAAAAAATATTTAAACTTTGAAGGTCGTCCATTTAGTGAAATCGAACAAGCAATTTTTGAAGAATGTCATGAAGCGTTAATCTTCACTGTCGGAAATATTCACGGTAGTGGTAAACAAGTCATCAATTTAATGGAAGGGTTGGATTAATTTTGATAGGTTCAGAGTTATATTTCTCGCTATTCGTAGGTATTGTATTAAGCTTAATCTTTGCCGAAAAATTTGGTATTACACCTGCTGGACTCGTAGTACCTGGTTACTTGGCACTCATATTTGATCAGCCAATCATGTTATTGTCTATTTTAGTGATTAGCTGTCTGACTTATTTTATCGTCGTACACGGCGTAAGTCGCGTCGCAATTTTATACGGACGCCGTAAATTCGCTGCAATGATTTTAACGGGTATGATACTCAAATTCCTATTTGACCTTATCTATCCATTGACACCTTTTGAAATTGTACAACTTTCAGGTATCGGTATTGTCATTCCTGGTATCATTGCAAATACGATTCAAAAACAAGGTACAATCACTACATTAGCATCTTGTATGTTATTAACAGGTATCACATATATCATTCTATTTGCTTATAGCTTTATTAAGTAAAAGGGAGCTAGATTATGTCGAAAAAGAATAAATTAAATTTAGAAGAACGGATACTGCGCAATTCGAAAAATCAAAAAAAGCATAATTCAATTTTGATGCTTGTGGTTACAGTGGTTGCGATTGGCCTACTCGTGTTTTTCATGTTGACTACAAAAACTGAAGACGTGAAAGTTTTCGGTAAAGAAGATAAAGGTCTCCATATGACATATTTAGGCAATATCACTTTAAATGAAAACATTCGTCAAAATGATTTAAAAAATATGTTCAGTTCAGTATCTGACATCATTAAAGATAGCGATTATGCTTTAGCAAGTGTTAACGTCAACAACTTTGCGAAAGACCCTCAACGTAACATTGACAAAAACTTAAAAAACATTGGTTTCTTAAACCATTTAGGATTTAGCACTATCAATTTAACAAACAACTCTGTGGATCTTGAACAAATCAAACAAATTACGAGACAAGCAGACGCGAAACACGGCTACAACTTTACAACAGGTAACGGCTCAAACCCTTTAAACAGTAAAATCACTAAGAAAACCGTTAATGGTAAAAAAGTCGCAAGTGTATCATTTACAGACGTAAGTTCTAAATATATGGACCCACGTAAAGCAACGACATCTATCGCACTTGAACCAAAGATATTTATGCCACTCGTTCAAAAACTTAAAAAAGACAATGATGTCGTAGTGGTAAATGTTGACTGGGGTATTCCAGATGAACCTAACGTGACGAATCGTCAAAAACAATACGGTCGTGCACTTGTAGATGCTGGTGCCGATGTGGTTGTTGGTCACAATACCGTTGTTCAAGAAATTGAAAAATATAAAGGTTCAAGCATTTTTTACAGCTTAGGTAACGTAACTTCAGATAAATTCTTATCAGAAAACAAAAAAGGTATCGCAGTGCAACACACACTTAATGGCGATAAGAGCAAATTCCAAATCACACCAATTCGTACAACAGGTGACCAAGTGACTAAAGACAATATGAACGCGATTGAAAAACAAAAATTCTATAATCGTATCTCTAGTCCATCTGTTAAATTAAAAGAAGCCAATGGAGGTTACACATATGAGAACTAAAAACTATATTCTTTATGGTGTTATCGTGTTACTCATTTGCGGAATATTCTTCTTAATCATCAACAGTAATGCAAATGACACTTTAGATAAATACGAAAAACATGATTTAAAACAAGAAAAACACGTTTCATTACAACAACCAAAATCTAACCAAACTGAAAATAAAAAAAGCGCATTACACGCATCTTTAAAAAATGACACATCAAACCAAACAGCGCACACGTCACAAAATAACCAACAGGTTGCCTTAGACGGAGGTCAATCCCATGAGTATTTACAATAAAAAATTACTCGGCGTTATTTTAGTTATAATGATCATCGCTTCGGTTGGGTTCTACTACCTTAACCGTGATGAACAAGTCGACAAAGACCAATTATATGAAAATAAACTCGCATCACAAGCATCTAATGATAATGCGAAAAAATCATACGGTGTTTCTACAAATAATGAAATCGCACGACAAGTTGGTAATAAAATTATTAAAGACGGTGGTAACTCTGCCGATGCAGCATATGGTGTTGCATACACGTTAGCTGTCACAGAGCCATTTGCCGCTGGACTTGGTGGCGAAGGAACTACCCTCTCCTACTCTGGTAAAAAAGGTGAACAACCAAAAGTTTATGATTATAACGCAGTTTCATCACACCAATATAAAAATGGTGACAAAATTGGCGTTCCTGGTTTTGTAAGTGGTATGTCTCATATGCACGCAAAAGAAGGTAAAATGAGTGAGAAGGAAATTTTAAATTATGTCATTCCACTCGCTGAAGATGGTTTCCAAGTCAATACAGACTTAGAAAAAATGTTATTAAAATACAGTGCAATCGTTGATAAAAAATCTCCATTTGTTAAAGATGGTAAAGTTGTTAAAGCCGGTGACGTTGTTAAACAACCTAATTTAGCAAATACGTTAAAACATATTCGCGATAATGGCGCAGACGGTTTTTATAAGGACCTTGGTCCTAAAATCGCTGAACAAACGCATGGCAACTTAGACGCCCAAGACTTCAAAGACTTTAAAACAAAAGAGAAAAAACCAATCTCTACAGAATATTTAGGCAACCAAGTCTATACATCACCGAACCCTACTGGCGGTATTTTTACATTACAATCATTGAAAATTGATCAAATGATTAACGGTGAATTGGGAGAAGATACACCACAATCCTATATTGATGGAACCGTAAAAGCGCGTAACGTAAACTATAAAAACCGTTATATCGTAAATGATGAAAAACCTATTAATAAGCAAAAACTTAATGATGCTTACCTTTCAAACCATGCAGAAGAATATAAAGATGTTAAAAACAAATTTGATTTACAAGGTGAGGCAAATACAGCGGGTTCACACTTTGTTGTGATTGACAAAGATGGCAAGATGATGAGTTCGACAAATACATTGAATAACTTCTTTGGCAATGGGCAATACACTGATCAAGGTTTCTTCTTGAATAATGCACTTGATCGCTTCTCTAAAACACCATCAAGTGACAACAAAGGTGGTCCTAACAAAACACCACGTTCTTACATCTCACCTATGATTGTTGTCGGTGAAAACTATCACTTCGGTACAGGTACACCTGGTGGGAACAAAGTACCAACATTGTTACAACAAACAATGTCACAATATTTACGTGATAAAGGATCACTACAACAAATCATTGAAAAACCACGTTTCTATAACGATGGTGACAGCATTTATTATGAAAATGGTATGGATGATGACAACATTAAAGAGTTTAAAAAATTAGGTTACAAACCGCACAACAGCTCAGATAATCCTAACTATGGTAGTGTACAAGGTGCAGCCTACTTCAATAAAGATAAAAAAGTTGAAACGGGCCATGATGTTGAAGTCAGATAAAAATTATTAAAGGCGACGCTCAATCGAGTGTCGCCTTTTTCATATGTTATTTACGATGAAGAGGATCTCTCTTCGACTTTGTGATAAAAGAAATACTTGTACATACAATTATTGTTACAACAAGTATAATCGCAAAGACGGATGACACACTTGAAAAACGGAATCCAATTTCCCATCTTTCAGGTGTTATATGAACATAAAAGTTAATAATGATAAGTAATAATAACAGTAAACTCGATAACATACCTACAATATCAGCGATACGACGTAGACGTGAATCATTTGTGTTTTTCATAGTTGTCACACCTCTTTTTTAACAATATTATAGCATAAAAAAATAATTAGAACTTGCTATAGAAATCGCTTTCACAGTTTTGTAATGTATTCAATATTGACGTGTATATGAGACATTGGACGCAGGTGATATTAAATCTAATATTACACCGTTCTATCCCACCTTACTTTTTACTTTTCTTGAGCAATAAAAAAGGAGTGTACGCGCTATGGCGTCACACTCCTTTTTTATGTTATTTCTTTTTCAAACGTCCGCCAATAAAGGCTGTATACATCACACCTGCAATGATTCCGATGATCATTGTAATCAGAAGTAACGTGCGATGCGGTGGTGTATAAGTCAGTTCAATGTGTTGCTCACCTTTTTTAACAGGAATGATTGTCTGCATTCCATTCCCTTTCTTCACATCGACCGCTTTACCATCGGCTGTTGCTTCAAATCCATCAACATAAGGTGTTGGTACAACAAGATAACCTGAATCAGATTTATTTTTAGTAAATGTATAACCATTTTTCGTTTCTTTCACATTTACTTTTTGTACATCTTTCGTAGCTGATTTTAGTGTTTCATAGTTTTCACCGTACACACCTTTTAAATGATATCGGTATGTGCCTTTAGAAAGTTTTAAACGCAACGTATCATCGGCTTTAACGCGAAAAGTTATTGGTGTTACACCGCGTCGATACGTATAATTTAAAGAACTGCGACTTTGTTTATATTCATTCAGTTCAACTTGATGCGCTTTATCTTTCGGTTTTACCATTTCTAAATCCATTTCAACATATAAATCTTGATTATCTTCTGCCACCGTTTTAGGAACTTTAAGCTCTAGACCACCGTCGTCTTTTTTAACTTTTAAAAGACGTTTGCCATCTTTGAAATCTGCGTCTTTGGTGTCTGATTCTACAAGGCTCGCATAATTAGTACTTTTTTGAATATCACTATTCGCTTTCGTACCATCATTGAAGACAACACCTTGTAACATTGCGTGTTCACGATCAATTGGAGATTTTAAATCTTTAGGGTCGTATACTTTATTCGTTATGTGCGTACTTGGATATTGAATGGTATCTTTCGAATATTGGTACTTATTGTCTTTTCCATCAATTACTTTTTCAGTTTTAAAACCATAAGGCATCGTATCATCTTTAGGGTTCTTAAAGCGATCTTTAGCATCCCATAACGCCATTAAATTGGCACGATTGCCTAATAAACGATGCGTACTGTTTTTATCAATAGGTTGGGCGATTTGCATCGTTTTATCATAATAATGTAGCACATCACCATTAAACAAACTTGAATATATGGACAAGCCATTGTAGCCATATATAAATGGCGAATTCAGTGCTGAAAATGATAAATATTCTATACGAGAAAATGGATTTCCTTTTTGTTGAATCTGGTCAAATTCTTTCTGAAGTGCATCACTGTGATATTTATCTTCAGTCATTGACGCGATAGGACGTTCATAAATTGTCATATGAGATTGATGATAATCGACAATCATCATCACTTGTTGAATGAATATGAGTCCAATCCATACGAAATACATTGCTGGATGAGCAAGCCATTGACGTTGCCATAATATAACACCCATCACGATGAAGATTAATAATGTCACCCACATCCAGTTCATTGTGGCATCGTATTGTGTATACATTAGCGCCATCACGATTACAGTCGGTATGGCCGTTATCATGAATTGTTTAAGATGTACTTCTGAAAAATAGCGTATAAATAATGCGATAAGTACACTAGAAGATAAACATAAAATATAAATCCAACGTCGTGATGGCAATGAAAAACCATTAAAAAAACTATCAAAATATGGTGTAAGTGAACCTACTAGTAAGATCCACGTTAAAATCGCAAATAAACGATAATAATAGTATTTGTATAGATTCACCGCAAATAGTGCGATAAATGTCAGTGTTGAAATCGTAATGTAAAAGCCATTAGAGAAAATATGATATTTTTCTGTAAAATCTATAAATAACGTCAAATTAAGATGCGGGTTAATTTCTCTATTATTTTCCATAACCGCGGATACACCTGTAAAAAATCCTGGAAGACTGATTAACAAACTTATAAAGGCAGCAATCGCCAACATCCATAGTTTTTGAACACGTGACACCACATCATTAGCATGTGGTGCAATGACACGGTACAGAAAATAAAACCCTAAAATAATCATTTCATAGTACGCAAAATAGAAATTCGCAAACAATGTTAATGCAATAGCGATGATGAATAAGCCTATTTTACGTGCTCTGAAAAAACGTTCCATTGCCCATATTGACAATGGCAATAAAATTAACACTTCGCCATAAAATGACCATGTAAAATTAAAATATATCGTTACGACAGATACGGCATACATGATAGTCGCTAAAATTGCAAATAAACGACGCTCAGGCTGTAAATACCGAAAACAATAGTAACTCACGATGGTTGTTAAAAATACACGAATATATGAAATAATGACCTGATTTTGGGCCCAAAACGTCATATCATGTGTTGGCAAATGAAATATCATGTCTAAGATGCGAATAATAAAGAAATAGATAATCATCAATGGACTTGTTGCATAATAGTATGATAGCCCTTTCGTATAATCGCCACCTAAGCCGAAATCTGTATCATAAAAACTTTTAAATTCTGTATAGTGTTCATACAAATATTTTTGAAAAGGCATTAATTGACTAAACCCATCCCCTTTTCCGGCAAATGCAATGCCATTGACAAAAGTATTGTAGAAAAATGGGATAAATACTAATGTTGTAAGTAAAATACTAAACAAAAATATGTGTATGAAACGTTTTGATTGTTGTTGAAAATGTCGAATCTTTCTCGACCTCCTTCTCTTTCTTTTAAAGTACGATTTTCAACATAGCAACGATACTATAAAATCAGCATTCATGCACACAAAATCATTCAATTTAATAATATTTTTAAAACGTCATCTTTTTGATAAGAAACTGAAATTTCTGTAGAATTTTTGTAGGAATTTTGCAATTTTGATGACATCACAAAAGACGAAACGCTTCATAGCGCTTCGCCTTTTGTGTAAAAATTGTCAATATAGATTGGTTATGATTTTAACGCTTCAGCGACACCATCTGTGAAACGTTCCATCGTATTCGTCCAATTCGCCGCATATATACGTGATACACGACTAGAATCCCCATTTTTAAAGAAATTATGAATCGTTGAATTAGATACTTCTAGTTGCACGCCTGCTTGTCGTTTGTTCATGTTAGTAATATTTTTAATACCTTCACCTGCAATATTGCCGTTTGCTTCCTTAACGATAAAACCTTTGTGTGTAAGACTATCCATGATTTTGTGTTTAAGCGCGGTATCACGTCCGCCGATATACACATCCGCACCCTCGCGTCCTGTTTTATGAATTGTAACTGTACGTTCAGATTGACCTATCATTTCACGTGCTTTAGGTTCATCATAGTTAATTGATGTCACGTGTAATTCAGAATTATTCTGAGGTCTAATACCTTGGAACGTATAATACCCAGCATTTGCTTTTTTTGCTATACTTCCAGCTATTTCAGTAGTACCTGGTTCGATACCACCTCCATGAGGCGCGACGATTACGGTTGGGTTGTGCTCATCTTTAGTAAAAATTTTCCAATCGACACCTTCTTTTGTAGCTTTCATCAATTGTGTCATTGATCCATAATGATCATTTGCATTACTTGATTTAGAGAAAAATGTTAAATACAGCATATTCGTTATTAGTACACCCGCAATCAGTAAAATAGAAATAATAATTTTTTTCACAAAACTTCACCCCACTTTTTAAAATAAATACTTTGGCATATTGCATATTTTACAAACTATTTTGTGACGTTCTTAAAAGTCGTTGTCTTATATGTATATACAAAAAACAAATCATTAATCATAAATCGTTGAATTTAGTAATTAATTTAACAATTAAAACATCAACAAAATAATGTTAAGCCGTGCATGCGCAGACACTTGCTTCAATGACATAAAATTGTAATTTCACCTCATTGATATGACTATTATTTGGAAAGTTAGCCATGCCCAAACTTTAGCTATCCGCATCATTTCAAGCATTTACACTTTAATGGGAGATTTCATATCCCTGTCCCTTAAATCAATTATATAGAAAGTCCCTTCAAAAGTTATGTGAGAATAGTGATGACTTTTACATTTTTTCAAAAGAACTTTGTACAGTAGAAGTCTAATAGCGATTATACGGGAAAATGCTTCACATGTGAAATAAAATATATTTCAAATATATAATTTCTTCTATAAAAATATTTATATTCATCACTATCTTTGAACTTCATCCAATCATATGTTAGTATAATTTATATACTAAAGAAGAAAGGTGATAGTGTATGAATTTTACAAGTAAATGTGTTGCAGTGGGTGTATTAGCTATAGGGGCCGCGTCATTTGCGAGCGGTACTTCCGAGGCAGCTGGACTTAGTCAGAAAGAATACAACGATCTCGCTTCTTCTCTCGACTATGATATTCATACAGTGAATGCACAATCATCAACAGCACAAGCAACGCCTTATAAAGGGTTAAGCCAAGATGAATATCAAAATTTAGCGACTCAATATAGCTAAATTAAAAAAACAGCCGGCCAAGTGTAAGATGGTCGGCTGTTTATATTTAGATGTTTTTTAAGCATTAGAATTATTGATTCCCGAATTATTATTGCCAGAATTATTCGAGTTGTTTGAGTTATTATTTCCTGAATTGTTATTTCCAGAGTTGTTATTTGAACTATTATCGCTTGAATTACTACTATTATTGTTGGCATTATTACCTGAGTTGTTACTGCTTGAAGTAGATGATGCTTCTCCACCTTTACGCCCTGCTTCCTCATAACTCATATTACCATTTTGATTATTAGATTCTGCCATAATAGTAAACCTCCCTAAGAAATAGAGCCTTTGTATCGCTCATTAATATCATACCTATTCCAAAGTATTAGAAACATTGTTATGGATTCTATTTTTTTAATGATAATACGCGCTGCAAAGGATATATATCCCTATTCAACATAGTTGAATTAAAGTGTTTATCTTAACCTATTCATTCAGAAAAAAATAAGTGTCTGTCCTCGCATAAATTCGAAATATCTTATTTGAAATTCACTCCAATTTCTTATTCATTTGAAAATACACTTCAATCTAAACTTAAAATGCTAACAATTTAAATTAATGGTTTTGCTTGAGTTTTTGTAATATAAATGTAATAATGTAATTGAAATGTAATACAAAAAGAAGGTGTTATTATGAAGAAATTGTCAAAGGTTTTACTCGCAAGTACACTTGTGACTGGCGCCCTTATTGGCACTCAAGCATTAACGCCTGAACAACCAGTCGCACACGCTGCGACATCCCCTTGGTATGCATATCATGGACAAACAACATTTGGTGGTGCCTTTTATCTTGATGGTCATTTTAAAAATGCGGTTCAGCACCGTGGTTTAACGTTTAATGGCTACAAAATTTCCGCACCTTTTAGTAAAAAGAATATTAAATACGTCAAAGTCCATGATCAAGGTATTGCTGTAGTCTCTGGCAAAACCGCAAGCAGTATCATGTTTCCAGTTTCAAAAGGAACTTCTATTCAAAAAGTAAAAATGAGCTACGGCAAACCTACAAAAGTATTTGAATCTGCACAAGGTACGGTCTACCGTTATCAGTACAAACAGGCAACCATCGATTTTACAGAAGCACATCACCAAGTCACTATGATTACGGTATCTAATGGACTTTAAACAAAAAAGCCTAGAAGCAATCTCTGCTTCTAGGCTTTTTAACTTGATTCAATTAGTAACGGTCACGTGGGTCACGACGACGTTCACGGCGTTGTTCACGACGCTCTTCAATATCTTCATCTTTAACGTAATTTGATTTTTGTTCCGCTTCACGGCGTTCAATTTCACGTTGATCTGCATCAAATTCGCTATGTTCGAATTGATCATGACTATGTGAATGATCTACATGTGTTTGGTCAAAATCTGAGTGATTGTGATTTGTGTAATCATAATTGTCTTGATGATTACCTTGTGCATGATTCGCTTGTTTAGATTTTGAACCAAATAAACCATCATCATAGTTACCATAATCTGGATTACGTTTATCTTCTTCAATACGGTTTGACAAGCTGTTTAATTGCTTTTCAGCAAAGCCACGTCCACCAATACCAAATGCGATAGCAAATGCAACTGCAACAGCACCTAAGATTAATAAGAATGCAACGTTAACAATGCTTTGCGCAAAGTTTAATTGATCTAATGTCATAAATACGGCCACAATGATTAATAAGTATTTAACGACTTGCGCAAGTAATGTATGACCTGTTGCACGGCGAACAAGTTTAGCTAAAATGTTACCACCGATAAGACCTAAACCTAAAATGATAATACCTGAAATCACTAATGGTAAGTAGCCAATAATTGCTTTACCAATACCATTTAAGATTTCTAAATTTACAGTTGTTAAAGCTTGAACGACAAAGAATAATCCAATTAATATTGTAATAACCCAACCTGCAGCTTCAGGGATGTCGATCCCTTCTCTAGAGCTGTTTCCAAAGTTCACATAGTGGTTAAAACGACTCACATTTAAACTTGCAAGTAAGTTTTTCACTAATGTACCTAACATTTTAGCAATGAATAAACCTAATACTAAAATGACAATCGCAACAATAATTTTTGGCGCGAATTCAAATACGCTGTTCATCATACCTTTAATTGGTTCTGATACTGATTTCATACCTAAAGCATCAAATACCGGCGGCAAGAATAATAAGAATACTAGGAAATACGCTAATTTACCAAGTGTACGAATTAAACCTTCTGATTCTGAACATTTACCTTTATGGCCATCATGTGCATGATTGTTATTCACTAACCCTTTACGCTCTAGCCATTTATCTACACCTAATGCGTTTAAACCTTTAACAATAATATTTTTTACTACTACAGCAATAATCCATGCGAGTAATAAAAGTAAAATAGCACTAATTAAGTTCGGAATGAAATTGACAATTGTTTCAATAGCACCCTTGAATGTTCCCCATACGTTGTTCATATGTACTGCCTCCTTAAATTTTGATTTACCTAACTCTTGTGTACCCTAGTTAAAACAAAATAATCACAAAATATAAAAATTTTGCATAAACTTTCTAAATAAAGAGGGCTATGAATTTTATTGATATTGGTGAACATACCTCTGACTGATGATGTGACTAATGAGCCCCATCGTCAAAATGATGCTCGCAAATATAAGCGCTGTTGAATAGCCAACTGTATGAGCGAGTATCACCCCCGCTACATATGGGGCCATCATTTGACCAAAGCTATAAATAAATGTCATTAATGAAACAACATGGCCATTCCCTATTTCATATGCAATTTTTTGACCTTGCGACATAAATAATGTCGTCAATCCTAAAAACGTACTACCAAATAGCATAGAACTAATCATTAATGCAATCATATTTGTTGTGAGGATTGGCATTAATACTGCAATTACTTGAATGACAAAACACATTTGAGTTGCCCGACCATTCCCTATTTTTTCACCAATAATCGACCACATCACTGTAGAAGGTATCGCACCGAGTCCGACAAACATCCAACTTAATGGCGCATATGGTTCAAGTTCTGGTATTGCTTTTATGAGCGCTACCAGAAACGTTCCAGTCACGATATACCCTGCCCCTTCACTAAAATAGGCAAGATAATATGTAATGTAATACGCACGTGGATATTTACGGCGTTGTGTGTGCGTCGTTATGTTCTCGGTATGCGTCATGCGCGGTGGTTCTTTTAACATCACCATAACAATACATGCGAGCGCAAAGGACACGCCTCCTAAAATCATCCACGTCATATCCCAATTATGTGTATCTGTATAAAAGAAAACAAAAATACTACTTGTGAATATACCTGCACCTACTGCACTATAAAGCAACCCACAAATCGCATGTTTACCTGCACGTCGTAACGCCTCAAGTGCGACATTCGATGCCAATACAAAGCCGACACCACTTGCAATCCCATTTAACAACCTTAAAATACTCCACATCCAAAATTCTGTTGTGATACCAAGTAAAAACATCGTAATCACGTTAAGTAACAAATATAACTTTAAATCAAAGACTTTCGAACGTATCAGACTAAACATTGGAATAATGGCACCAATTAAGTAGCCTAAATAGTTGAACGTTGCTAATAATCCGGCATCTTTATCTCCCAAGTGTGTCGCCGCTTGCATATAAGGCATGATTGGTGTATATGCAAAACGCCCTAACGCAATGACCACAAATAATGTAATCATCCCCATTAACAGTTGATGATAAGCCAATCTCGTTTCTGTTTTTTCTGTCATCCCCTTCACCTCTTTTATTTCTTCTAGTCATATTTTATGAAATGCATTGTTTCTCCCACCTAAATTTTCAATCTATAAAATATATATTAAAGTATTATGATATATCGCAGAAATATTTTGTCTTAAAATTGTCATAAATTCTAATAAATTTTTATCTCTTTGTAACCCACGACCGTTTTAGATTTGTTAACCTAGGACGCGTAACTTTTTTTATTGAGCGTATAGTTCCAGAACGCTTGATACTTGAATCAAAACATTCTAGGAGGACAATCAATATGAAAAAAGTACTTATCGCTTCATTAGCAACTGTTTCACTCTCTTTAGGTACAGCAGGTATTGTATCTGAAGTTGCATCGACACATGCTGCTACACAATCAACTAATGAAGTTTATAAAGCATTTATCCAAGCAGGTGGCACGAAAGCCATGTGGGATAACATCGTAATGCCTGAATCAGGCGGGAATCCAAATGCGGTCAATGAACTTGGCTATCAAGGATTAGGTCAAACGAAAGAAGCTTGGGGTACTGGTTCAGTAGAAACACAAACGAAAGGCATGATTAACTATGCTAAAGAGCGTTATGGTTCTATTGATAAAGCGATTCAATTTAGAATTGCTAATGGTTGGTGGTAAAGCCTTACCCTTCCTTTAACACATACGTTACACCCATTGACATGTGTGGCGTTTCATATAGAGTTAAAATCCAAGACTTTAATTCAATATGGTGTTATACACAAACGTTCGTAGGTGAAAACCATTATGGCGACGTATTGATATAACAAAATCCCTCACAATCATCACTGTGAGGGATTACTTATTTTATTGAATTACTGCTCAAATAGCTTATATGCTTCTCTTTGACCTCTTAACCCCTTTTGGAATTGAAGTGCGTAATCGTTAAACGCCTTGATTTGGGCTTCAGTTGGTTCAACTTTTTCTACTTTAGTATTACGGAATACATTGTAGTCTAAAAAGTGGCTTAAGGATGTTTTATTCGTTTCAGACATATATGATGCAAGTAATGCGATACCCCAAGCACCACCTCTATGTGCTGTCGAACGCACTTGCACAGGTACATCGAGTGCCGCTGCTAAATCATAAGCGACGGTTGGGGATTGAAATAACCCCCCATGCGCCGTAATACAATCGAATGCTAAATCTTCAGCTTCTGCTAAGCGTGCTACACCCATTTTCAACGTTACAAAACTACTATAAATATGACTCTTCATAAAGTTAGCCAAGTTAAACTGACTGTCGCGATGTCTTAAAAATGTCGGTGTTCCTTGTTTCACGTCAGTAATAAATTCACTGGAAACATAATTATAATTGAGTAAACCACCTGCATTTGCATCAGCTTTAGATAATGTTGCTAGTAAACGTTCATATAAAGTTGTGGCGTCGACCGACACATTGAGCGCTGTTAATACTTCTTCAAACAAATGCATCCACGCATCTAAATCTGATGTCCCATTATTCGCATGAATCATCGCAACATCATAACCATCTGGAGTGCTGAGGATATCTACTTCTGGATACGGCCTTGATAAGGGTTCATCTAAAACAAACATTGAAAAAATACTTGTTCCAACAGAGACATTACCCGTTCGGGGTTTAATACTGTTTGTTGCTACCATCCCCGTCGCAGCATCTCCTTCAGGTGGGCATAATGGAACACCAGCTTCTAAATATCCAGAAGGATCAATACGCCTTGCGCCTGCTTCAGTAAGTGTACCAGCACATTCCCCCGCCTCTAAAATATGTGGTAACATTGTTTCAATCTTATGTTCATAACCTTCTTCAACTAACAAACGATCATAGCGGTCCATTAAATCCGCACGATAATATTGTTTTTCAGTATCTATAGGAAACATTCCTGATGCGTCTCCAATGCCACTGACATGTTCGCCCGTTAACTGCCAATGCACATAACCCGCAAGTGTCATTAACTTAGCGACGTGATGCGCATGCGGTTCTTTATTCATAATCGCTTGTTCAAATTGGGCAATACTCCATCTTTCAGGAACATTGACTTGAAATTGATAACTTAAGAGTCGGCTCGCAAAATTCGCATAATTATTACGCCACGTGCGAAATGGCACGAGCAATTCGTCCGCTTCATTAAAAGCAAGGTATCCGTGCATCATGCCACTAATACCGAGTGCATTTATTTTCCTTAATGTACGCCCATATTGTTGTTTAATTTGTTCTGCCATTAAACGGTAACTTTCTTGGATCCCAATCCAAACATCATCTAAATCATAGGTCCAATAACCATCACGGTATTGATTTTCCCATTTATAAACCCCTGAAGCGAGTGGTTGATAGTCTGGTCCTACCGCTACTGTTTTTATGTGTGTAGAACCTAATTCAATCCCTACAGTAATGGCGCCAGACGCTATCCATATTTTAGTTTGTTGATTTTCCAAGTTTTTCACGTCCTTTGATGTACATTACTCTATTTTTATAATGGGAGTTACACATGCGAAACCAACGTGGCATTTGACATGAAGCTGAAATAAGACAGCGTATCAACGGTACGACAAATGCTAAACTGTAATCATCAGTACACTTCATATCACACGCATCACATAGTCATCTGATCATCCATATAGCGGTCGTTTAACTCCTCTGTACATAAAGCTATCCTATCACCTTTTAATCCTTTAAAGCTAAACATAAGCAATCTTCATACTTGATCATACGCATTTCAACGCCATTTTCTAAGAATATCTCCTTGTTACTCAATGCCAATGTCAATCAACATTTGATGCTTTACTTTACCCTTATTTATCCCCCATTCGTCACCACAATAAAAAAATTTTCGCAATAAATTGTCCGAAAACTCTTAATTTATTACGCAATATGTTTTAAATTATAAGTATGCACATTATTTAGGGGTATGGTTTAAAAAATACACTTTTGCATTACGTCACGACACACTTATTAGGAATATTTTGTTTAAGTGAGATACATAGAGAGACCTGACATTTGATGTGGAAGTTCAAAGGAGAGGGAGAAATATGACTGCGATTAAAGCATTCACAGAATGGTTATGGGGCTTTCCTATCGTAGGATTGCTATTGATTTCAAGTTTATTTCTAACAATTTATTTAAAAGGGGTACAATTTCGTCATTTCGGTTACATGATGAAACAAACTTTTGGCAGTATTAATAAGACACCACGCGGTGAAGGAACCATTACACCGAGGCAAGCACTCACTTCTGCGTTATCCTCGACAGTGGGTGCCGCAAACATTGTTGGAGTCCCAACTGCTATTATGATGGGCGGTCCTGGCGCTGTCTTTTGGATGATTGTCATAGCCTTTTTAGGTATGGCACTAAAATTTAGCGAGAACGTTCTCGGTATTCATTATCGTGAGAAAAACGCCAAAGGTGAATTCGTTGGTGGTCCAACGTACTATATGAAAAATGGTTTCAAGAATAAAAAATTAGGCATGATATTTGCATCTGTTTTTGCATGTGCATTAGCATTGGAAATTATTCCAAGTGTCATGGTCCAAGGACATTCTGTAGCAAGCACTGTACATGATACGTTTAATGTACACAGTTTAATAACTGGATTCGTTATCGCTGCGTTAGCGGCACTTGTAGTATTCGGCGGTGTAAAACGAATCGCAACATTCACTGAATTTTTAGTGCCAATTATGGTAGGTCTTTACTTACTTTTAGGATTTATTATTATTGCGTTAAATATTCAACATTTTCCAAGTGTTGTAGGGTTAATTATTGAAAAAGCTTTTAACCCTGATGCCGCTTTAGGTGGTAGTTTTGGTGCCGCACTTGCGACAACGATTCGTTGGGGTTTTGCGCGAGGTATCTATTCGAATGAAGCTGGTTTAGGGACGTCACCGATTGCACATGCTGCAGCTAAAACAGATCATCCTGTGCGTCAAGCGTTTTGGGCAGTAAGTGAGATTATTGTTGATACACTCATCATTTGTTCGACAACTGCATTTGTCGTCTTAATGTCTGGTGTTTATACAGCAAGTGATGCCAATAAGAAATCTGCTGCACTTACATCACGCGCTTATGAGGATACCTTTGGCCTTTTTGGTAGTGCAACCATTTCTATTTCCATGGTTTTCTTCGTATTTTCAACAATCATTGTTGTGATGTACTACGGTTCACGTATGGCAGAATTTTTATTTGGCATGTGGGCAGGCACACTGATGAAAATCATCTATACCGTTTCAATAATCATCGGTTCGATTGGTGTGAACGAAATTCTTTGGAATTTACTAGATTTATCTTTAGCAATTGTACTGATTCCAAATATCATCGCCGTCATTCTCCTTGCACCACAAGTTAAAAAACTAACAAACGATTTCTTTACAAACTATAAAGGGAAACGTGATTAACTTCATACAATAATCAAAGCTAGGAGTTAGCTCCTAGCTTTTTTGTTTTGTCATTCATTCCACTATTATATTGAGCGCATGAATTGATAAGTAATATCAAACCATTACAAAAATATATAGGTAAATTATTATTAAAATAAAATATAGGGCTTGGGACCGGTTTCAATACAATCTATAAATTATATATTATTGTCAAGGAGGTAAATAAAAATG
>NZ_PPQF01000088.1 GCF_002901865.1 Staphylococcus agnetis
GTATTAATTATTTTAAAGTTTGTACTACACGTTTTTTGAGTTCACTATATATGTACTATGAAAGTAAAATATAAAAAGGGTGAGGACTATCCAAATGGAATGTTCTCACCTTTTTTTATATTAATTCTTAGGTTCAGAGTACTTTTTATTTCAAAAATGAAGATGCAAAATTTGAAATTGAATTAAAGAATGACGTTAACATCACTATGATGTTAATGGGCGTATTTAAACTTAAGTCATTACATTGATTAATGTTTGATATTAAAAATACTGCTTAAATAGAATTTAAAAGATTTATAGTACGCGACTAACTTAGATTTATTTTCAGCTTTATTAGAAGATTTTTCTCTAACAATAGCCTCAGTTGGATACTTTTTAGTTTCAGTTACTTTTGATGTAGCCGGTGCTTTCTTTTGTGTATCTTTTACAATGTGAGCGTGCTTATGATCAACTGGAATAATTGGGAAATAATGCATTATTCTTTCAAGGTCTTGTGTTGATACTCTTTTATGTTTTTGTAAGTCTTGTAAATCTTTTAAGATTTGTGCTCTAGATAACTCAAAGTTTGGAAAAATATTTCTATATGAATGTCCTTTATGATGACTTACTGGAATAGGTGGGAAGTAACTAATCACTCTTTCCAAGTCTTTAAACGTTAATTTATTTTGACGTTGTAAGTCTTGTAAATCTTTGAGTACTTGTTTTCTAGGTAATTCAATATTAGGGAATTGGTGTTTATGTCTTTTCGCGTAAGCATTATGTTTAATTACATATTTTTGTGTTTTCTTGTATTTATATGTTTTTGTTACGCGTTTTGTTGAATATTTAGCTTTGTTATCAAAATGTTTTTTAAGATATTCTTTGTGTTTAGGTAATTTTTCAATTGTTTCTTTATAGCTATCATTGAATAATGGATAAATTGTGCCTTCTTCTCTAGTGTCTTTCGCTTTATTAGGTTTTAAAGCGATCGGTGGAAACACCTTATCAATGTTATGTTTATTTACTGTATTGTCATTATTAGAACTTATTAAACGTTCGTGTAACTTTTTACCATCAATATGCTTTTTAATCATTTCTTTATCAGCTGGCAAATGTTTAATTGTTTCATGACGAGAATCGTTAATCAAAGGATAAGCAGTGCCTTCTTCTGGTTTCACTTTAGATTGATTTCGTTTTACAGCCATCGGTGGGAACAAACCATCAATATTGTTTTCATTAACTGTGTTGTCGTCATTTGAGCTTGTTAAACGTTCTAATAACTCTTTGTCAGATTCCATTGGAGCATTCTCATACAATGGGTAAGTAGTCTCAGATTGGAATTCTTGTTTAGATTTACCTTTGTTAGAAGTTAAACGTTTAATTGTTTCTTCATATGAGTCATCAAATAAAGGATAAACGATTGCTTCTTGATATTGATTTTTTGAAGTATTCTTTTTATTAACTGCAATTGGTTTGAAAATGTTGTCTATATTTTCACCTGTTACCGTATTGTCATTATTTCTATTAGTTAAAAACTCAATGTTATTTTTTTGAGGTGCTGGTTGTTTAGGTAAACGTAATTTATTGAATAATTCATCAGGAATACCTGGGCTTTGCTGAAAATGTTGGTTATCTTGTGCTATAAACTTATTGAATTGTTCTTCTGTAGCTGTGTTATCTTTATTTGAACCTTGTAATTTTTCAAGCTTTTCAATGTCTTCAATAACTTTATCGTATTTGTTATCTAAAATAATGTCTTTTAATTCATCGACGCTAGCTGTATTACCTTTATTTGAGCTTTGTAATTGTTTTACTTTTTCACTTTCAATGAATTTGTCACGGCGATCATAGTCTTCTTGAGTTGGTTTAATTAATCGATTTAATTCGTGTTCAGAAATTCTATTTTTAGAATTTGCATTTGAAAGACGATGTGATTCAATCCAAATTTGTTGCGCATGGTCTGCATTTTTCTTAACTTCTTTAATTAATCTCTCACGGTCTTCAAGCGTAAGGTCGTTATTTCTTAATAAGTTAATGTAAGCGTTTCGTTGTGCCACACGGCGTTCTGGATTGTTTACATCTTTTATAGATTCAGAATATACGTTTTGAGCTGTCTCTTTTGTTGGGCTTTCATGTAATTGTTTTAAAAATTCACCACGTTGTTTTTCACTAAGACCTTTTAAGTTTAAAAGGTGGTGGTAAGCACTTTGTACCGCGTGTTGTTCTTCTTGTTGTTTTTTATATCGTTCTTTTGCTTCGTAATCCCATTCTGAATCTTGGTGCGTTTGATGTTGTGGTTGTTGCAATTGTGCTTGATGTTGTGATTGTTGGTATTGCGGTTGTTGGTGTTGCGTTTGATGTTGTGCGTTTTGTTGTTTAGTTTGTTCTGAAGCGCTTGCCTCTCCATTTGCCACCATTGTTGCAAGTGTAATTGTTGCTGCGCCAACTAATAATCTCGAAATGTTTTGTTTTCTCATGATGTTGTCTCCTCTGTGTGTGTAATTAATAATCATCCCAAGCAATTAGAAGTTTATCACGCAATTTTGAAAAATAGAATTAACCGAATCTTAAATAAATACGAAAAATATATTAACTAAATTAAACAAATGCTTAAGCGCTATCATTCAAGTGTGGCGGTGAATGCGGGAGTTTTTAGTCAGCTATATGGATACAGGAGTTTTATTAGTTGTTTTTTCTTAAGATAGAGGAGATGTGTAATGAAAATGATGAAGTGTTTTCGAACTATCAGGTTAGTTCTATTAGTAAATTTAGAAAAATGTGTTCTCAAATTTTGCGAGGGTATATCCACGTATTTTTAAATAAAAAAGATAATGCGGAATTAAAAAAGACTGTACGCATTTTAAAAGCGATACAGTCGTTGTAAGTATTATATTTTTTTCACTGTGAGTAAGAGATAAATAAAAAATGGGGCTCCAAAGGCGGCGATAAATACACCGGCCGGAATTTCTTTTGGTAAAAACAAAGTACGCCCAACGAGGTCTGCGATTAAAATCGATAATCCGCCTACTAGTGCAGACATCATAACTTGTTTGAAGGCACTTTCTTTAATTAATGTTTTCGCTATATGCGGGGCAATGAGGCCAACAAAGCCAATATTGCCTACAAAACTAATAGCCACTGAAACAAGAACTGTAGCGATGATAATTTCCATTAATTTTGTTTGTTTCAATCGTAATCCTAAACCTGTGCTGACATCATCTTCTAAAGCGGCAATTTTAAGTCTTGGAATAATGATGAGTAACAGTGGCACAACACAGAGTAAGGATCCAAACACGATAAATGCATGGTCAAAGGCGCTACCATATAAGCTTCCAACCAGCCAAGTATAAGCTTTAGATGCCGCAAATTCCTTAGAAGTGACCATTAATCCATGGACGAGTGCTATACATAAAGTTTGTAAGGCAATACCAATAATAATTAATGTAGAGGGCCGTATTTGGGTTTTAAATTGAAATGATAATAAGATACACATCGCAAGTGTACCTCCTATTACCGCAAATAACGGCAATAGATGAATGCTTAATCCATTAAAAAGGGTAATCACAAGCACGGCACTTAAGCTAGCCCCACCCGTGACACCGATTACGTCTGGTGATGCAATCGGGTTTTTCAGGACGTTTTGTAGTAATAAACCACTGATTCCAAATGCGATACCAGCGCCTAGGCCTAATACAATTCTCGGCAGTCTCAGTACCTCTAATGTAAATTGGTCTACACTTTCAGAAGGGTTTAGAAAGTATTTTAAGACATTTGGTAAGCTAATGAACGTAGATCCTAACATTAGACTTAACAACATTATAAAAATGAGAAAGCAAAAGGTTATCAATATCCAACACGTTTCTTTACGTTTGAGTGTGGTGTTCATAATCGATAAACTCCTTTCTTCATTAAGTAAATGAGGACACTTGCGCCTATGACAGCTGTAATAACTCCAACTGGTAATTCTGAAGGTTGGATGATAACGCGTGCGATGATATCAGCGCTTAACATTAAAACAGCACCTAACATGGCACTATGTGGAATGAGAAATTTATAGTTAGGGGGTAAGAGTTTTTTGCTGATATTAGGGACAATTAAGCCAATAAACACGACAGACCCTACTAAAGCAACGGACAAACCCGCTAAACTACTAATCAACAATATCAATATCCATTTTGTAATTTTAATGTTTTGACCTAATCCAATTGCGATATCATCATTTGTCATTAAAATATTAATTCTTGTAGACATAAAAAATGCAATGATGAAAAGCACGAGAAACAATGGAATTACCCAAGCGGTATCCCATATATTACGTAATGCAACGGAACCTGAAAGCCAAAACAAAAGTCCTTGTAAGTTCGTTTCATTCATAATCAAAATACCTTGTGTAAATGCGGTGAACAACATCGATATTGAAGCACCCGCTAAAATGACACGTTGCGGTGAAAATTGTGTTTGTCGAAACATCCCAAGTGCAACAACAAGTAATGTTACTAAAATGGCACCTAAAAATGCGATGATCGTTAATATTTCAAATGATCCAATTTGAATGAACGTAATACTAAAAACAATAAAAAAGACGGCGCCGGCATTTACTCCAAATAAACCAGGCGACGCAATCGGGTTACGCGTAAGGGCTTGCATTAAAAGTCCAGATACAGATAATGCCGCTCCTGTAAGCATCGCAATGATTGTTCGTGAGGCGCGTGTACCTGTAATAAGTGTATGTATATCGTTGTTTGAATCAAAATGGAATAACGCTTGTATCAAAGAAGGGAAGGATACAAACGTTATTCCTATCATAAAACTTAATATTGTCACAACGATAAGACATAAACCGGCTATTATAAGCTGCTGCGTCGGTTTAACTCTCATAGCGTGGCTCCTTATTTTGTGACTTTTTGGATGTCCAATTCTTTATATAATTGATCAATTAATTCTAACGCTGAGTGATAACCACCTGCTAAGTTCCATGTGATTTCATCAACATTGTTCACGACATGACCTTTTTTAACGGCGTCTAAATTTTGCCATTCGCGACTAGAAGTCCAATCTTTTTCAGTTTTCGATACTAATTTAGCATCAGCCGCATGTGGATCTGATTTGAAAATGAAAATTTGGTCTGCATTGATTAACGGAATGCTTTCTTTAGAAGCCAGTTCGATAATATCTTTACCTTTATCGACTTCTTTTTGTTGCGCATCCGGACGTTTGAAGCCTAAATCTTGTAAAATATCTCCAGCGTATCCGCCTGAATAAATACGTGTGTTACCAGCACGGAAGTTTACAACTGAAGCTGAGATTGGCCATTGATCACCATATTTTGCTTTCGCATCTTTTTTAAATGCGTTCACTTTCTCATCATATTTTTTCAGTAAATCTTGAGCTTCTTTTTCTTTACCGAGTGCTTTACCCATTAATTCAGTAGTGTCTTTAAACTTATATACAGTTTCGTGACTCACTGTTGGGGCAATTTTCGACAATTGATCATACACTTTTTCATTACGTACTTTTGATGCAATGATTAAGTCTGGTTTCAATTTCGAAATTTCTTCTAAGTTTGGCGCTGGTTCTTGACCGACGATTTTAGTGTTTTTTAATTTATCTTTTAAATAATCGTACTTCGGTTGTTGTTTCCAAGATTCAACAGCACCAACGGGTTCAACACCAAGCGCGACTGCTACATCCGTTGCACCTTGATACAATGTGACAATACGTTTAGGATGTTTAGGAACATCCGTCGTGCCGAGGGCATGTTTTATTGAAACGGTGTCGCCACTCTTATTTTGTGATGCTGTTTTGGAATCATTTCCGCAAGCGGCAAGTACAAGTACAACCGCAAGAGACAGCATCAACAATTGGTATAAATGCTTCATCGAGTATGGAAGCCTCCTCTAAGTTGATAATGAGAATCATTCTCAGGATTTATTATGATAGAAATTACACAATTAGTCAATATAATTTTTGATTAATAAATTTGAAAGTCTACAGAATAGGGTTGATACGACTGAATAAATAAAATAACCCCCTGTGTGCGCTTCACAGGGGAGAGTGCCATCAGTATGAAGGGAGACTGCTAACTTAAATGAATAGGCTTATTTTTGTTGATATAGTACTTCGAATATTTTTCGTTGGTATTTATATTTAATTAAATAATATAAACCGACTTCAATGAGAAGATATGTTAGGCTGCAATACATCGCGATTTTATAGTAGGAAATGACAGTATACTGGTTGAGATAAATGACGATGCCCCATGTAATCATCAGCGCGACGATAAAAGGAAGAAGAAAAATCCATATAATTGTGCTTGAAAGTGCATGTTTGATTGTTTGTTTGGAAATACCTAAACGTATCATCGTCTCATATTTTTTAATTTCAGTTTCTGCTGAAGAGTATAACCTTGAGTAAGTTAAACTTGCAATTCCGATTAAAAACGAAATACATAAAACACTCCCTACATAAGCAATAATATTTCGTTGCAGTTTTTCGGTTGTATAGTACCAGTAAGCAGATGATAACGAATCATTATCCTGATCGATGTTTAACTGCTTTGCTAAAGGTTCATCATTGTAATGCTTCCAGTCATCAAATTGGTAAGCGAAAAAGCGATTGTTTTCAAGTTGTGGAGAAAGACGTTCATATTTAGTATCAGAAATGACAGTGACACTTGTAAAATAGCCTGATAACGCAATTGTTTCAGATGTTGCCCCTTTATTGTTGTTGATTTGATGGCGCTCAAGGTCTTTTCCCATGAGCTCTCCCATCTTTGGGACGTTTTTACCATCGGTACCAATCATATAGTAATCATGGTCTTTCAAAGCTACAGGCTTTCTTTTAAGGTATTTAGCAATCTTGTTATACATTGAATTGGAAATCAGTACATCTCTATTTGGGGTTGAAAATTTTAAATAATTAACTTCTAGAAATTTAAAGCCTTTGTAATCTTTCAAAGTTTCTTTAATTTTATTGGCTTTTTCTTTATCATCAATGTTTTTATTTAAAGCACTATACATCAATGAATACGGTAAGATTTTTTGAGTTGTCTTTTCTACATTTCTAGGTGCACCAATGATATAAATTAAAGAAGTCAATGTTATTGTAAATAACATCATTGTAATAGCCATCATCTTTAAATTGGTGTGAATGTGATAATTAAAATTACTGACTTTAATCAGTCCGGCGCCTTTAAATTTCAATTTAGTATGTTTCATGACAAACATATAGACAACAAATAGAAGGTTAAATATAAAATAACTGACTAAAATGAAAGCTAGGAGATAAAGCGGGTACATCAAAAGACTTTCACTATGTCTATTGTAAATTAAAATTGGAATGATGATGGCAACACCTAATCCAACAATTGGTAAATAGCTGCTTTCTGCTTCATCTTCTTTTTTTAGCAAGCTTATAATCTTTTTCTTTCTCAAAACGATGGGTGCAATGATAGAGATAAAAAGAAATAATCCACCCATAAACAATAGAGTGAAAATCATCGGTTTATTTGGTAAATAGAAGTAAAGGTTCAATCCACCGATGATTGTTTCAGCTATCATTAAAAAGAATTTGGAAAAGATGATTCCTAAAATAGTTCCACAAATAAGCGCACCTAGAGAGATTAACCCATTTTCATAAAAAATGATGCGTTTAAATTGCTTGTTGGTCGACCCTATAATATTTAAAATTGCAAATTGTCTACTTCTTAATTTTAGAAAGTTATTTACAGAATACAAAATGAATACAAACGAAAAGAGCAGTGAGATAAGCAATCCTAAATTTAGGATCACACCAATGGTGCTATCTTTATCTACAACTTCGAGTGCAGGGTGGAACGTTAAATTCGTAAAGATAAAAAATACAAAAACTGAAAAGGTACAACTGATGAAATGGAAAAAATAGGTTTTGAAGTCACGACTGATATTTTTGTATGCAAAATTAAGCAAGGTCAACTTCGTCACCTCCGAGCAACGTCATTGTATTCAAAATCTGTTGTTTATATTTGCCTTGGCTCGATTTATTTAAGATTTCTTGATAAATATTGCCATCTTTTATAATGTACGTTCTATCGGAATATGCCGCGATATTAGGATCGTGGGTTACCATAATGATAGTCACATTTAAAGTGTCATTTAATTTTTTAAATAGTTTCATGACATCTTTAGCGGATTTAGAATCTAAATTTCCTGTAGGCTCATCTGCTAATACGATTGAAGGTGCGTTAATGACAGCTCTTGCGATTGCTGCACGTTGTGCCTGTCCACCAGATACTTCATATGTGCGTTTATCTAAAATATTTTCTATACCTAACATTGCACTAATTTCTTTAAGTTTGGCATCCATTTCTTTAAAATCCATTCCTTCTAAAGTTAAAGGTAAAATGATATTTTCACCAATCGTTAATGTATGAATTAAATTGAATTGCTGAAACACAAATCCAAGGGTGTTACGTCTAAATTTTGCGAGTTGTTCATCGTTAATAATATGAGGGTTTATACCGTCTATTTCTACTGTGCCGTGTGTAGGTTCATCAATGGTAGAAATCGTATTGAGAAACGTACTTTTACCGCTTCCACTTGGCCCCATAATGGCAATAAATTCTCCTTTATCTACTTCCATATTGATATCGTTTAATGCTTTGAATGCAATTTTTCCTTGATACGTTTTTTCTAAATGAGATACTTTTAGAATCATAATATTTGCTCCTCTATTTAAACTTTTATTTAATCTCGTTAACAAGGTCATTTTTTATACATCAATCTTAGCAATCAAAATGTAGTAAAAAAATCCGATTACATTACAGAACCTTACAGATTTGTAATGTTACGGATTTATGGAAAAGTAATCTCATATGATGCATCAACGTTTCTTTATGGTTAACTAAAAGTGTAAGTGCGCTTGTGTTCCTTGATCAAGTTGTGACTCGATAGTAATTGTATGGCCGAGACTGTCGATGACTGTTCGTGCGATATAAAGGCCGATACCACTTGAATCTGCGTTATTACGGCCATTGCTACCCACGTAAAAGATGTCAAATATACGCTTAAGTTCTGCTTCATGAATTCCCATTCCTTCGTCAATCACTGAAAGCGTCACACCATTAGTATCACGATGCACTTGGATAGTAACTGATTGTCCTTTATAACTATATTTAATGGCATTTGTGAGTAATTGATGTAACACTAATTTCAACCATTTAGAATCTGAATAAACATACGTATCGTCAGGAATTTCTAATCTAGGATACACTTGGGCAGTGATAAAGTAATCTTTCAAGTTGTTAATACATGTTTTACATAAGGCTTGCAAATATACTTTTTCAGACACAAAATCATTTTTGAAATCATCAAGTTGATACATACTTAACATTTGGTTTAAGTTATATTGAATGTTGTCTAAGTTTTGATTGATAGGTTGAGTCAACATATCGTTTTCATGGTTCTCTAACATCAACTTTAGTACGGAAACAGGCGTTTTCATTTGATGTACAAAGCGATAAACTAACACTTTTTGCAATTGTTTATCTTCTTTATAGTTCACGGATTGGTGTGCTTGTTCTTCGATAAGATGATCGATTAATGCATTAAATTGTTTCTCCATATAGCTTCTAGGATCATGAATCATATAATCATTTAAGTTTGAATGTTTTTGCAATAATTTACCGTAAAGTCGACCACTTCGATATAAACGAAACATGACATATAGGAATAAAACAAAAGCGGTTAAGAAGCTGAAATAGAGTGCTTCCTTAATCCAGATGCCCTTTAAAAATAATAAGATACTAAAGAAAAGCGATTGTACTACAAACATAATGATAAAAAGCGACGCATAATCAAATATAAATAATTTAAGGATATGTTTATTCTTCATAGGTCACTTTATATCCAATCCCACGTATTGTCACAACTTTAATTTTAGACTGAAGGTCTTGTAACTTTTTACGGACACGACTCACAGTCACATTTAACGTATTTTCCTCAACAAAATGCTCATTATCCCAAATTTTAAGTAGTATTTTTTCTCGGCTAACAGAGTTAGGATAATGTTCAAACAAAGTGTGAATCAATAGTGACTCATTTTTCGAAAGATCAATTTCTGTACCATGACAGGACAATGTGAATTTTGATTTATTAAACGTACAATCACCACACTGAATGTTAGTCTCTTTCACCGCATAGTCTCCATAAGCTCTCCGTAACTGAGAGGTTATTTTTGCTAATAATAAATCATAAGAAAATGGTTTAGTAATGTAGTCATCGCCACCACTCATCATTGCACGCACTTGATCCATGTCGTCTGATCTAGCAGACATAAACATAATCGGTGCTAATGTGATTTTGCGTAGTTCTTGACACCAATAAAAACCGTCATAATATGGAATATTAATATCTAAAAGGATTAAATCAGGTTGTAAAGATTTGACAGTATGATCAATGTCTTTAAAATTGTCGCATAACATAACGTCATAATTATACTTTAATAAGTAGGTTTTTATGAGCTGTGCGAGTTGTTGATCATCTTCAATTACAAAGATTTTATACGCCATCGTAAGACCTCCTTTGAAGCGGTTTGATTATTATATGTGAGTAATCATTTGCGGAAAATTTATATTTGTGTATGCCATATTATTAAATTGAGGCATGTAGCAATGCCTTTTCTAATCTATATAGATAATTATAATATATGAACACAATATTGAAACATAAGACTTAATATGTATTTCTAAAGAATCATACAATATTAGATTTAATGAAAATCGATACGAATCGATTCACTACAATAAAGTTCAATACAAGGTAATTTCAAACAACTTTGGTTATAATAGTGAAAAAATAATGAATTGAGGTTACGACTGTGAAAAGAAGGATTTTATGGCTTGTAGGGGCTTTAGTGACAGTCATAGTGGCTATTTTAATCATAATGATTTTGGTACATAAACGGACAACATTTGAAGAAGAAGCAAAATCTAGATTCGTTCAAGATACGACACCAACAGTCTTTTTGCATGGCTATAGTGGGACGATCAATTCGATGAAATATTTAGTGAATGTCGCTAAAGATCAAGGTGTGACGCAAGACGTGGTTATTGCGTACGTATCTCGAGATGGTGACGTCACGCTTGAAGGTGACTTCTCCAAAAATACCAAAAACCCATTGGTCCAAATTGTTTTAGAAGACAATACGCAAGTGGATTTAAATGAAAATGCATTATGGATTCGTAATGTTTTGGAAAAACTTAAACAAAAATATGGTATTAAACATTTTAATTTTGTCGCACACTCGATGGGAAATGTTTCTTTTGCGCAATATATGATTGATTATGGGGAAGATACATCATTGCCTCAACTTAAAAAACAAGTGAATATCGCAGGAACATTCAATGGTGTTATCGGCTTAAATGAAGAATATAATGAAATTAAAGTTGATCATCAAGGCAAACCATCCCGGATGAACCCGCCTTATCAAGAATTTATGCAGTTAAAATCCATTTATAAAGGTAAAAATATCGAAGTATTAAATATTTACGGCGATGTGTTGGATGGGACACATTCCGATGGCCGAGTATCCAATAGTTCGTCACAATCATTAAAATATTTGTTAGGCGGTAGCCCTAAAAGCTATAAAGAAATAAAATATGAAGGTGATGAGGCGCAACATAGTGCACTTCATGATAATGCAGAAGCAGCAAATGCGATGATTCAATTTTTATGGGAAAAATAAATGTATATAATGTCATATCGAACACATATAACTAATAAATTTTAGTTATATGTGTATTTTTTTATTTTATAAACGCTGATATATAAAGGGATTGAGAGAGATGCCAAAAAAATTTTATAAAAATTTCTGTAATATGGTTGATATATTTGTAATGATATTGTAACGTAAAGGTGTAATTTCACATCTTTAAAAAAATAGAAATGGAGATGATTTGATGTTTAAAATGTCTAAAATTGTGTTAGCAACGGGTATTTTACTAACTGGAGTCTCATTTAACGCATTGCCAACGGAATCAAGTGTCGCTCAAGCAGCAATAACGCCATATTACACATATACAGGTTACGCAGGTTATAACGCTAAATTTGTAACAGACAAAACGTTCATTAACGGATTAAAGTACAACAATGTCACTATGAATAATGTAAAAGTAGACGCGAGAGATACAAAATACAAAGCGACAGATCCTTATTATGTTAAAAAGAAATACGACCAAGTTATTGAATACATTAATCATAAACCGACATCAATCACTTTTGCAGTTAAAAACAAATCTTTAAAAGTATCTGACGTTAAAAAAGCATATGCAAAATATCCAATGGCCCATGACAAAGTGCACCGAGGCATGACGTATAATGTGAATGGTAAAAAAATTAGTTTTGTATACAATGGTAACGATGTCACAAGTGTAATTATTGGTAGATATCACGCATAAACCGTGTACCTAGCACCATCGCTCATTAATAGCGGTGGTGTTTTTTTTATTGAAATTCGATAAACTTTATTGATAAACGATAAAATATTTGATATCCTTTTATTGAAAATCGATAAAAAGAGGTGCGTATGATGAAACCGATTGTTAAACTTACTGCATTTATGCTAGTGATTTTATTGTTAACCACTACCGCTGTGGTCATTAAGGCATTAGTACATTATTATGCTTTATTTGAGACGCCTTTCATGCATATAGAGATGAAATATCATTTGTATGCATTGATTTATGCATTACAATTTGTAATATTTATTGTTGTTGGCGTGCTTACTTTAAAACTTTTCTTCAAGGTGTATAAGGATTTTAATTTTTCTGAAACGTGTTATGATATCATCACTGGTATCGCAATGGGGTTATTTATATATGGGACACTCCCAAGTTTTCGTCCATTGATTTCAATAAAAGATAGTTATGCGAATGTATTAAATACGAGTGATTTAAGTCATTCATTAATTATTATTATCGGGATTGCGATTTTAGTATTAGGAATTGTATATAAAAAATCTCAAAAAATTAAAGAAGAGCAGGACTTGACGATTTGAGGTAGAAATATGATTAAAATCAAGCTAGATGAAGTACTTAAAGAAAGAAACGTTTCATTAACAGAATTATCAGAAGCCGTGGACATTACTATTGCAAATCTATCTATTTTAAAAACAGGAAAAGCCAAAGCGATTCGCTTTAGTACATTAGAAGCGATTTGTGAGTATTTAGAATGTCAACCAGGTGATATTATAGTGAACGAAAAATGATGGTCATACATGTATAAATGTGACCATCATTCTTAAATTTAGTCTAAGGTTTCTCCACTTTATGCAGACAATGGTTTACCGATTCGTGATGAAATCCTTTTTATTAAAAAGGTTAAATTCCATGACGACAGTGAATGATTCTGAATTATTTGAGGAGATGAATAGGCAAAGGATTATTTAATATAAATATTTACTTTTAATTTTTTCTTAATTATATAAAGATTCGTGACTTATCCCATTATAATAATTACAAGCTTACAAAATTTAATTAAACTCAAATGGAGTTGAGTCACCTATGAAAAAACATTATTTATTTATGTCGCTTTATTTTATTGTGATGGGTACGGGCTTGTACATCACCTATCATATTTTTAATTCCGCTTACAATTCACCGCAATTTGGAATTAAATTTCTACCATTTATGGCGTTGCTTGCAGTGATGGCAACGATGTATCGCATGCGTTACAAAAATGCATTAACATTACCACGAGCTACGCAACCGTCCTATTATTTTTTGATACCACTCATTCCTATTTTCATCATTACAATCGCGACCTTATCCATTAACTTTGCGCTATCACTTGCCTATTTACTGCCTATTATTGATGCGATTTTAATTGCCGTTGCGGAAGAAGGGATGTTTCGAGGGATTCTACTTGGTGGTTTAGCACGTTATATTAAACCAATATATGCCGTCTTTATTTCAGCATTTTTATTTATGAGTTTGCACTTTTTAAATGTTTTAGCTGGGTTATCTATCGTAGGTGTGGTCAATCAACTGGTCACTACATTTTTAATGGGCCTCTTTTTAGGTGCACTGTACATTTATACACGTCATCTTTTATACCCTATACTATTTCACTTTGCGTGGGATTATATTATTTTAACTAATGGTATCAATCAAATCGCCTTTGCCCCTATATTACTCATCATCACGATTGTCTTAAGCATTATAATGATGGTGTGGATTTTATGGAAAATCAGAAATATTGAAAAACTACATGTCAATCATTAATCATAAGCACTTATATTGGTTCAGTTTAACTAATATAAGTGCTTTTCTGTTATAACCGATAAGAGGTTAAGATCACGTTATTGGGATAAGAAAATGATGAAAATTGAGCATTTTTTAGAATTAACATTTTGGTATGTATCTTTATGTCCCATTTGCTATTGTCTTATTGTATGATTAATAAGTGAAGAGAACTGTAATGGAGGTCATTTTGTGACACAATCCCAACCGAAATTTCTAAACATTTATAATACTTTGTACGAAGAGATTCAAATGGGGCGTTTTCCTGGCGGACAGGCACTGCCAACCGAAAAAGTACTTTGTGAGCGTTTTGGTGTAAGTCGCATGACGCTAAGACAAGCGATTAAAATATTAGTTGAAGATGGTGTGATTGAAAGTATTCGAGGTAAGGGGCATATCGTCATTCCACAAATGAAAGGGCACCATGCTTCAAGTGTGACACTCTTACAACATCCACTACATCAAATGTCACGTCAGTCGATGGCGCTAGGTTCGATCAATTATCGTGTGGACTTAGAAAGTGAGTACACCAATCATCTTTTCCCAGATCATCCTTCAGCGGTCATTGCGATGGAACGTTATTATTTTAATGATGGCAATGAGACGGCAAAAGCTGACGCATTATGTTTTACATTCATCCCATTAAATGTCATCGATACATTTCAAGTGAATACGCAAAGCGAAAGACAGATGCAACGTTTTGTTGAAAAAACGGTGTATTCAAGTGCGTACCAATCTGATTTGAAGTATTCAATCACGAAAGCACCTGTGTTTAAAAATCATAAACATGTGTTTGAAGGAGGGCCATCTTGTTGGCTTGTGGTTGAAAATATTTATGGGAATCATGCGAGCCCTATTCTTGTCAATAAATGGTATTTACCGCAAGACCATTTCGAAATCATTGTTTCACGTGTGAGAACAGATGCATGAAAGTAGAAAGAAGAACTATTTTAGACAAATATTTATGTAAATGAAACATTACTGTTATGACAGTGGTGTTTCTTTTTTTAGTTTTATCTCATTTAAAAAGCTTTATATATCAATGTTTTCGAGGAATTCTCAAAGTTGTCATATTTTACGCCTTGAAAGCGCTATCTTAATCGTGTAAGATGTAAGTGGTTAGACAATTAGACAAATTTATAGACAAATTAATTGGGGGTTTTTATGATGAAATCAACACCACATATTAAACCATTAAATGGTGTAGACATTGCTGAAACCGTGTTACTTCCGGGAGATCCTTTGCGTGCGAAGTTTATTGCTGAAACATATTTGGAGGATGTTCAACAATTTAATACCGTACGTAATATGTTTGGTTATACAGGTACGTATAAAGGAAAAAAAGTGTCTGTTATGGGTTCGGGAATGGGCATTCCGTCAATTGGTATTTATTCGTATGAATTAATTCATACATTTGGATGTAAAAAGTTAATCCGTGTAGGTTCTTGCGGTGCGATGCAAGAACATATTAACTTGTATGATGTGATCATTGCGCAAGGTGCGTCTACAGATTCAAATTATGTTAATCAGTATCAATTACCTGGTCATTTTTCACCAATCGCATCGTATCATTTATTGGAAAAAGCAGTAAATAAAGCGCGAGAAAATGGTACAACGTATCATGTAGGTAATATCTTATCGAGCGACATTTTTTATAATGCTGATGAGACTGCATCAAAACGCTGGATGCGCATGGGTATTTTAGGTGTTGAAATGGAATCAGCAGCACTTTATATGAATGCGACATATGCTGGTGTTGAGGCTTTAGGTATTTTCACAGTAAGTGATCACTTAATTCGAGAAGAATTTACGACTCCTGAAGAAAGAGAACGTGCGTTTACGGATATGATTGAAATTGCACTTTCTTTAGCTTAAGAGGTGAGTCATGATGGATTATGTCAAAGTTAAAAGAGCTGTACCGATTTTATTATTCTTATTCGTATTTAGTTTAGTCATTGATAATTCATTTAAGCTTATTTCAGTGGCCATTGCCGATGATTTAAATATTTCAGTGACTACAGTTAGTTGGCAAGCAACACTTGCCGGATTGGTGATTGGGATTGGGGCGGTCGTCTATGCCTCACTCTCTGATGCGATTAGTATTCGCACATTGTTTATTTATGGCGTATTTTTAATCATTATCGGGTCGATTATTGGTTATATTTTCCAACATCAATTCGCACTTGTACTTGCAGGTCGTATCATTCAAACTGCAGGACTTGCAGCTGCAGAAACGTTATACGTGATTTACGTTGCGAAATATTTATCAAAAGAGGACCAGAAAACGTATCTAGGCTTAAGTACGAGTAGTTATTCTTTATCACTCGTTATCGGTACGTTATCAGGTGGATTTATTTCAACATATTTACACTGGACAAATATGTTTTTAATCGCATTAATCGTTGTGTTCACGTTACCATTTTTATTTAAACTATTACCTAAAGAAAACAGCGTGAATAAAGCACATTTAGACTTTATTGGTTTAGTATTAATTGCGACGATTGCGACAACAGTGATGTTATTTATTACGAATTTTAATTGGTTATATATGATTGGTGCTTTAATCACAATTGCGATATTTGCGTTGTATATTAAAAATGCCAAACACCCACTTGTCGACAAATCATTTTTCCAAAATAAACGTTATGCATCCTTTTTATTTATAGTATTTGTGATGTATGCGATTCAGTTAGGTTATATTTTCGCATTTCCATTCATTATGCAACAGATTTATCATTTTGAACTAGACAAGACGTCATTGCTACTCATTCCTGGCTATTTAGTAGCGGTTGTAACGGGTGCGTTAAGTGGTAAAATTGGAAATTATTTATCTTCAAAACAAGCAACAACATTAGCGATTACACTCATTGCATTAAGTTTATTCTTACCATCATTCATGGTAGGACAACATGTATCCATTTTTGTGATTTCGATGATATTCTTTGCAGGTAGTTTTGCTTTAATGTATGCGCCATTATTGAATGAAACCATTCGCACGATTGACATTCATATGACAGGTGTAGCAATTGGTTTTTACAATTTAATTATTAATGTTGCAGTATCTGTAGGTATTGCGATTGCAGCGGCACTCATTGATTTAAAAGGACTAAATTTCCCAGGAAATACATCCGTTGAAACACATTACGGAGTGATTTTATTTATCCTTGGCATCATGAGCATTGTTGGTTTAATCTTGTTCATCGTATTGAATAGATGGACAAAATCTGAAGTTATTGAAGAAGATTAGAGGAGAGTATTTATGAATTTTGAAAAATATATTGATCATACACTATTAAAGCCGGAATCTACACGCGCGCAAATCGACAAGATTATTGACGAAGCGACAAGCTATCACTTCAAATCAATTTGTGTGAATCCTACACACGTCGCGTATGCGCATGAAAAGTTAAGAGATTCAGATGTACTTGTATGTACTGTGATTGGTTTCCCACTTGGCGCGAATACACCTGAAGTGAAAGCGTTCGAAACAACGAATGCCATTGAGAATGGTGCGGATGAAATTGATATGGTCATTAATATTGGCGCATTAAAAGATGGCCGTTATGACGATGTGCAACAAGATATTGAAGTGGTCGTGAAAGCCGCACAAGGTAAAACAGTTAAAGTCATTATTGAAACGACGTTATTAACAGATGAGGAAAAAGTAAAAGCATGTGAACTCGCGAAAGCCGCTCAAGCGACATTTGTGAAAACATCGACAGGTTTCGCAGGTGGAGGCGCTACAGTGGAAGATGTGAAATTAATGAAAGAGACCGTTGGTGACGCATTAGAAGTGAAAGCGTCTGGCGGCGTACGTAACTTGGACGATTTCAAAGCAATGGTTGATGCCGGTGCGACACGTATTGGTGCGAGTGCAGGTGTTCAAATTATGCAAGGTTTAGAATCCGATTCAGACTACTA
>NZ_PPQF01000009.1 GCF_002901865.1 Staphylococcus agnetis
ACATAAGTTAATCATTTATTTACCAATTAATTCTAACAAACCTTGGAATGAATATAATCCAGTAAAAATTGTTACAAGTACAGCAACAATTCCAAAAATAAGCATCCATGTCGGGTGTTGATAGTCACCAACAATACGTTTATTTTTAGAAGCAATTAAAATTGTTGTTAACACAATAGGTAAAATCAGGCCATTGAATGCACCAGCAACAATTAATAGTGTTACAGGTTTTCCTAAAAATAGGAAAATGATAGTTGATAATACAATAAAAGTAATAACTACATAATTATCATGTTTATTTATTTTATGATGTAATGTTTTCAAAAATGTAGTACTTGTATATGCCGAACCAATTACTGATGACATTGCAGCGGCAAAAAGTACGACACCGAAAATATTTTTACCAATTGGACCTAGAGCATGTTCAAATACAGAGGCAGGCGGATTTTCAGGATTTAAAACTACGCCAGTGACAACAACGCCTAAAACCCCTAAGAATAACAAGCCTCTCATCACACCAGTAGTTAAAATACCTGCAATCGCAGAACGGTTTACGAAAGGTAAATAATCTTTACCTTTAATATCTGCATCTAGGAGACGATGTGCACCCGCAAAAGTAATATAACCACCTACTGTACCGCCTACTAAAGTAATAATTGGTAATACGAGTGCAGCGGGATTTTCAGGTACAAACATTCGACCAGCCGCTTCTAAGTATGGTGGATTTGTTTTAATCATAACAAACGCTACGATGGTAATCATTACAATACCTAAAATAAGTGTAACAACATCCATAATTTTTTGACCATTTTTTGAAACAAAGACTAAGATGGAAATAATTGCCGTAATGGCAGCACCAAGTCTCACATCAATGCCGAAAATGGCGTTTAGACCTAATCCAGCACCTGCAATATTACCAATATTGAACGCGAGACCCCCTAAACCGATCAATATTGAAATAAATGTTCCTAGTCCTTTTACGACTTCATTGGCAACTTCTTGTCCACGTAAACCAGTGACCACTAAAATACGCCATATATTAATTTGAGCACCGATGTCAATGATGATAGATAGTAGAATTGCAAATGCAAAACTTGCTAAAAATTGTTGCGTAAATACAGCAGTTTGCGTAAGGAATGCAGGTCCTATCGCAGACGTAGCCATCAAAAACACAGAACCTAATAATAAACGTTTATGTGTTTTTGTAAATTCAAATTGTTTTGAACTGTTCAATTGTTGTGATTCCCTTTTCATTAATTAACCCCCTAATTTAACAATGCGTACATCAGCTGCTGATAAAGCGTCACGAATTTGTCTCACAAACTCTAATGCATGTGCCCCATCACCATGCACACATATTGTATCTGCAGTAATATGAATGTCTTCTCCATTTGTTGCGGTCACCTTACCCTCAGTAACCATTTTAATCACTTGAGCAATCGCTTCGTTAGTATCTTCAATAACAGCATGTTTTTCTTTACGACTAACAAGTTGTCCGTTTTCTTCATAACGACGGTCTGCGAAGACTTCAGACGCCGTTTGTAATCCAATTTTTTTAGCTTCTTCAATCAAGTGAGATTGAGATAAACCTACAAAGATTAAATTTGGATTCATATCATAAACAGCTTGTGCAATCACTTTAGCAACTGCGCTATCTTTTGCCCCCATTTGATACAAAGCTCCATGTGGTTTAACGTGATTTAATGGAACGTCATAAAGGTCGCAAAATGCTTGAATCGCGCCAATTTGATAAATGATCATGCTGTAGATTTCATCATGTGTCATATCTAATTGTCTACGTCCAAAACCTTGTAAATCCGGAAAACCTGGATGGGCACCGATACCAACACCATGTGTTTTCGCACGTGCGACTGTATTTTGAATTACTACCGGGTCACCAGCATGGAAACCACATGCAACGTTTGCAGAGGTAATCAACGGGATAACTTCTTTATCATTTCCTATAGTGTAATTACCGAAGCTTTCACCTAAGTCGCAATTTAAGTCAACTTTATTCATGATTTGCCTCCTCAAATATTGAATGACGATCTAAAAATTTAATGTCTACATCTTTAGCATCACCTTCATAATACGGTGGATAAGATAATACAGCATATAAGAAATCAGCTGTAGTGGTGAAGCCATCTATCACCATTTCATCTAGAGTGACTTTTAGTTTTTCTATCGCATGTGAACGATCGTCACCCTTAACAATTACTTTTGCAACTAATGAATCATAATATGATGACACAGTGTAACCACTATAAAGAAGTGAATCAACACGAACATTAAAACCTTGAGGTAAATGCAGTCTTTCAACAGTACCAGGCGTAGGGCGAAAACCTTTTTCTGGATCCTCCGCGTTAATGCGTGCTTCTATGACGTGACCTTGAAAAGGAATCTCCTCTTGTTTTAATTTTAATGCTCCATCTCTCATAATTAATAATTGTTGTCGTACTAAGTCAATATTAGTACGCATTTCAGTTACGGTATGTTCAACTTGAATACGTGCATTCATTTCAATAAAATAATACGCATCTTCTGTTACCAAAAATTCTATTGTACCTGCACTACGATAATTTGCTGCTTGTGCAACTTTTACTGCATCATTACACATTTGAGCTCTTTTTTCATTTGTTAACGCACTACAAGGAGACTCTTCTATTAATTTTTGATTTTTCCGTTGAACAGAACAGTCACGTTCTCCGAGATGAATAAAATTTGTTTTGCCATCACCTAAAACTTGTACTTCCACATGTTTCGCAATTGGGATAAAAGCTTCAACGTATATTCGATTATCGTTAAAATATTTATTTCCTTCACTTTTAGCCTCTTTGAAAAGGCGCTCGATATCACTCTCTTGTTTGACAATACGAATGCCTTTCCCGCCACCGCCACTTGCCGCTTTCAAGACAATCGGATAACCAAGTTCTTCTCCTAATGATTTTACTTCATCGACGGATTCGACTGCACCTTGTGAACCAGGAATAACGGGAACACCTGCTTGATGGACAGTTTGACGTGCTGTAATTTTGTCTCCCATAAGTTCCATAGTTCGTTTTGTAGGTCCTATAAAATAAAAACCTTCTTCCTCAACTTTCTCTGCAAAAGTAGGACTTTCAGATAAAAAACCATAACCAGGATGGATTGCATTGGCTTGTGTCATCTCAGCAGCAGCTAATATGTTTCTTATATTTAAATAGCTGTCTAAAGGATTTGCATCGCCAATACATACAGCATAGTCAGCAAGTTTAACGTGTAAACTCGCTTCATCTCCCACTGCATAAATTGCTACAGATTCCATTTTCATTTCTCGAAGTGCACGTATAATACGTACTGCAATTTCTCCACGATTGGCAACTAATACTCGAAACATCTAACCCCCCCTTTATTTCAATTTCACTATGATTTGGTTATGTTCGATGTTTTCTCCATGATCAACTAGTATTTCTGTTATTTCACCGGATGCATCAGCTGTAACGTCGTTCATGACTTTCATTGCTTCAACATATCCAATAATATCACCTTTATTGATGTGATCACCGACTTTAATCACAGGTTTTGTAAGTTCTTTTTCATCTTGTAAGTAAAACGTTCCTATCATTTGAGAGCGAATGACTTTCTCATTATCTTCGGTATCATTGGTGTCATGATTTGATGGAAGCTGAGTTGAACCCGTAAGGTGAGATGCTGTTGGTGCAGGCATATCATCATTTGGAACTTGTGCAGCTAAATCTAATTCCAGTTCAATATCATCATCTTTATATTTAAAATGTTTCGCCCCGTATGCTCTTAATAAACTTAATGTTTGATCGATTTGTTTTAAATCCATGGTTTACTATCTCCTTTTAATACACTTTTAATTTTGGATTGAGTGGGTCTAATATTGTTCAAATAACGTTTCGGTTGTTTTTGTAATTGTGAAATAGCATGTTGCAGTTTTCTGTTTTTTCGGTCAAGAATTTCATTTGCCTCATTAAATGTGACCCATTCAAACTGAATGGTTTCACCAGGCCGTTTTTGGATGACATCTACAATATCTGAATCTATGACAGTTGCAATTTTCGTGTAACCGCCAACAGTTTGTCTGTCATTAAGTAATATTATAGGGTTGCCATCATTTGGAACTTGTATACTTCCTAGTGCAACAGGTTCAGAAATGATATCTGCTGACTCTGAAGGTTTAATAGAGGGTCCTTTTAATCGGTAACCCATGCGGTCAGAACTATCAGATACTGTAAATTCTAAATTTTCAATTTCTTTTATTGTACGCTTAGAAAAGGCGTTAAGTTGTGGACCGTCCATAATACCAATAGGAAGATTCCCTTTGGGGCTAAAACTTTGATAGTCCGTTGAACGGCCAATGAGACTATAGTCAATATTGTGCTGCATCGTAGGGATGATATCTTTCGCTTTTAAGACTCGCCCTTTGTGACCGCCTATAGATGTCCGTGTATGTGTCGCCGCACTCCCTTCAACAAGTGGAACATTTAAGGGATTGGCAAACCCTATGTATGCACGTACACCTTCGTGAGCAGTACCCATTTCTAAAATATCACCTTGGTCCGCTTTAATTACAGTTTGATGTGGTATAGTATGACCATTTAATTTCATATTAAATGGAGCGCCTGTAACCGCAAATAAATTTTGTTCTAAAAATTGAATTGTTGGGCCTACCATTGTAATTTCTAAAGAGGGTTGATTATTCGTATTAAGTAATGCATTTAATATTTCAAAACTTGGACGATCCATCACACCAGCTGGAGAAAAACCTTCTTCCTGATGGCCGAAACGTCCTAAATCTTGAATTGTTGTAAAAAGTCCTGGTTTTAATATTTTAATGCTCATAATTGATGATCACCCAATCTTTATAATCAATGAGACCGTTTTGTGTATATTTTTTAATGTGCAAAAATTGCTCTTCATTGATTGCATAAAATTTAATTTTATCGCCTGGTTGATATAAAATTTTAGGATCCCGATGGATATCAAACACTTTAATTGGTGTTTGACCAATAATTTGCCATCCGCCTGGTGAATCTTCGGGGTATAAACCAGTTTGATTATTTGCTATACCCACTGATCCTGCTGGAATTTTAATTCTTGGCTCTGATTTACGTGGCGTATGAATTCGTTTGTCAAGTCCACCTAAAAATGGAAACCCAGGCATAAATCCAATCATATAAACTAAGTAGTAGCCTTCTGTATGCGTTTGAACAACCTGTTCAGCTGTAAGTTGATTATGTTGTGCAACAATCTCTATGTCAGGTCCCCATTTTCCCCCGTATAACACTGGTAAATTAATGATGCGACGTGTTTGATTTTTAGCAACGTCATCGAATGTAATCGATTCTAATTTTAAGTCTTTAAGTAATGATTCATACTTTATGGAGATACCGTCGAAGTACACTAAGAGCGCTCGATATGATGGCACGATTTCTTTAATATCTGGATGTTCTAATGATTCGATATAAGTTTTTACGATATGCAACCGATTGAATGTCGTTTCATCTATATTTGATTCAAAATAAATCATGAATGCCTGTTCGCTAATCTGTTGATATTCCATTTTTAAATCCCCCTTTCTGAAACCCTTTACAAAGAGTCATTTTACCATGCTTATGTTAGTCTTACAATTTGGATTGGATTAATATAAATTGTAAGTTTCAAAGCATATACTAACGTTACTGTATGATATGATTTATGTCTTGATTTTATAAGTAGACAATAGTTTTGTTTATCATGTGTAGTAACGATGTGATTGCAATTAAAGACCTCAATAATGATGTTTCTTGATATATTCGATGAATAAAGATAATGCGTTTAAACAATCACACGAAAAAACATTATCACATAATAATGATTAGGACAAAAAAATAGAGGTTAAGTTATTCCCATTTTAAGGAATTCTTAACCTCTAATTCATAAATTGTTATTTTATATTAACAATCTTAACATTCATTTCCCCACCGTTTGGAAGTGGTACACGAACTTCTTCGTTCAATTTTTTACCAATTAAAGATTTCGCCATTGGTGATTCGTTAGATATTTTACCATTAAACGCATCAGCTTCAGCTGATCCTACAATTTGATAGCTCTCTTCTTCATCACCAGGTAACTCGACAAATGTAACAGTTTTACCGATTTGAACGATGTGATTATCGCCTGTATCTTCAATAATTAAAGCATGGCGAAGCATTGTTTCAATTCGTTGAATGTCCTGTTCAATAAAACCTTGCTCGTCTTTTGCAGCGTCATACTCCGAGTTCTCTGATAAATCCCCGAAGCTTCGTGCGACTTTAATTTTTTCTACGACCTCAGGACGTTTAACGGTTTTTAATTCTTCTAATTCTTGTTCTAGCTTTTCAAAGCCCTCTTGTGTCATTGGATATTGTTTTTGATTTTCCATGTTTGCATCTTCCTTTTACGTTTAAAATTAGTCTTGTTTTTGAACTAAAGCTTGAATTTTTGTCGTCATTATATCAATGGCGACTTTATTGCTTCCACCTTCAGGAATGATTATGTCGGCAAATTTTTTAGTAGGTTCTATAAATTGGTTATGCATTGGTCGCACAACATTTAAATATTGCTCTACTACAGATTCCATTGTACGGTCTCTTTCTTTTGTATCTCTGATTAACCGTCTTAGAATGCGTAAATCTGCATCTGTATCGACATAAATTTTTACATCCATCATATCTCGAAGCGTTTCATTTTCAAGCGCAAATATACCTTCTACGATAATAACATCTTTAGGTTCAAATGCAATTTTTTTATCGCTTCGAGTATGAATTGTATAGTCATAAGTTGGAACTTCAACGGATTTACCTGCTTTTAAATCTTTTAAATTTTGAATTAATAAATCATTGTCAAAAGCAAAAGGATGATCATAGTTTGTTTGTAATCGTTCTTCAAAAGTAAGATGAGATTGATCTTTATAATAAAAATCTTGTTCAATTAAGGCAACACTGTGACCGTCTAAGTTTTTCATAATTTTATTTGTAACAGATGTTTTACCTGAGCCAGAACCACCAGCTATACCAATAATCGTAGTTGAGGACATGTTTTTAAACTTCCTTTCGCATCATGTTGTTTTTATAGATGGGTTGATTCACTTTGATTTGAATGATTTGAAGTGGGTGTCTTGCTGCGTCTAATTCATTGCCTTCTTCATCATAAATGACGTCTATCACTTGTTTAAATGTATCAATTTCAGGTCCAAAAAATTCTACTTCTTGACCAGGTTTAAAATGATTACGTTGTTGAATTGTGGCAAGTTGTGTTGTTTCATCATATGCAAGTACTAATCCGATGAAATCAAACGGTGACTTTTTAGCTGATTCATTTCCAAACATTTGCTCTTCATATCCTGGCGTTCCTTTGAAGAAAGCAGGTGCGGTATCACGATTCGCACATTTATCTAATTCAATTAACCATTCTGGTTTAATTTTGAAGTTTTCAGGATCCGCAGCATACGCATCAATCACTTTTCGATAAACAGACACAACTGTCGCAATATAGTGAATGGACTTCATACGACCTTCAATTTTCAAAGAATCAATACCTAAATCCATCATATTGGGGATTGATTCTATTAATTTCAGGTCACGTGGGCTCATCGCAAATGGTACAGATTGACTATCATCAAAATATAAATCCAATTCACCATCTTGATCAACTGTTAATAAATCGTAGTCCCAGCGACAACTTTGACAACAGCCCCCGCGATTAGAGTCACGTGCTGTCATATGATTACTCAATGTGCAACGGCCAGAGTACGCTATACACATAGCCCCATGAATAAATGCTTCTATTTCAATGTCTACCTTATCTTTAATTTCCTGCATTTCCATAGCACCTGTTTCACGTGCAAGTACTACGCGGTCTAATCCTTCTTCTTTCCAAAATTCAACTGCTTTATAATTACTTAAAGATTGTTGTGTTGATAAATGAATTTCTAATTTAGGTGCGACACGTTTACATGTTTCAATGATGAGAGGGTCGGCAACTATAATGCCTGTAGCACCCGTTGATTCGAGTTGTTTTAGATATGTGTCTAATCCTTCAATGTTTTCGTCATGAGCTATAATGTTTGTTGTAATATAGACTTTCGCGCCATATTGATTAGCAAAGTCAACGCCTTCTTTAATTTCATCAATAGTAAAATTGTCGGCGTTTGATCGTAAACCATATTCTTGACCACCTATAAATACTGCATCAGCCCCATAATGTATGGCTATTTTTAATTTTTCTAAATTGCCAGCAGGCGCCAATAATTCAGGCTTTTTTATTTTGGGTGTGGTTTTGGGTCGTATAGCCTCCATCACCTTCATTGTCATCTCTCCTATACCATATCTATTTTATAATTTTAATAAACGGTTTGCTTGTAGAAGAAACCTTCATCAAATGGGCGATGTTCTGGTTGGATTTCTTCAATCGCATCTACGAGCATAAATTTTTCGTCTTCGTAATCTTCAGGTGACGCTTCGTAAAAATCAATTGCTTTTCGATATTGTTCTGTTACAAGCGAAATATATGATTCATCATGTAATAAGCCATCAATTTTAAAGCTATCAATACCTGCCTCGAATAACGGTTCAAGTTCTTCAATTAAACAAATATCATTAGGTGACATAATATGCGTGCCATTATAGTCTTCAAAGACCGGATATTTATTATCACGTTCTTCATCATACAAAAGCAGTTGTGTATCGTCAGCATGAGGTTGTCGTTCTATTTTCATTTGGCGTTCTTGGAACGTGTAATAATTCCCAAGAAGCATACGCTTAGATTGAAACATACACGTCATGCCATGGACTTGAACTTCAATTTCAACATCACTGTGTGCTTTAATGCTTAAAATTTCTTCTAGACTTAATTCTCTTGCTAAAACTGCACGTTTAGCACCTCTATTCCCCCAATAATTACATTGGAAGTGATTAGTGACTAACGTTTCAGCATTCCAGTTTAACGGAATGGGGTTATCCTGTTGTTTTACTAACATTACTACAGCAGGGTCACCAAAAATAATACGATCTACACGTAATTCATGTAAAAATGCTATATAATCTTCTAAAGCTGGGATATGGTAATTGTGAAATATTCCGTTTACGGCCACATATACTTTTTTACCCGCAGCTTGAATTTTGTGTGTTGCTACTGTTAAATCTTCTCTATTAAATTCGCCTGCAAGTCTTAAACCAAATTTTTCTTCTCCGATAACAAAGGCGTCAGCCCCTTTATCGATTAATGTGTCAATATGACTTAATGATTTAGGCGTTACTAATAACTCAGTCATGACTATGCTCCTTTATTGAAATTGCTAGACCGTCATCCATATTTACAAAATTTGTTGTAAATGTTTTTTGTTGAACAAGCCATTCATTGAACTTTTGTACTTTCTTAACCATTTGCTTTACATTACGACTTCGAACAATTTCGATATCTGATACAAAGCCATGATAAAGTACGTTATCTGTAATAATGATGCCATTTTCAGAGAGTAAATCTTGATAAAGTTCAAAGAATTTTTGTGATTGTGCTTTAGCTGCGTCGATAAAAATCATATCATAGTGTCGATCATTCACTGCAGAATATGCTTCTAAAGCATCTGCTTCTATCAATCGAATTTGATTTTCAAAGTCAAAAGTTTTAAAATTCTCTTTTGCTAAAGTAATCATCTCGGCGTTTCGTTCTATTGTTGTAACGTGGATAGAAGGATGTACTGAAGCAAAATGCATACTACTATACCCAATAGCACAACCGATTTCTAATATGTTTTTGGGTTGTTTCATTCGTATAAGTTGTAAAATCAAGTCTAACGACAGTTGATCGACAATTGGAACTTTATGTTCTTCCGCATAGCTGCGTAACGTATTTAGTTTCGAATCGTGTGATTGTATTTTCAAAAAATAATCCTGATTTTTATCAAGCATTACTATTTCATCCTTTTTTAGTTAGATGCATACATCAAAAAATAAACCAGCCATAGTGACTGATTTTCCTTAATGTAACTATACATACAGTGTTATCGCGAAATGCCTGTGTTCTTATATGAGCACATATACACTGATAAAATACTTCTTAAAATTATAACACAACTCACATTATTTTTTAACACTGAATTCATCTTTAATGATGATTTATTACAAAACACACTGATACCTTAAACTTATCACGTATAAAAATAGCCAACAAAATTCACTTGTCATGAACTTTGCTGGCTTTGTTAAGATTTAGGCGTCGATAATCCCGACACTATTTTTTATTCTTCTACTTCATCTAAGTTCGTATTCACAACTTCTTCAATCATGTCCCATTCTTCATCTGTTTCAACGGGTAAAAATTTACCACCTTCACCAGTTTCATCAGGTTGATTAATCATTGGAATAAGTTCAATTAAGTCATCATCGTCAGCTTGAGCGCCTTCTTCTGCAAGAATGACATAATCCTTTTTAAAACCTGGATGATAAAATTCTAACATTTTTCTATATAACACTTCGTTACCATCTTCATCAAATAATGTTAATAATTCTTCATCATTTTTAAGTTCAATTTCTTGGTTATTATGGTTCATATTTGTCATAATATGCTCTCTCCTTAATTTAGTGAGTCTAAATACCCTTGTAAAATAAATACAGCGGCCATTTTATCAATTACTTTTTTTCGTTTTGCTCTTGAAACATCCGCCTCTAATAATGATCGTTCTGCTGCCATTGTACTTAATCGTTCATCCCACATAATAATTTCTAATTCTGGCAGTGCTTCTTGTAGTGCTTGTTTATATTTTAAAGAAGCCTCGCCCCGAAAGCCAATAGAATTATTCATATTCTTAGGGAGACCGATAACCACTGTGCCAACATGTTCTCTTTTAATAATTTCAATCAAGGTATCTATTCCGAGCTGGTTGTTTTGTTCGTTAATATGGAGTGTGTCTAAACCTTGCGCTGTCCATCCCATTAAATCACTAATGGCAACGCCGACAGTTTTACTACCTACATCGAGTCCGATAATTTTATGTTTAAGCATCTGAATCCTTTTGATGATGTTTTAAGTAAAAAGATACGAGCTCTTCCATAATATCATCGCGATCGATATGTCTAATTTGATTACGTGCTTCATTATGACGTGGAATGTACGCTGGATCACCTGAAAGTAAATAACCTACAATTTGGTTTACTGCGTTATACCCACGTTCTTCAAGTGTATGATATACATTGTTCAAAACATACTCAACGTTTTCTTTAGGGATGTCTTCATAGCTGAATTTCATCGTTTTATCAAAGTTTTCCATTCCTTAACACTCCTTAAACCATAATGTGATTACACTCTTTATTTTACACGAACAAGACATTGATTATAATGATTTAATATAGTCTTTAATGAATTGTAATGCTGTTGTTATCTTTTCAGGTTCAGTACCGCCACCTTGAGCCATGTCTGGACGACCGCCACCTTTGCCACCTACGATAGGTGCCATTTCTTTAATAATATCTCCAGCCTTAATTTGGCCTGTTAAAGATTTAGGTACAGTCGCAATTAAAGATACTTTACCACCAACATGACTCGCTAAAATAATAATCGTATCTTGCAGGCGTGATTTAAAATCATCCATAGTCGTACGCATTGCTTTAGCATTATCCACTTCTACTTCTGTAATCAATACAGGTAAATCATTAATTACTTCTACTTTATCTTCTATGCTACCCATTTTCAAGTTATTAAGCTCTTTTGACTTTTGTTCGAGCGTGCGTTGAAGTGCTTTTTCTTCTTCTTGAATTTGAACAATTTTATCAAATACTTGATCATCCGACTTTGCTTTAACTTGTTGCTTGATTAAATTAAATTGTTCTAAGTAACGCTCTAAATAGAGGCAGGCGTGTTGGCCTGTAACGGCTTCAATTCTTCTCACACCAGCACCGGTACCAGATTCGCTTGTAATTTTAAATAAACCAATTTCAGAAGTGTTTTTTACATGGGTTCCACCACAAAGTTCTTTAGAGAATGGTCCCATATCAACAACTCGTACAACATCACCATATTTCTCACCAAATAGCGCCATAGCACCAGCTGACTTCGCTTCTTCAATAGCCATTTCTTTTGTTTCAACATCCATACTCTTCCAAATTTCTTCGTTAACACGCTGTTCAACAAGTTGAATTTCTTCACTTGTCATAGGTGCGATATGAGAAAAATCAAAACGTAAACGCTCGCTATCTACTAATGAGCCTGCTTGGTTCACATGTGTCCCTAATACTTGTTTTAATGCAGCATGTAACAAATGTGTGGCACTATGATTTTTCATAATGGCTTTACGTTCTGTCTCATTGACATATGCATGAACGATAGCATCTTCATAGACTTGTCCGAATTTAATCTGTCCTGTATGCAAGTGTTGGCCATTTGGCGCTTTGATGACCTCGGATACTTCAATTTCAAATTCATCACTTTGAATAATACCTTTATCTGCAATTTGACCACCGCTAACTGCATAAAAAGGCGTTTGATCCATTACAAAATATATCGTTTGTCCAGCATCGACTTTTTCTTGGCGTTGGCCATCAACTATAATATCCGTAATCACACTCTCAGTTTGTAACGTTTGGTAGCCCACAAAACGACTTACTGTTCGTATTGATTTTAATACTTCACTTTGAACTTGCATGGATTGATTATTTTGTCTTGCTTTTCGTGCACGCTCACGTTGTGCTTCCATGTGTGCGTTAAAACTTTCCATATCTATTTCCAATTGCGCATCTTGAGTTATTTCTTCAGTCAATTCAATTGGGAAACCATACGTATCATATAATTTAAACGCATCAGCACCGCTAATCCTTTCATTAGAAGCTTTTGACGCTTCAATTAATTGATTGAGTATTGAAAGTCCCTCTTCCAATGTTTCATGAAAGCGTTCTTCTTCTGATTTAATTACACGCGCAATAAAATCGGCTTTTTCTTTTACATTTGGGTAATACGGTTCCATAATGGTTGCCACTACATCAACTAACTGATATAAAAATGGTTCATTAATATCCAATGATTGACTAAATCGAACTGCACGACGTAACAAACGACGTAATACATAGCCACGACCTTCATTAGCTGGAAGTGCGCCATCAGAAATCGCAAAAGCAATCGTCCGGATATGGTCAGTGATAACTTTAAAGGCAATGTCATGCGTTGCATTTTCTAAATATGTTTTCCCAGAAATCTTTTCAACTTCACGCATGATAGGCATAAAGAGGTCTGTTTCATAGTTCGTGCGTACATTTTGAGAAATCGAGGCCATACGTTCAAGCCCCATCCCTGTATCTATATTTTTACTTGGTAGTGGCGTATATGAGTGATCTTTATTATGATTAAATTCACTAAATACCAAGTTCCACACTTCTAAATAACGTTCATTTTCTCCACCAGGATACATTTCTTCAGCTGGATCATCCTGTCCATAAGCATCGCCACGATCATAAAATATTTCAGTATTTGGACCAGATGGACCTTCACCAATATCCCAGAAATTCCCTTCAATACGAATGATACGTGATTCGCTTAAGCCAATTTCATCATGCCATAGTTGATACGCTTCAGTGTCCTCTGGATGAATCGTTACATATAAACGATCTGGATCCATTGCCATCCAACGATCACTTGTTAAAAATTCCCAAGCAAAAGCAACCGCTTCACGTTTAAAATAGTCCCCGATTGAAAAATTACCTAACATTTCAAAAAACGTATGGTGACGCGCTGTAAAACCAACATTTTCAATATCATTTGTTCGAATTGATTTTTGCGCATTAACAATTCGAGGTTTTTTAGGTATTTCTCGGCCGTCAAAATATTTTTTTAACGTTGCCACCCCTGAATTAATCCATAATAACGAATCATCGTCAATCGGTACAAGCGGTGCTGACGGTTCCACCATATGTTCTTTTTCAACAAAAAAATCGATAAACATTTGTCTTATTTCACTAGCTTTTAACGTTTTCATCACACATCATCTCCTAAAAAAATAAGACACTCGTCTCTCAAAAAGGGACGAATGTCTCGCGGTACCACCCTAGTTATGATTTTAAAATCATCACTTTGTCGATATATAATTAATCTAGATATAGTAGCGTTCAATGGTCTTAATCGTACATCTCAGCACCTGCACGTCTCTGTGAATTAAGGAAGCATTTACTCGGCTATATCAATTGAATAATTCTATTATATTAAGCGTTTTAAACATTGTCAATTTCCATAAAATCGTATGGGCTTACATTTTGCATATTAATCATTGGATCAATGCTATACATTGTGTCTTCAGTTAATGAAATGACTTCACTCGATGTCTCTTCAGAATTAAAATATTGTTCTAAAAAGGATTGTTGCCGCGTGAGTCTCACTTGGCCTTCCGTTTTCAAACCAATATTGAAAGCATCTGAATCTCCTAAAAATACAAGTGATTGCTTTGCACGGGTTAAACCCGTATAAAGAATTGGCTTTTGAAGCATCCGAAAATATTGCTTGACTATCGGCATAATGACGATTGGAAATTCTGACCCTTGTGCTTTATGAATCGACGTACAATACGCATGTGTTAATTCTGTTAGATCCGATTTTAAATACGTAATCTCATTACCTTCGTAATCTACAATGACCACATCTTTGTTCAGTACATTTTCCTTCGCCCAAAATATACCAGCAATGACACCAATATCTCCATTAAAAATATTATCATTCGGTCGATTAACAAGTTGAAGTACTTTGTCACCTTTTCGGTACACAATATCTCCAAAGTGTATTGCTCTTGTATCATCGTTTTCAATTGGATTTAAAATATCTTGTAGGACTTTATTGAGCTTATGAATACCCGCATTCCCACGGTACATTGGTGCAAGTACTTGAATATCAGACATATCATAACCTTTACTCACGGCATTTGTTACGACTTTACGAACAACTTCTGGAATTTGATCAATATGACAAGGAATAAAGGATCGATCATGAAACCGCTCGGTAATGTCTACGTTTAAACCCGCCTTCATGTTATGAGCAAGTGCAATAATACTTGAACCATCTTGTTGGCGGTATACTTCTTTTAAATTAATGCGCTTTAATGATTTTGATGAGATTAAATCTTTAAATACTTGTCCTGGACCTACTGATGGTAATTGGTCCTCATCACCAACTAATACAACTTGTGCATCTTCAGGAACTGCTGCCATAAATTGATGAAATAGCCATGTATCTACCATTGACATTTCGTCAATAATGATAAGCTTTGCATGAATTTCATTATCTAGAATGTCTTCTGGCTTGGTATCTTGATTCCAACCTATCAAGCGGTGAATCGTCATAGCATCAAGACCCGTCGCATCATGCAACCTTTTCGATGCACGACCAGTAGGTGCTGCGAGAACCACGGGGTAATCTTCATCTCCGTAATCGTCATAATTTAAAGAAATACCATGTAAGGCCGCATAGAGGTGTACAATCCCTTTGATTACAGTTGTTTTACCCGTCCCTGGACCACCAGTTAAAATCATCATTTTATTTTGCATTGCAGCTTCAAGTGCTTCTTTTTGTGCCTCAGCATAAGTCACGCCATTTGATTCTTCAATTTCACCAATATGTAATTGAATGTCTGATTGATCAAACGTATCCATAAATACTTGATTATGCATTAATTTATAGATATTTTGGCTACTTTTAAGTTCTGAATAATACAAACTTGGTATCGCGATATGATCATTATCATTAATCAACCGCTTCTCTTCTATAAGTTGACAAAGTACGTCTTCAAGCATCGTCTGATCAATTGCTGTTTCGTGTTGTTTAGTAAGTAAGGTAGAGGACTCAGTCATTAACGTATCTTTAGGTAAATACGTATGCCCCTGTTTAATACAGATTTCTTCTACAATGTATTGAATCCCTGCTTTAAGTCGATTTGGGTGTGTATACGAAATACCTACTAAACTTGCAAGTTGATCAGCTTTTTGAAAGCCTACGCCACGTATATCATATACGAGTTGATAGGGATTTTGATCAATAACGTTAATGGTCTCATCCTTATAAAATTTATAAATATCCATGGCCAATTTCGCACCAAAACCAAGTTCGTTTAAGCGAATCATGATTTGTTCACTCGCTTGATTTTGAGACACTTGTTCTGCAATTTGCTGTTGCTTTGCTTTAGACAATTTCGGTACTTGTTCAAGAACTGATGCGTCATTTAAAATAGACTGAATTGCATTGTCACCTAATGTATCTACAATGGATTCTGCTGTTTTTTTACCCACACCTTTAAACAGGTCACTTGATAAATATTGAACAATAGAATCTCTCGTTTGAGGTATTTCTTTTTGAAACGTTTCTGCTTTTAATTGTTTGCCGTACCGAGGATGTTCTGCTACTTGACCTTTGAAAGTATATGTTTCGCCTTCAACGATATTTGGAAAATACCCAACAACTGTTGCCATTGTTTCAAAGTCTTCATTAGAATCTTCAACCTCTACTTTGAGGACCGTATAGTAATTATCACTATTTTGAAAAAGAATGACTTCGATGTTCCCTTTGATATATGACTGTTCAAATAGTGTTGGGTTTTCCACGTGTTATACCTCCCCTTCAGATTTAATCATTTCAAATGTTTTTAATGCATGGTGACTTAATACATGATCATGAGCCATTTCAGTTGCTTTTTTGAACCCTTCAATGGCTTCATCAATGTCTTCATTTAACATATAATTTGCCAATGTAAGATTATATTTGGCATCTGCATGCTTGTTGTCTTTTTCAAGAATCGTCGACAATACAGAAATGGCTGTTTGAAACATTTCTAGCTCACATAATAATAATCCGTATTGAAATTGGACTTCTAAATCAGCAAAGTTTTCATCTAATTCAGCTGCTCTCATTAGAAAAGGCAAAGCTTGCTTTTTAGCATCCAACTGATAAAAAGACATGCCAATCATATAGTTTGTATCTTTATTATCTAATCCATTTTGAATCGCAGTTTGATATAATTTAATCGCCTCTTGGAAACGAGATTCATTATAATAAACATTTGCAAAGTTATAATAGATTGCGGCATTTTTAGGATTTAGTGTTAGGGCGCGTTGGAAGAATTTTTCTGCCTTTTCAATTTCTCCAGCTTCTGCCAATAAAATACCAGAATTGATATAGTTTTCAACTTGTTCTGGTTGAGCTTCTATATTATTAAAACAAGCTTCTAGTGCTTTATCATATAGTCCTTGTTGAATCAATTGGTGAATTTCAGTTTGTTCCATTTTAAACTCCTCTATGACGAAATATTAACTCAATTATCTTAAACAATATAACTTAATTTGCCACTTTCTTTATACACATCATCAATCGTTGCGCCGCCAAGACATACATCTTGATCATAAAACACAACGGCTTGACCAGGTGTTATCGCTCTAACTGGTTCATCAAACGTCACACGGATCGTATCGTCATTTTCTTTCGTAACTGTTACACCAGTATCTTTTTGTCTGTATCTAAATTTCGCAGTACATGTTAAAGGGGTAGAAAGGTCAATGTCATTTACAAATGAGACATCTGATGCAATTAAATAATCGCTATAAAGTGCTTCATGATGGAATCCTTGTTCAACGTATAATATATTGTCTTCTAAATTTTTACCGACTACAAACCATGGGTCACCATCGCCACCAATACCTAAGCCATGACGTTGACCAATCGTATAGTACATGAGTCCAGAGTGTTTACCTTTTAGTTCACCATTTAACGTGCGCATTTCGCCAGATTGTGCTGGTAAATATTGAGATAAGAATGTTTTAAAATTACGTTCACCAATAAAGCAAATACCTGTAGAATCTTTCTTCTTAGCGGTTGCTAAATTTTGAGCTTCTGCAATTTCTCGTACTTTCGCTTTTTCGATATCACCTATAGGAAACATTACTTTTTCCAATTGAGAGTGCGTTAATTGATTTAAAAAATATGTTTGGTCTTTATTGCTGTCGACCCCGCGTAACATTTCAACGCGTCCGTTATGGCGTCTAACACGTGCATAGTGCCCGGTTGCCACGTAATCTGCACCTAATTTTAAAGCATGCTCCAAAAAGGCTTTAAATTTAATCTCTTTATTACACATGACATCTGGATTTGGTGTACGGCCCTTTTTATATTCATCTAAAAAATATGTGAATACTTTATCCCAATATTCCTTTTCAAAATTAACAGCATAATATGGAATACCTATTTGGTTACATACTTCAATCACATCATTGTAATCTTCTGTAGCAGTACAGACGCCATTTTCATCCGTATCATCCCAATTTTTCATAAAGATGCCGATCACATCATAGCCTTGTTCTTTGAGTAAATGTGCTGTAACTGAACTGTCTACACCTCCAGACATGCCCACAACAACACGTGTGTTTTGATTTGTCAAAGTTATTCCTCCTTAAACTTTAAATATATTTTTTGAATTTCAGCAACTATTGTTTTAATATCACGTTCGGTTACATTTTCATTCAAACTAATGCGAATAGAGCGCGTAACGCGTTCTTGTTCACCATACATTGCAGATAAGACGTGTGATGGAATCGTTGATCCGGCAGTACATGCTGAACCTGACGAAACATAAATTTGTGCCATATCTAATAGCGTTAGCAATGTTTCAACATCTATAAATGGAAAATATAAATTAATAATATGGTTCGAGCTATCAATCATTGAACCGTTATATTCAAATGGTATGGCACGCTCTTGTAAACTGACAAGTAGCAATTCTTTTAAACGAGTAATGTGAATCTGGTTGTCATCACGATGTGCTTCAGCTAATTTTAAGGCAGTTGTTAAGCCGACAATCTGAGGAACGTTTTCAGTACCAGCACGTCGTCTCGTTTCTTGTTCACCGCCTTGTTGATGATATTGAATACGCGTACCATTTTTCACGTATAAAACACCTACGCCTTTTGGACCACCGAATTTATGAGCTGTTAAACTTAAAGCGTCTACCTTTAAATCTTTGACATCCACAGGTAAATGACCGATGGCTTGAACAGCATCCATATGGAAAAATGCTGAATGTGAATTTAGAATATCTTGAATGTCATAAATATGCTGAACTGTTCCTACTTCATTGTTGACAAACATGATTGACACAAGTGTCGTATCAGGTCGCAAAGCTTGTTTGAATTGGTCTAAATCAATTAAACCATCCTCATCGACATTTAAGTATGTTACTTCAAATCCTTGCGTTTCTAAGAATTCAAATACATGCAGTACTGAATGATGTTCAATCTTAGTCGTAATTAAATGTCTACCTTTGGATTGATTCGCCATCGCAATACCTTTAATTGCCGTATTATTAGACTCAGTCGCGCCACTCGTGAATATAATTTCGTTCGTATTTGCATTTAATATTTGCGCAACTTGTCGTCTTGATTCATCTAAGAAGCGTCGCGCATCACGACCTTGCGCGTGGATAGATGAGGGATTCCCATAATGTGTTTCGTAAATTTTAGTCATGGATTCTATGACTTCAGGCTTTACTGGCGTTGTCGCAGCATAATCAGCATATACACCCATTATTCGTCCGTCCTTTCTTATTTTCAATGTTCCTATTTTAGCACTTGACACTTAAAATTTCTAGTCGCTGGTTTATAAAGTATAGTAACCATATATTAATTAATTTAAGCATATCATTCTATGGATAAAACGTGAACGTAAAGAGGATTTTATTCCAATAAGCATATTCATATTTGTATGAATCGTCGTTTGGTATAGTAATGAGGAAGGAAGTGTTAATATGTCAAATCACATTCGTTACTCTGCATTAAATTTAGTACCAATTCGCGAAGGATCTAATGAAAAAGAAGCAATTGCTCAAATGACAGCATTGGCGCAACACTTAGAAACGTTAAACTATGAAAGATATTGGATTGCTGAGCATCATAATGCACCTAATTTAGTTAGTTCGGCCACTGCCCTATTAATTCAACATTGTTTAAGCCAGACGCGCCATATGCGTATAGGTTCAGGTGGCATTATGTTACCGAATCATGCACCTTTAATTGTTGCTGAACAATTTGGTACGTTAAATGTGTTATATGGTGATCGTGTAGATTTAGGGCTGGGTCGTGCACCTGGTACAGATATGGCAACTGCGAGTGCCCTACGTCGTGACCAACATGATGGCGTGTATCAATTTCCTGAGGAAGTGCAACAACTATTACAATACTTCGGTTCTGAAACCAATCAAGGATATGTTAAAGCCATTCCAGCAGTTAATAAACAAGTACCTTTGTATATTTTAGGGTCGTCTACTGATTCTGCTCATGTTGCCGCCCGACAAGGTTTGCCTTATGTATTTGCTGGTCATTTTGCCCCTCAACAAATGAAGGAAGCACTGGCTATCTACAGAGAATTATTTGAACCATCACAATATTTATCCGAACCCTACATCATCGTGTGTCTTAATGCTATTTTAGCTGATTCTAATGAGGAGGCAAATTACTTAGCAACTACACAAGCACAAGTCTTCGCGAGTATTTTGAATGGACGTATGCAAAAAATGCAACCACCTGTTCAAGACTTGACTCAAATATTATCACCGCGTATCATCGCATTAGCTGAACAACGCATTGCAGGGTCATTAGTTGGTGACAAAGCAACGGTTAAAGAAAAAATTAAAGACTTTATCGCACACTATGGTGCAATTAATGAAATCATGACAGTAAGTTATATTTATGACACTACTTTACAACACCGTTCTTATCAATATTTTAAGGAAGTTATAGATGAAATCAATCATTCCTGACGTAATGACACAAAAAAGCAATGGATCTAAAAGACCCATTGCTTTTCACATTTATTTATTATCGCCAGAAAATTTGTTAAATGCGTCTTTAGCTTTGTCAGCTAAGCCGCCTTTATCGTCATTGTTGTCGTTATTTTCACCATTTTGTTTATCTTGATACTTGTCATAAGCGTCTTTAGCTTTATCTAAATATTCTTCGCCTTGTTTTTTATCCATTATGGATACCTCCTTGTTCAAGATATTATGTGAATACCCTTACGAGTGAATGTTAAACATGCAACAATATTCGAGATTAAAACGGTTATTGTTTGAATTTATCCATTGCATCGTTCACTGAGTTTTTAGCATCTTCTGTTTTTTCTTTAGCTTTACCTGCCACTTTATCTTGTTTACCTTCATTTTCAAGTGATTCATTATTTGTCGCTTTGCCAACTGACTCTTTAATTGAGCCTTTAGTTTGGTCCATTTTACCTTTATCTAATGACATATATATCCCTCCGATTAATTGAGATAATATAATCATTCCACAAACCACATTTATTTAAACCCGGTGTTAGAATTCTTCATAAATCGAAGGATCTTGTCCTTTTCGTCTTCCATCAATTTTTGATAATTGGTTAATCAATGTCATGTCCGCGTCAGAAATATTAAAATCAAATATTTGAAGATTTTCAAGTTGTCTAGCATGCGATGTTGCTTTTGGAATTGGCATTATGCCTCTTTGTATATGCCATCTTAAAATAATTTGTACAACTGATTTAGTGTATTTATGAGCTAATTCTTGCAAAATAGGTTCCTTTAATAAGCCATTATCTCGACCGATAGGACTCCATGCTTGAATTAAGATTTGATTTTCTTCATGATATGAAAACATCGCTTCTTGGTTGAAATAAGGATGCAACTCTATTTGATTTAGCACGGGTAGAACACCTGTAGTTTGTTTTAACGTTTCTATATATTCCGGTAAAAAATTACACACACCTATTGAACGAATTAAACCCGCTTTTTTTGCAGCAATCATCGCTTTCCATGCTTCAACATATAAGCCTTGTTTAGGATTGGGCCAGTGAATTAAATAAATATCAATATAGTCTACGCCTAAGCGATAAAGGCTTTCTTCAATGGTTTGAAACACATCATCATATGCTTGGTAACGCCCTGGCAATTTAGAAATAATTGTAATGTCTTCTCTTGCAACTTTACTTTGAGCAATTGCCTTGCCCACAGCACCTTCATTTTCATAGTTATAAGCTGTATCAAGTACTCGATATCCCACTTTGAGTGCGTTTTGGATAGCATGTACCCCTTCGACTCCGTTTAATTTATACGTACCAAATCCTATTTGTGGGATAATATGACCGTCATTTAATGTGTATGTATTCATTCTTTAACCTCCTAAAAAAATACAACAATGATTGCACGACGAACCGTGTCATTGTTGTAAAATTATTGTTCAAATTAAATATAAAACATATATCCTTCTAGATAATCTTTTTCCTGATATTCAGCTAATGATTGTAGCGTTGTTTGATCTAATACATCTTTTACAGCATCTCGCATACGTAACCATAATTGTTGCTGTGCAGGCGATTCAGATTCCATACGTTCAACGATTGTAATTGGACCTTCTAAAAGACGTATAATGTCTCCTGCAGTAATTTCATCCGCTGGCATTTTTAATTCGTATCCGCCTTTAGCGCCGCGCACACTACGAATTAATCCTGCATTGCGTAATGGACCAACGAGTTGCTCTAAATACAAATCGCTTAATTGATTTTCTTCTGCTATTGTCTTAAGTGAGACACATCCCGTACCTTGACGTTTTGCTAATGCAATCATCAAAGTAAGCCCATATCTACCTTTTGTTGAAATTTTCATATTATAACCTCACATTATTGATAAACGATTTACTTACAATTTATCGTTATTTATATTAGTATAATACTATTGCAAAAAGAGTACAAATAAGAGCCAAAGGTTTAAAAAATTTGTATGGCTATTTTAGACATGGAGGGTAACTATGAACACTGAACCGTTAGCATCTCGTATGAGACCTAAAACGATAGACGATGTTATTGGACAAAGTCACTTGGTTGGTCCGAATGGCATTATTCGACGTATGGTTAACGCCAAACGATTGTCTTCAATGATTTTTTACGGACCTCCAGGTATTGGTAAAACCAGTATTGCTCAGGCAATCGCTGGTAGTACGGCATATAAATTTCGCCAATTAAACGCCGTGACACATACAAAAAAAGATATGCAAATGATTGTTGATGAAGCTAAAATGTCGGGACAAGTTATTTTGTTACTAGATGAAATTCATCGCTTGGATAAAGCAAAACAAGATTTTTTATTACCACATTTAGAAAACGGTAAAATCGTACTGATAGGTGCGACAACTTCTAACCCTTACCATGCTATCAATCCAGCGATTCGTTCACGTGCACAAATATTCGAGCTGTATCCTTTAGATACGAATGATATTAAAAAAGCTTTGACCTTCGCACTTGAAAATGAGGAACGTGGTCTGAAAACGCACAATGTGCAAATGAATGATGACGCTTTTGAATATTTCGCTACTCAAAGTCAAGGTGATGTTCGTAGTGCTTTAAATGCTTTAGAATTAGCAGTTTTAAGTGATACTGAAACGCCCCCTCACATTACACTTAAAGATGCGGAAGATTGCTTACAAAGCGGAGCATTTTTAAGTGACAAAGATGGAGATATGCATTATGACGTGATGAGTGCCTTTCAAAAATCTATACGTGGAAGTGATGTAGATGCAGCATTACATTATTTGGCACGCTTAATTCAAGCTGGTGATTTACCAACAATTGCTAGACGTTTATTAGTAATTAGTTACGAAGATATCAGCTTGGCATCGCCTGCAGCTGGTCAACGTACGCTTGCTGCGATTGAAGCGGCAGAACGACTCGGATTCCCTGAAGCAAGAATCCCTTTAAGCCAAGCGGTGATTGAACTTTGTTTATCTCCAAAATCTAACACCGCTATTCAATCTATTGATGCTGCATTATCTGATGTTCGAAAAGGTCATGTTGGTCAAATCCCAAATCATTTAAAAGATGGTCACTATCAAGGTGCTAAAGATTTAGGTCATGCCATTGGTTATAAGTACCCTCATAATTATGAAAATGGTTATGTAAAACAACAATATTTACCTGATTTACTAAAACGTAAGCAATACTATCAACCGAAAACAACTTCTAAATCAGAACAACAGTTTAAAGCCATTTATGATAATTTAAAAAAGTAAATATAATATAAGCCTTCAATAATCATCTTTTATGGCTATTGAAGGCTTATTTTATATGAATGTTGTAAGTGGTTTTGACCTTTATCTATTTTATAGAACGCGTTAGGTCTATTTATCTTTTATTCGTGTCAAAGGAATGTCACGCGTAATATCATTACAAACGTAACTCGCTAAAATCAAACCAACCACACTTGGCACAAATGCATTAGATGATGGTGGCATTTGCGCTTTACGGTTTTTTCCATTTGCATCGCCGACTACAGCTTTCACATCTTCACGAATTACAATTGGACTTTCATCAGAAAATACAACGGGAATGCCTTTATAAATCCCTTTACGTTTTAACTGATTTCGGATTACACGAGCAATTGGATCTGTATGTGTTTTCGAAATATCCGTAATTTGGAAACGTGTCGGATCAATTTTATTCGCCGCCCCCATACTAGAGATGATTTTAATCCCTCTGTTCAGACATTGTTCCATAAGGTGTACTTTGTAAATAATAGTGTCGCTTGCATCAACAATATAATCAATTTGATAATCATTAAATAATTGTTCGTACGTTTCTTCAGTATAAAACATGTGCAAGGATGTTACGGTACATTTCGGGTTGATCAGTTTGATTCGTTCTTCCATTAAGCTTACTTTACTTTGACCAATGGTAGACGTTAATGCATGTAATTGACGGTTAACATTCGTTATATCTACATCATCTTTATCAATCAAGATGATATGTCCAATATTTGTACGCGCAAGTGCTTCTGCCGCAAAGGAACCTACGCCTCCTACACCTAAAACAGCAACGGTTGTATTTTCTAGTAATTTTAATCCTTCTTGTCCGATAGCTAATTCATTTCTCGAAAATTGATGCTTCATAATGAACTCCTTTAATCTGTTTGAACGCATAAAAATACGCAAGACATACGTCTTGCGTACCGATAGAATCCGTCATGCCGTAGTTTAAAGTGCTTGATCATTTTGGCCTGCTATATACAGGTGGGTGTCCTGTTTCTTGTTTTGCACGTCCTCCTTTAGAGGCGTGTGCGCTGCAAGAAAACCCATTGGACTCCCTGATCAAAGAGTGTTAGGTCAAAATACATAAAGCGAACTTACGTACACTACAGACGACTATCTTATGCATTCATCATACCACATATCATGTATTTGGCAAGTGATATGAATTTAATGTTTAATACGTAAAGATAATTCATCTAATTGTTTCGATGAAACCTCACTTGGTGCATTTGTTAATAAATCTGTAGCTGATGCCGTTTTAGGGAATGCAATCGTATCGCGTAAGTTAGATGCACCAGTCAGTAACATCACTAAGCGGTCAAGACCAAGTGCGATACCACCATGAGGCGGTGCACCGTATTTAAATGCATCTAATAAGAAACCAAACTGTTCTTGTGCACTCTCTTCAGTAAAGCCAAGTGCTTTAAACATTTTAGATTGTATATCGCCATCATGAATACGAATCGATCCGCCACCAAGCTCAAAACCGTTAAGCACGATATCATAGGCTTGTGCTTGTGCAGTTTCTGGTGCACTTTCTAATTTATCAATATCTTGTGGTTTTGGTGACGTAAATGGATGGTGAGCTGCAACATAACGATTTGTCTCTTCATCATATTCTAATAATGGCCAATCCGTAACCCATAAGAAATTGAATTGATTTGGATCAAGTAAGTTTAATTCTTTTGCTAATTTGACACGCAATGCACCTAAACTTTGTGCCACTACGTCTTTAGAATCTGCAACAAATAATACAAGGTCACCAGCTTGAGCAGCAGTGAGTTCACGTAATTTTTCAACATGGTCTGCTTCAAAGAATCTTGCAATAGGTCCATTTAAACCGTCTTCAACAACTTTAACCCATGCTAAACCTTTAGCACCATAAATGTTAACAAATTCAGTTAAACCATCGATATCTTTACGTGTATATTTGTCGGCGCCTTGTTCCACAACTATTGCTTTCACTTGTCCGCCATTTTCAACCGCACTTGTAAAAACTTTGAAGTCCATCATGCTACCAAGTTGAGATACATCGATCAGCTCCATGCCAAATCTTGTGTCTGGTTTATCCGAACCATAACGTTCCATCGCTTCGGCATAAGTCATACGTGGAAAGGCTTCATCAATAGTAATCCCTTTTACATCTTTCATGACAGCTTTTAACATTTGTTCTCCAAGTTGCATTACGTCTTCTTGTTCAACAAAACTCATCTCAATATCAACTTGTGTAAATTCAGGTTGACGGTCAGCACGTAAATCTTCATCTCGAAAACATTTAACAATTTGGTAGTATTTATCAAAACCACTCATCATTAATAATTGTTTGAATAATTGTGGTGATTGCGGTAATGCATAAAATTCACCCTCATGAACACGAGATGGGACAAGATAATCTCTAGCTCCTTCTGGTGTTGATTTTGTTAATACGGGTGTTTCAATATCATAAAATCCTGCATCATCTAAATAGCGGCGAATGGCTTGCGTTGTTTGATGACGTAATTTGAAAGTACGAGCAAATTCCTCACGACGTAAATCTAAATAACGGTATTTTAATCGAATATTCTCATCAACATTTACATTTTCATCATTAATTGAGAATGGTGGTGTTTCAGATTTATTGATAATTTGAATATGAGATGCTTGTACTTCCACTTGACCCGTTTTGATTTTAGGGTTTATGGTATCAGCATCTCTTTTAGTTACAGTCCCTTTAATTTCAACTACATATTCTGAGCGAATGCGTTCTGCAACTTCTAACGCTTCTTTAGAGAAGTCAGGATTAAAAACTACTTGTACAATCCCCTCTCTATCACGAACATCAACAAAAATGAGTCCACCAAGGTCTCGACGGTTATGCACCCATCCTTTCAATGTAACTTCTTGACCTAAATATGATTCTGTTATGAATCCACAATAAGTAGTACGTGGTGTCATTATGCTTTTCCTCCATTTATAAATTGTGCAATTTCATTTAATTTAATCGTATGACTTTCTCCCGTAGCCATGTGTTTGATTGCAACTTCATTTGTCGCAAGTTCTTGATCCCCGAGTACAATGGTATACGTTGCATTTAATCTATCAGCTTGCTTCATTTGACCCTTTAACTTGCGTGATAAATAATCTTTGTCAACGCGAATATTTTCGTGTCGTAAATCGTTTAATAATTTCACTGCATAGTCATCAGCATCGTTGCCCATTGTAGCGATGAACAAATCTAAATGTGACGTATGGGGAAGTTCAATTCCTTCTTCTTCAAGTGCCATAAGAAGACGCTCAATACTCAATGCAAAGCCAATACCAGTTTGATTTGGACCACCTAAAAGTTCTAACAAACCATTGTAGCGTCCACCGCCACATAATGTTGTAATTGCGCCTTTATAGTCTTCATTATCTATCATTAATTCAAAAGCTGTATGCGTGTAATAGTCTAAACCACGAACAAGATTTGGATCAACGACATATGGTATGCCTAAGCGATCTAAATGTGCTTTTACCGCATCAAAATATGATTTTGAATAATCATTTAAATAATCTGTAATGGATGGTGCTGTCTTCATTTCTGGTTTATCTTTATCGACTTTGCAATCTAAAATACGCATTGGATTCGTTTCAATACGGTTTTGACAATCTTGACAATACGTATGAATCACCGGTTTGAAATGCGCTCTTAATGCCTCTTGATATTCTACACGTGATTCTGCATCACCAACACTATTGATGACAAGTTTTAAATGTTTTAAACCAAAAGACTGGTAAATGTGCATCACCATTGCTAGAACTTCAGCATCAATACTAGGATTTTCAGCACCAATAGCTTCTATACCAAATTGGTTAAATTGACGATAACGTCCTTTTTGCTTTCTTTCATAACGAAACATTGGACCGTTATAATAAAGCTTAACTGGCTGATTCGCTAGACCTTGCATTTTATTTTCAATGTAACTTCTTACAGTTGCTGCTGTCCCCTCTGGACGTAATGTAATACTACGGTCGCCTTTATCTTTAAACGTGTACATTTCTTTTTGTACAACATCTGTTGAATCACCAACACCTCTAGCAAATAAATCCGTACTTTCAAATATTGGTGTTCGAATCTCTTGGTAATTGTACACTTCCATTAATTGATGTAACTTTGATTCAATATAACGCCATTTAGGCGATTCTTCAGGTAATATGTCTTGTGTTCCACGAGGAATATTAATCATCAGTCCATCCTCCTTATTTTTTTTAATAAAAAAGCCCCTTGCATGCGTAACCACATACAAGGGACGTACTTTAGCCGTGTTGCCACCCTAATTTAAGTACATGAAGACCATGTACTCACTCAATAGCTCATAACGTAAGCAAGACGGCTTTATTTTCATAAAGCACCTCTTCTTGTGTTCAAATGAATGCAAACAAGGTTTATATTTCAGCCACGTATAAACTCTCTATAACAAGTTAAAAACATTCAATTTCAAGAATACAATCGGTTTTATTTATCAAATTCAGTAATTATCATACATGTTTTTATTGAGGTTTTCAAGATATTAACTTAAAAAATAATTTTTAAGGCCTTCCACTAAAGCATTTTCAACCACTTGGCGATGATTGTTATCTTTTATCATCACTTCATCAGTAGGGTTACTAATGTAGCCAAGTTCAAGAAGTACAGCAGGCATATCGGTTTGTCTCAAAACTTGAAAATTTTCTTGACGTACACCACGATTTGAAAGCATGCCCTTTTTTTGAATACTTGCATTCAGAGTTTGTGCTAACATTTCTTGTTGTTCATGATACCAGTATACGGTAGCGCCATTTGCTTTGTTCGACTCTAAAGCATCATTATGTATACTAATAAAAGCGTCACCCGTGGCTTTTCGGTCTTTTAACCGTACGTACGTATCATCACTACGTGTTAATTTAACTTTAGCGCCCTCTTTTTCAAGTTTATCTTTTAATTCTAGACTCGTTTTTAAAGTCATATCTTTTTCAAGGGTATTTTTACCCGTCTGACTTGATGCCCCTTGATCATTGCCACCATGACCAGGATCAATAACAATGACTTTTCCTTTCAATGGACGTGCATGTGGGTTCTCATCCTCTTTAATATCTAAATTGGTATGCCAACCTGCAATCCATCCTTTTTGTGAATCATCATATGATGTGACTTCTAACCATTTACCTTCTTTACCAATCACTTTAAATGCTTCACCTTCGCGACTATTAAATAAAACAGGGTAACTCGCATTGGGACCTGTGCGAATTTGTGCATCTTCAATCAGATAGATTTTATCATCAGCATTATCTTTGATTGCATTAATCACTACAAGGAGTATAAAAACTAGTGAGATAATGATGGCACCAAAATAAAAGCGCTTAGGTTCTATATTTTTTGAACGTAACCATTTCTCAAAGTATTTCATATTATTTTGCCGTTTTCACTTTCATAAATAATGGTAACAGGACCATCATTTTGAATATCGATGGTCATATCAGTGCCAAATTCGCCAGTCACAACATCGAACCCATATGATGCTAAAGCGCGATTAAACACTTCATATATTTCATTTGCTTCATTTGGTGCTTTTGCTTTAGTAAAACTTGGTCGATTTCCCTTTTTAACGTCGGCAAATAAAGTGAATTGAGAAATTGAAAGTATTTCGCCTTTGACTTGTTGTATATTTAAATTAAGTTTACCTTCTGTATCTTCAAATAATCGAGCATTGATAATTTTTTTAGCTAAAATTTCGGCATCAGCATGAGTAGAATGTTCCCCAACACCAACCAACAAACAATAGCCTTTTTCAATAGTGCGATGAATATTCGAGTTTCGAACACCCGCCGATTTCACTCTTTGAACTACAATTTTCATTTATGGCACTCCTAATTCCAAACTCGTGTTACAGTATAAATGTCACCGAGCTGTTTTATTTTATCAGCTACTTTATATACTTCATGTACATTTTTTACCATAATACTTAAATTAATGACAGCATTTTTATCTACATCAGAACGACCAGCTACTTTAACGAGATGACTCGACGTACTATTCACGGCTTGTAATACTTCATTAAGTAATCCATTACGATCATAGGCCGTTACTTCTAAGTCTACTTGATATTTTTGTGAAGCATCTTTAGACTTAACCCACTCTACATCAATTAAACGTTCTGCTTCGTTTTGTATATTTGGACAATCGGTACGATGAACTTTAATGCCATGTCCTTTTGTAATATATCCAACAATTTTATCTCCAGGAATTGGATTACAACATTTAGATAGTTTGATTAACACATTATCTAAACCTTCGACATACACACCTGAATCGGTTGTAATATGATCTTTAATAGGCACTGATTTTGTGACAGATTGTGCCTGGTTTAGTGCTTTTTGTTTATTCTCAATACGTATACGTTCTGTGAGTTTATTAACAATTTGATTTGATGTAACGCCACCAAAACCAACTGCAGCAAACAAGTCATCTTCGTTGGCAAAGTTATATTTGTCATTGACAATTTTAATATTCCGCTCGGTTAAAATTTCCTCGACTTTGAAGCCTTGTTCTTTAATTTCAGCTTCAATCATAAATTTACCTTTTTCAATATTAGACGAACGATCTTGCTTTTTGAAAAAGCTTTTAATCTTACTTTTCGCACTAGAAGATCTGACAATTTTTAACCAATCTCTACTAGGACCATACGAATGTTTACTTGTACGAATTTCGACAATATCACCTGTTTGTAATACGTAATCGATGGGTACAATTTTACCATTTACTTTAGCACCTATCATCTTATTGCCCACTTCACTATGAATGGCATACGCAAAATCTATTGGCACTGCACCATAAGGTAACTCTATAACATCACTTGCAGGTGTAAATGCGTACACTTTATCGCTTTGTAAATCAAACTTCAGGGATTCGATAAACTCTTGCGCGTCAGAGGAGGTGTGGTCTTGTTCTGCAATATCTTTCAGCCAGTTTAATTTCTTATGATACGTTTCACTATCTTTATCTACTTTTTTACCCTCTTTATACGCCCAGTGAGCAGCAACACCGTGTTCTGCAATTTCATGCATTTCAAATGTTCTAATTTGAATTTCTAACGGATCACCATTGGGACCGACAACTGTCGTATGCAATGATTGGTACATATTTTGTTTTGGCATCGCTATATAGTCTTTAAATCGTCCCGGCATAGGTTTCCATAACGTGTGAACTAGACCTAAAACCGCATAACAATCTTTAATAGATGAAACAATCACTCGAACAGCTAATAAATCAAATATTTGATCAAATTGCTTCTTTTGTTTCATCATTTTACGATAAATGCTATAAATGTGTTTTGGTCGGCCACTAATATCGCCCTCGATTTGCATCAGATTCATTTCTTTACGAATATTTTCTATCGCATTTTCAATATAGGCTTCTCGTTCACTTCGCTTTTTTTTCATTAAATTTACAATTCTAAAATATTGAACGTTGTCGATATATCTTAATGCAATGTCTTCAAGTTCCCATTTAATTGTATTAATACCTAATCTATGTGCAAGTGGTGCATAGATTTCTAGCGTTTCTTTTGAAATGCGTATTTGTTTTTCTCGTGGCATGGCTCTTAATGTACGCATATTATGTAATCTGTCGGCTAACTTCACCAATATAACACGGACATCTTTCGCAATGGCTATAAATAATTTTCGATGATTTTCAGCCTGTTGCTCTTCTTTTGAACGGTATTTCACTTTTTTTAACTTCGTAACACCATCAACGATTGTCGCTACTTCAACATTAAACATTTCGACTACATCGTCAAAGGTATAAGGCGTATCTTCAATTACATCATGTAAAAAACCTGCTACAATCGTAGGGCCATCTAAACGCATTTCGGTTAATATGCCTGCAACTTGAATGGGATGCATGATATAAGGTAATCCATTTTTACGAAATTGACCTTCATGTGCTTTATATGCAATTTGATAGCTTTTCAAAACATATTCATATTCTTTTTGATCTAAATACGTTTTCGCTTTATGTAATACTTCGTCAGCACTATATGGATATTCGTTATTCATAAAGGGCACCCCCATCTTCTAAATAATACTTCTATCATACTACATGATTATCAAGAAATGAACTGTATTCTACTGATAGTACACAATATTGTCTCACTTTTATGTGACATTTAACACTTTATATACCATCACAAATCTTTTTAAAATCACGATAAAAAATACGTAATATAGGATTAAAAAATGAATCATTCGAATCATCATGCTTAACGTTTAATTTCATCGGACTATAAAATAATGAGTAACTTGTGCTTCCTATATAAATAACCATCAAAATTCATTTAGAAATGAACTTCGATGGTTATATGAATAAGACATCATCTTTAATATTTAAAACTAGCAATTGTATTAAAATTGATACATCACTTTAACAAATCAAATGCGTTTAATAGTTCAATATCTTAAAATCAAGGATTACTCATCATAAGATATTAAACGCATCACATCATAATCTTTTATTTTTTCAATTCCATTTAGATATGCTAACTCTATAATAAAAGCAATGCCAGCAACAATACCGCCTTGTTGTTCAACCAATTTAATGGCAGCTTCAATTGTACCACCTGTTGCTAATAGATCATCGGTAATCAACACACGTTGACCTGGTTTAATCGCATCCGCATGCATCGTTAAAACGTTACTGCCATATTCTAAATCATATTCGTAACGAATCACTTCTCGTGGTAATTTGCCTTCTTTACGAACAGGCGCAAACCCAATACCCATAGCATACGCGACAGGACATCCGATAATAAAGCCACGTGCTTCTGGACCTACTACGATATCAACATTTTTTTCTTTAGCATACTTTACAATTTGATCCGTAGCATACCCATATGCCTCACCATTATCCATAATTGTAGTAATGTCTTTAAAATTAACACCTTTTTTTGGCCAATCTTGCACCTCTGAGACATATTGCTTTAAATCCATGCTTTTCCTCCTCATTCTTCCTTTTGCATCGCATTTTCCATCCATTGTTGTAAAGCTGGAAAATCGGAATATAATAACTGCTTTTCTACTTCTATTCGATGTAACCGTCCTTGATAAATACGACTAGAAGTAATGTCTTGTTTGGTAGCAGTAGTATCGATTTTTATTATACCATTATTTTGTGTGATAAATTGTAAATCGAGGAACACTTTTAATATAAATTTTAACAATTGTGGTTCAATTTGTAAGAAACGACTCATGTTTAAGCCCTCTTTTGTAAGGTCAATCTCTTTTTGTTGGTATAATAGCTTATAACATTTTTTAAAGGTATCAATTTTCGGTATACCTTCGAAATATATCGATTTTTGGTGTGTAAATTGAACATAAACTTGTGATGCCGAAATATGTTGCAAGCTCTCTTTGAAATCATCTATTGTGAGAGGTAGCTCTAAGAAAACACATTTCTCATAATCACTAGGTATAGGTTCTCCATAATAATATTCATGTTGATGTCGTTTGTCGCTGCTCGGATGAATCAAATAGCATGTATTAGAAGTTGTCTCAAATTGTGGCAACTTTTTGTTTTTACTACGATAATCAAACATTTGGCGTTCATTACTATGGATATCGGTAACAATTAGTTGCGGCGTTCGGTTACCGTTCCACTCGTTTATTTGCAATTCACCAATCGCATTAATGTGTTGATTAGGCATTATTTCGTGGATACGAGAACCTTCATTCCAAAAAAGCCCTTGAAGTTTTTGTTCTACAAATGAAATTTTTAAATGATTTTGTTGTTGACCAATCGCCCTAGCCTGTTGAATTGTTAAATGATTTAATTGAAATAACGGGCGTTCGAATTGCATACCAAATGGACGCAAACGTTCTAAAGACGCAATATTTTCTACAGTGACAGTATCAAGCGCAACTGCCGAATCGATATATTTTTCAGGTTGAAGTGCATCTTCTTTATATTGATTTTTCATGACTTCGTTAAGCGCCTGTTTTAAACTTTCAACATTTTCAATAGGCAGTGTTAAGCCAGCAGCAGCATGATGTCCTCCAAATTTATCTATTAAATCGGCTTGAGTAGATAACAATTCGAACATTGAAATTTGTGAGATACTACGTGCAGAGCCTTTAGCATGTTGCTTTTCATGATCAATATTCAAAATCATGGTTGGTCGTTGATAGGATTCGACGATTCGAGATGCTACAATTCCTAAAATTCCTTCATGCCAATCCTCTTGATATAAAACTAAAAAACGTTGTCCTTCTGCAACTTGTGCTTGAGCCATAATCATAGCTTCTTCAGTTACAGCTTGCACAATTGTCTTACGTTCTTGATTAAAATGTTCTACTTGTTCTGCTAAAAATTGGGCTTCATCTTCATCGTTTGTCATCAACAATTCAGCGGCTAAACTCGCATCGTCTAAACGTCCAACCGCATTCAATCTAGGCCCAATTGTAAACCCAATTGTTTCTTCATTAACTGCATCATCATAATTCGCTTCATTTAATAATGCTTTGAGCGCAACTGGCATATCATGATTGATCAATTTTAAGCCTTTACGGACGATACTTCTATTTTCATCGCGCATCGGAACTAAATCTGCAATCGTTCCTATCATGGCATAAACCCAAAAGTAGTCAGGAATGTCATCTAGTAAATGTTGCGCGAGTTTTAATGCTACACCAGCACCACATAAGTATTGAAACGGATAATCATAATCAGGGTGCATCGGGTGTATGATGGCATAGGCATTTGGCAAAGTGTCACCCATTTCATGATGATCGGTTACAATGACATCTACACCTAATTGCTGAACCATATCGATTTCATGGTGTCCTTGAATGCCATTATCAACAGTAATGATTAATTTAACACCTTCGTCATAGGCATTTTTAAAAGCTACCTCACTGGGCCCATAACCTTCAGAAAAACGATTAGGTATATACCAACCGACAACGGCGCCTAATTTTTTTAAAGTTTGTACTAAAATGGTTGTTGACGTCACGCCATCAGCATCATAGTCACCATAAACTAAAATCGGTTCCTCTGCATTGATAGCTTGTTGGATACGATTTGTCGCACGTTGTATATCACTTAAACGTGCTGTATCATGAGTAACCGTTTTTGTATTTAACATTTGGTCAATATCTTCGTAACTTGTTATTCCTTTACTTTCTAAAATACTTTGCATTAACGGCGTAATATTAAAAGCTTTAATTGTATCTTCAGTGATAACGTTATCCGTTTTTTTAGTAACCCATTTATATTTAGATTGAATCATTACTAACGCCTCATTTCACTCAAACATTATATCAAAAATATGTATGAGAAACATTAAAGGGATGAATCATTTGAGGATTCATCCCTTTAAAATTATACTAATACTTTTTCATCATTACTACGTTTGCGTTTATAAACTGTTAATTTATGATGTTCAGATTTGCGTAATTCACGTTTCTTTAAAATACCCCATAACGGAACGGCAATAAAGATAGATGAAAATACACCGGAAACTAAACCAATCAATAATGCCAGTGAGAAATTGAAGATACTTGATGCACCAAGTAATAATAACGCGACTACTACGATGACTACTGTTAATACAGTATTTACAGAACGAGTTAACGTTTGTCTGATAGAACTATTAACAATATAATCAATTTCTTCTTCTTTCGTGATGACTTTTACTTTTCTTAACATTTCCCGTACTCGGTCAAAAGTAACAATCGTATCATTAATGGAATAACCTATAATCGTCAATACGGCAGCGATAAATGTTATATCGACTTCTAATCGGAATAAGCTAAATACAGCAATAATCATAAACGCATCATGTAAAAGTGAAATGATTGAAGATATACCCATACGCCACTCAAAACGCAGCGTGATATAAATAATCATGCCAATGGATGCTAATAAGACCGCTAACATTGCATTTTTAGCTAACTCTTGACCAATAACCGGAGATACAGTATTTACAGTTGGATCATGACCAAATTCTTTTTGAATCAATGATTTTACTTTAGAAACTTCTTCTTTAGATAAATCATGTTTATATTGCATAGAGGCTTTTGTATCATTAGTGCCACCAATAGACAATTGATCTGGTTTCAAGCCAATTGATTCCATTTTCTTTTCAACTTGGTGTTGCTTTAAAGCATGGTCACTTTGTGCATCAATACGTGTACCCGCCGTGAAATCAATACCTAAGTTAAGTTTGAAAATAAATAATATGATAACCCCGGCTGCAATGATTAAACCACTAACAGCAAAAAGAGGTTTAGCAAGTTTCATAAAATCAATACGATCGTACGGTGTACTTAATTCTGAAACATCTTTACCTTCGTTAATATCATGAATTTGATTTTTCTTAACACCAAACCACCATAATTTTTTCTTAAACACGTTAGAATAAACGATAAGTGATAATAGTAATCGTGTTAAAAATACAGCTGTTACAAAGCTCATTAGAATGGCCAAGAGTAACATTATAGCAAAACCTTTTACTGAACTTTCACCAAAGAAAAAGAGTACAGTTGCGGCTAATACCGTTGTTAAATTGGCATCTAGTATTGTAATAAATGATGACTTGTTGGCTTTTTTATAGGCTTGTTTTAAGTTACGCCCTATTCTGAGCTCATCTTTAATACGTTCATACATAATAATGTTAGCATCAACTGCCATCCCAACCCCAAGTACTAATGCAGCAAGACCAGGTAGCGTAAGTACACCTGAAATGAAATTGAATGCCAATAATGTCAAGTAAACGTATGTTGTTAACGTAATTACCGCAATAATACCAGGCAAGCGGTAGAATAATGTCATAAAAATAAAGATGAGACTAATACCTATAATAGATGCGAAAATTGTTTTTTGGAGCGCGTCCTGACCAAATTGTGCACCTACAGATGTTGAGTAGATTTCATCTAATTTAACTGGTAAGGAACCAGAATTTAATAAGTCTGCGATTTGTTTCGCCTCAGTGATACCTTTTTCACCTTTAAAACCACCTGAAATTTCAACGTTAGGTGAATTAATAGGTTGGTCTACAGAAGCAGCAGAAACGTATTTGGGTTTTTCTTTCGTTTTCTCTTTATGATAGCTATCTCCTTTTTGATAATCTAACCATACGACCATTACATTTTCTTGCTTTTTAGAGATTTCTTCTGTAACTTTTTTAAATTTGTCACTATCTTTTAATTTAAATGTGACGGCAGGTTGATTTGTGTTTTGTTTAAATTCCTGTTTAGCAGAACCTTGAACTAAATCTTTACCTGTCAATTTGATTTTATCATCGGCATCTCTAATCGTTAAATTAGCTTGTGATGATAAAATTTTTCGTGCTTGATCTTGGTCTTTCACGCCCGCTAATTGGACACGAATTCGGTTTTGATCTTCGACTTGAATTTTTGGCTCAGAGACCCCTAAAACATTGACACGACGTTCTAATGTTTTAGCAGTGGACTGGACGGCAGTTTTATCGATTTTGTCACCGTCAGAGAGTGGTTTTACTTGATATAAAACTTCAAATCCACCTTGTAAATCAAGTCCTAAATTAACATCTTTGACTACATTTTTATACGTTGCAGCCATGCCGCCAAAGAGCAATACGACTAACAGTAAAAAAGTAATCAATTTACTGACTTTTTTCACATAAACACCTCTTTTTAGCTTATGAAACTAGCATACTTTAGTTATAGTTTAGCACGCAAGTTATTTTAATATATTAAAGTTATCTTAAACTTGCTTCCATTAAATAATTTTATGAATTTTTAAACGTTTATTGTAAAGTACCACACTACTTTTTAACGTTCACGTGTTCAACCAATTTATAACTGTACGCCTTTAATGTCATTTTTTCAAGTTATTTACAATTCACACAGAATTATCATAAAAAAACGGGATTGAAATCATACATGACGTCTTTGATTTCTCATCCCGATTCAATCCTTATTTTCAAATTATGAAGGATCTACTTGTTTAATTGCTTGTTTTTCAAATGTCATTTCAGTGCCTTTTCCATTAACAACAACAACAGCAGTTGTTTCATCTACAGCACGCACTGTCCCTTTAATACCACCAATTGTCGTTACACGTTGACCTGATTGTAATTGGGAAACCATTTCACGATGTTCTTTCGCACGCTTTTGTTGCGGACGAATCATAAAGAACCACATAACTACAAAAAGTAGGATTAATGGTAATAAACTAAGTAATGAAGACATAAAATAAACTCCTATCTAGAAATTTTTCGGATTTTCAACATTAAGACCATATTGTTCGAAAAATTCTTCTTTAAAATCTAAAAGACGGTCTTCTCGAATTGCTTGTCTAATGTTCTCCATTAATTTTAGCAGAAAATGAAGGTTATGATAAGTGGTAAGACGAATACCAAATGTTTCATCTGCTTTAATTAAATGTCTTAAATAAGCACGTGTGTAATTTTTACATGTGTAGCAATCACAATTTTCATCTAAAGGGCTAAAATCATCTTTGAACTTCGCATTTTTGACAACCAATCGACCATGTGATGTCATACATGTGCCGTTTCTAGCGATACGTGTAGGTAAAACACAGTCAAACATGTCCATGCCACGAATACTACATTCAATCAGTGCATCTGGTGAACCAACACCCATTAAATATCTTGGTTTGTTTTTAGGCATGAATTGAACAGTATGTTCTACCATGTCATACATTACAGGTTTTGGTTCTCCAACTGATAAACCACCAATTGCATAACCAGGAAAATCTAATTTGACAAGATCTTCTGCACTTTGTTGGCGTAAATCTTTATACTCCCCACCCTGAATGATGCCAAACAATGCTTGATCTTCAGGACGTTGGTGTGCATCTTTACAGCGTTTCGCCCAACGCGTGGTGCGTTCTATAGAATCTTTAACGTACTGATATTCAGCTGGCATAGGTGGACATTCATCAAATGCCATAATAATATCTGAACCTAAATCATTTTGGATTTTAATAGAATCTTCAGGTGACAAAAATAATTTTGAGCCGTTGGCATGGTGTCTAAACTCAACGCCTTCTTCACTAATTTTACGTAAATCACTTAAACTAAATACTTGGAATCCACCCGAGTCTGTTAAAATCGGACCATCCCAATTCATGAATTTATGAAGACCCCCAGCTTTTTTTACAATATCATTTCCAGGTTGTAACCAAAGATGATACGTATTACTAAGGATAATTTTCGCTTCCATCGCTTTTAAATCTTCTGGGCTCATCGTTTTTACCGTTGCTTTAGTCCCTACTGGCATAAACATCGGTGTTTCAAATGAACCATGTGGTGTATGAACAATTCCTAGACGGGCACCAGATTGTTTACACGTCTTGATATGTTCGTAAGTAACTGCTGGCATAGTCAAAACCTCTCTATATAATAATCATTGCATCTCCAAAACTAAAAAATCGATATTTTGCATTGACCGCATGTGTATATGCGTTTAAAACATATTGTGTTGAACTAAAAGCAGACACAAGCATCACTAATGTTGATTTTGGTAAATGAAAATTTGTAATTAAGCCATCAATGGCTTTAAATTCAAAACCAGGATAGATAAAAATATTTGTCCATCCACTTGCTTGCGTAAATTCACCATGATCTCTTACTACCGTCTCTAATGTTCGTGTTGAAGTTGTACCTACGGCAATAATGCGGTGACCTTTTGCTTTTGTTTCATTCAGTAATTGAGCTGTCTCTTTACTCACTGTGTAATATTCGCTATGCATTTCATGTGCATTGACATCCGTAACACTAACAGGTCGAAACGTTCCTAAACCTACATGAAGTGTCACAAATGCAATTTGAACACCTTTATCTTGTACTTTTTTCAACAAATCATCGGTAAAGTGTAAGCCCGCTGTAGGTGCTGCTGCAGATCCAGTTGCTTTTGCATAAACCGTTTGATAACGGTCACGGTCATCAAGCCGTTCTTTAATGTATGGTGGCAGTGGCATCTCACCTAGTTCATCAAGACGCTCTTGTAAAATTCCTTCATAATGCAATCGCATTACCCTGCCACCTTGATCTAACTCTTTCATACACGTCGCTACAATTTTACCATCACCAAAAGAGATAGATTGGCCAACCTTTATTCTTTTAGCAGGTTTTAAAAGCACTTCCCAATCATCGCCTTCAATATTGGTAAGCATTAACATTTCTACTTTGGCGTTTGTTTCTTTCTTTAACCCAAACAACCGTGCAGGCATGACTTTAGTATCGTTTAATACGAGTGTATCTCCAGGTTTGAAAAATCGAATAACCTCTTTAAACTGTAAGTCCTGAATATCACCTGTCTCGCGGTTCATATATAAAAGTTTGCTCGTGTCGCGCTCTTTAAGTGGTGTTTGAGCAATTAAGTTTTCAGGTAAGTGATAGTTAAAATCTTCTATATTCAAATTAGTCCCTCATTTAAACAGAATAATTAAAATGTGCGTAAGCTTTAGGTGTTGCTTTTCGACCTCTTGGTGTGCGTTCAATAAACCCTTGTTGAATTAAGAAAGGTTCATACACATCCTCTATAGTGATACGTTCTTCTCCTATAGATACGGCGATGGTGTCTAATCCGACTGGACCACCACGATATTGTTCAATTATACATGCCATCATCTTATGGTCGATATAATCTAGACCCTCTTCATCAACTTGAAGTAAGTCTAATGCATATTTTGTAGTTTCAATATAAATTTGATCGTCTTCATTAACTTGTTGAAAATCTCGAATACGTTTTAACAAACGATTGGCAATTCTTGGGGTACCTCGACTGCGCTTGGCTATTTCAAGGGCGCTTTCAGAATCGATCATTGTCCCTAACACTTCTGCAGTACGGGTAATGATTTGTTGTAGTTCTTCGGTTCTATAATATTCTAACCTTAAATGAACCCCAAATCGATCGCGTAAAGGACTTGTTAAACTACCAGCTCTCGTAGTTGCACCTACTAACGTGAATGGAGGCAGATCAATACGTATACTTCTCGCTTCTTCACCTTTTCCGACAACAATATCTAGAAAAAAATCTTCCATTGCTGGGTAAAGGACCTCTTCCACTACACTACTTAATCTATGAATTTCATCAATAAACAATACGTCACCAGGTTGTAAACCAGTTAAAATAGCAGCCAAGTCACCAGGGCGTTCTATAGATGGGCCTGAAACTGTGCGTAAATTCACATTCATTTCATTTGCTATAATATGTGATAATGTCGTTTTCCCAAGGCCAGGAGGACCGAATAACAATACGTGATCTAATGGTTCTTTTCTAAGCTGAGCTGCCTTAATAAAAACTTCCAAATTAGATTTTATAGATGATTGACCGATATACTGACGTAAACGATCAGGACGTAATGATAGTTCAAAATCATGATCTTCTACCGTTTCGTGACCATCAACCATACGTTTTTTATCCATTGAACTCCTCCTTAGTTATGAAATGAGTTGTTGCAAACCAAATTTAACTGCTTCATCTACAGTATCAAATGACTCTTTAGCCATTTTCTTTTCAATCCTATTGAGTTCTCGTTTAGAATATCCTAATGCTTCTAATGCAAGAATTGCTTCGTCTTTAAACACGGATGTGTTGGTATCAGATTGTATCATGAGCGTAGCATCTTGCTCTTCAGTCACAACTACTTTCCCTTTTAAATCTAAAACAATTTGACGTGCTGTCTTTTTACCGATTCCAGGAAATTGTGTTAAATACGCATCATTTTCACTCTCGATTGCTAATTTCACTTGGTTAGGTGTACTTGCTGCCAGTATGGCTAATGCAGATTTCGGTCCAATGCCAGTCACTTTAATTAAACTTAGAAACATATCTTTTTCTTCATTATCTATGAAACCATAAAGCAATTGCGCATCTTCACGAACGATTAAAGCTGTGTAGATGATACATGTTTGATTAAGTTGACTTTGGAAACGATAAGAATTAGGCGTTTGAATTTCATATGCGACACCAGAAGACGTTTCTACCACCACATGTGTCGGATATAAATGTTTCAGTGTTCCTTTAATATATGCGTACATTTTCATATCTCCTTACATATTCATTCCGATAATATCTACGTTATGTACATTATCTAATTGACGCAAAGTATTAATGATATCGTATACATTTAAATCGGTCTTACTGGCATTTAAAGATAACGTGATTGACGCTTTTTTATCTATAGGGACACTTTGGTGAATGGTTAAAACCGATAAATGAAGTTGAGAAATTTTATCCAAAATCGTCGCAAGTGTGCCTACTTTATCTGTCACAAATAAAATAATCGTAAATTCTTTAGAAGCATTGTTGACCTCATCTAAAGGAAAAATGGTATCTCTATATTTATAAAAAGCACTTCTTGAACAGTCGTGAAGTTTTACTGCCTCTTGCACGGTTAATGATGGATTGTCTTTTAAGCTCTCTTTTACGCGAAGTACTTTTGAAACCACGTAAGGCAAAACATCTTCCCGTATAAGAAAATACTGATATTTCATTTTAACCCGCTCCTATTATTCTACAAATTCAAATTCTCCACCTAGAATACGAACGATATCACCATTTTCAGCACCGCGTTCACGTAACGCATCATCAATACCCATTGAGCGCATTTGTCGAGCGAATCGTCGAATAGCTGGATCGCTATTGAAGTCCGTCATCTTGAAGAGTCGTTCTATTGCATTACCGCTGACAACATAAGCACCATCATCATCACGAGAGATTGTAAACTTATCTACAGACGGCGTATGTTTATAAACAACACGGTGAATGCCAGGCGTTTCCTCCTCAGCATTGAAATCAATATCTTTAACAGATTCTAGAGTGTTGGCAATTGAATATAACAGTTGATCAATATTTTCTCGCGTATATGCCGAAATTGGTATGATTGTAACATCTTCCTCGAGCTGTTCTTTAAACAATTCAAGTTGTGCTTCGGCTTCAGGCATATCCATTTTGTTTGCAACGATAATTTGAGGACGTTTCTGTAATTTTTCTTCATAAGCGCACATTTCTCTATTTATAGTTACATAATCCTCGTAAGGATCGCGCCCTTCCATGCCGCTCATATCAATAACATGAACAATAACTTTTGTGCGTTCAACGTGGCGTAAAAATTGATGACCAAGCCCAACACCTTCTGATGCACCTTCAATAAGACCAGGTAAATCAGCCATAACGAAACTACGTTGATCTGGTGTAGTTACTACACCTAAATTGGGTTGAATTGTTGTAAAATGATAGGCTCCTATTTTTGGTTTAGCTTTAGACACAATGGAAAGTAAAGTAGATTTTCCAACACTTGGGAAACCAACAAGTCCAACATCGGCTAACAATTTCAGTTCCAAAGTTACTTCTAGTTCCTCACCAGGTTCTCCATTTTCACTAAAATCCGGTGCAGGGTTTTTAGGCGTCGCAAAACGAGAGTTGCCTCTACCGCCACGCCCCCCTTTAGCTATCGTTGCACGTTGCCCGTGCTCTACTAAGTCAGCTAATGTCTGTTCTGTTTCTACATCTTTTACAATAGTACCTGGAGGCACTTTTAATACAAGATCTTCAGCATTTTTACCATGCATATTACTGCTTTGTCCGTTTTCACCTTTTTTAGCTTTGAAATGGCGCTGAAAGCGAAAATCCATTAAAGTTCTTAAACCTTCATCCACTTCAAAAATGACAGATGCGCCACGACCACCATCGCCGCCAGCTGGACCACCAAAAGGAACATATTTTTCACGGCGATAAGCTGTAATGCCATTACCTCCGTCTCCTGCTTTTAAAAATATTTTAACTTGATCGACAAACATGATTTCACCTCATTTTCATTTTATATGTTAATATCTAGCTTTTGAAGTCAAAACTATAGAAATGGCATAGAATTCAACGTATGTTTAATCAAGCATTTCACTTCATAAATAGCATTAGATAAAAAAGAAACACCAGAAGCAACCTTCTGGTGTGTGTATGTGGACAAATTATTCAGCAACTGCATATACAGATACTTGTTTTTTGTCGCGACCTTTACGTTCAAATTTTACAACGCCGTCGATTTTAGCGAATAATGTGTCATCGCCGCCACGACCTACGTTTTCACCTGGGTAAATTTTTGTTCCACGTTGACGGAATAAAATTGATCCACCAGTAACAAATTGACCATCTGCACGTTTAGCACCTAAACGTTTTGATTCAGAGTCACGTCCGTTTTTTGTAGAACTTACCCCTTTTTTAGATGCGAAAAATTGTAAGTTTAATTTAAGCATGAGTTACACCTCACTTATAATTTAATTTAATGTAGTCTTTATATTCTTCTTCGATTGTTTGTAAAGATATTAACATAGATTGTAAGATTAACTGTGCTTTTTCATTAGATGTATCTACGCTACGGAAATGAAAATAGCCTCCGTCATCACTATAATCTATATCAGGTCTTTCAGAAGTTAATCCTATAATAGCATTGACGCTACCGAAAAGTACAGCTGATGCGCCTGCACACACAATATCTTGTCCATGTTCAGCAAAATCTGCATGTCCTTCCATTATCACATCTGTGACCTGTCCGTCATCATTTAACTTAATATCAACGTTAATCATAATTAAAGGCTAATTTTGTCGATTGTTAACTTCGTATATGGTTGACGGTGACCTTTTTTACGTTTAGAGTCTTTACGACGACGGTAAGTAAATACAGTGATTTTTTTACCACGACCGTGTTTGTTAATTTTCGCAGATACTGTTGCACCTTCGATTGTTGGCGCGCCAACAGTGATGCTATCTCCACCTACGAATAAGACTTTATCAAAAGTAAAAGTATCGCCTTCATTACCGTTTAATTTTTCAACGTAAATTTCTTGACCTTCTTCTACTTTGATTTGTTTTCCACCTGTTTCAATAATAGCAAACATACTTTGCACCTCCTATAATTAAGTCACGCCATATATAGGTGACATCATGTACTTAAAACCTATATTTGAGCGGTTGTATGTAGCTAAAACTACTCAACTACTGCATCATACCATCACTTGATTTTGATGTCAATAGTTCTTTTGCGATTTTGACGGTAATCTAACAAGGTATAAATGAAGATGAGTAAAATGGCATTTAGCAGCAACGTTAAAGGTGCTCTAAAAAGTAAATAATCTAAAATATTAAAGTCAATCAAGCCTACCAAGTGATATAAGAACGCTACAAAAATATCAAGTACAATAACACTGACTAAAATCACTAAGAATACTACTGCATGGTCTCGATAAAAAAGTGAAAAAAACTTTTCAACAAACAAAATCAGCATTAAATACGCTATTAAATAAACGCCATATATTTCACCAAAGTATAGGTCGGTCATTAACCCTAGGAACATACCTAAAATCAATGCACTATACACATTTCTGTAAAAGGTCATTAATAATAGAATGATTAAAGTGAGACGCGGCACCATAATAAACTGGATGCCAAAAATCTTTATCGGCGACATCATCGTAAGAACCGTATCTAAATAAAAACATATGATCGCAACTATGAGGTAAACTGATGCACGTTTCATGATGCATCCTCCTCAGAACGATCTACTGTTTTAGGATCACGTTTTGCAACATAAACTGTGCCGATTTGATTAATATTTGCACCTGTTTTCACTACCACTTGTTTAGACAATCCATACTGATCATTTTGAACTTTTTCAACTTCTCCTACAAAAATGCCCCGTGGTAATTGATCACCTAAACCACTTGTAATCACTTTATCTCCTTTAGACAACTTATGACTGTTATCAATATCTGAAATAATGAGTCGGTCCGATTTTTCATCATAATGATCAATTAAACCAAAAGCTTCTTTGTCTTTATTTAATATATGTACGGAAAGTCGATTTGTACGCCCTTTTGTAGATATTAAATTGACTTGTGCTGAGAATTGATTAACTTTTGTCACGCGCCCAATCAAACCATTGGGTGTTAATACTGCCATGTTTTCTGTAATACCTGACTTTGCGCCTTTATCAATGATTAATGTATTCATCCATTGATCAGGATGCCGTGCGATAACGTTGACAGCCATAGGATCATATTTAGAAATATCACTGATTTTTAAATCATCACGTAACTGCTTGTTTTCAGCTTGAAGTCGTTGGTTATCAGATTTAAGTTGGTTTTCTGATTGCGATGGTTGTGCTTCGTTATGAAAAATGGCTTTTGTAGTCGCAGAAATGACTTGCATAGGATATGAAAAGACGCGTTGACCAAACGAAATAGAATCACCTGCATATTGCTCAGGAATGGATTGTGAGTGTGAACGTATTGACAATCCAATTAAAGCTATAAAAATAATGAGCGCACAAAACAACACGATTAATTTATTATTTTTAAAAAAATGAGACAACCTCAACACCTCAATATGTAATTGTAAATAACACTCATTATTTTATATCACTATGACAATGAAATAAAGCCACAAGAGATAATTATTCTAAAATAACTGGAATACTAATTGAAAGAAGATTGGATATACAAAATTGTTTTGTCCCAACCCTTAAGACTTTAAAACGACAATTAATATTAAAAAGCCACCATAGTTCATATAAAGATGAATTATGGTGACAAATAATATCAATTATAGAGACTGACTGTCTTTTTTAGACTTATCGTTTTGTGGCGCATCTTCTTTGTATAAAGTTTCGTCCTTTCGCCATTGAGCAAATAACTTTTGCGCTTTTAATTGTTCATTGCTTTGTTGCGCATTATTTTCTGTAGACATATGACTCACCCTTTTTACAATTTTATTCAAGCCTAACGTATTTGAGATAAATTTTCAAATATCAGCGTCATTATTGATATGCTGTTATAGGATGCATTTCAATTTGATGTCCAAGTTGATTTAAGTCTGAATATAAATCATGCTCGGTCGTATAGACTCGTACATGGCGGCTTCCAAATTGATATATTATATATTGCGTGTCTCTCTCAGCAATTAAATATTTATCATCATAACCCATTCTAGAAAATGCATTAACTTGCATAAATTCATATTTATCAATCCAATTAAAGAAATTACGCGCCTGACTTGAAGGAACATTTCTTAAAATTTCATTATCCTCAACGACATATTTTTTCCCTTCAGTTGGAATGATAAAACCGTCTTCATCTACATTTTGTTGTACTGTCGTTTGTAACGGATTCCATTTCGCTTGATTGATTTGAGGCACGTCTTTAATGACAAAAAATGCAATTAATCCAATACATATGATAACGATAAACATTTTTATTAGACTTAAAATCAATTTCATTGATATGCCTCCTTTATCAATCAATTATAGATCATTTACTCACATCCAACCTCATTCTATAGACTTAATTTAACCACGAGCGCAAGTCGGATGCAATTTTTATTTAAAATGCGTATATTAGAGTAAAGGAGTGACGATTATTGAGCATACTTTCAATATTCTTAATTATATTACTTGTCGTATTACTATTTAGAGTAAGTGTTACGATAATAAGATTTTTAATCAAAGCCGGAATATTTGTTTTAATCATTTACTTGTGTTATAAATTATTCATGTTGCTTGCTGAAAATTTTCAACTTTAATGTAAAACGTTATACGTAAAATTACGTATAGCGTTTATTTTTTGTTTTCATCAATAATGACACATTCATAACATTGGTGTCCAATCACTATATGATCGAGTAGTTGAATCCCCATCGTGTCTCCACATGCTGCTAAACGTATGGTCGTTTCGATATCTGCAGAAGATGGTGTTGGGTCACCAGATGGATGATTATGTGCCACAATGATCGCATGCGCTGAATATTTAAGCGCGATTTTAAAAACTTCCCTTGGATGAATGATAGCACTATTCAAAGTGCCTTTAAATAATGTTTCTTGATGAATGATTTGATGTTTAGTATTTAAAATGAACACGATAAAATGTTCTTGCTTTTCAAATTGAAGTTGAGGATATAACATGGCTGCGATTTGATCAGGATGTTTAATCATTTGTGAGTTGTTTTTATCAACTTTAAAATTTAAACGTCGCGCTAATTCAAAAGCTGCCAACAATGTCGTGCTTTTACTTGTCCCGAGACCTTCAAAAGTTACTAATTCTTGCAATGAAATATTTTGTAAAGCGCTCAACGTCTTACTTTGGGACAATAAAGTGGTTGCAATATCTAAACTCGATCGCCCTTTGCTACCAGTGTTAATTAATATGGCTAACAATTCTGTATTAGATAGCGCTTGAGCACCTGAATGAATTAAACGCTCTTTGGGCATTTCTTCAGGAGATAAATCTTTGATGCGGGTCATATGACACCTCCTAACCATACATTCAACAGTGGATAACAATAAGCAACAATAAAAAATGATAGTGTGATAAAAGGAACAAGGGGGATATAATGCTTATCAGATAAAAATGGAGCGTAAAATGGATAACATAAATATGCTAAAGGAAAAGTAAACCATATTGTGTAAAGGACGAATGGGACAGGTAAGATCGTAAATAGAATCATCAAAAGTTTAATGTCACCAAATCCTATGAAGTGGTGAAATACAATTCCTATGACTAGAAGTATGCTTATACATAAACATGTAAGAAGAGAAAAATGAAACTGGCCTGGTCTCATGATTGCTACCATCACTAGTAATAATAGCAAAAGACGATGTGGGACAATATAAGACTGAACATCAATGAAACTCATCGTCAGTAAAATGAAGCTCAAAAGATAAAAATACATTGTTTCGATTTGAAATGCATGTGTAAAAATTAAAAAACTTGTGAACGCGCCTAAGCATTCACCGACCCATAAAAAACGTGGTATTTGGTAATGACAGTAAAAACATCTCCCTTTGAGTAAAATGAAACTCATTATTGGAATGAGCATCCACCACCTTAAAGTTTTAAAACAATGGTTACATTTTGACCGTGAAAATAATTGTTTCCAATGATGTAAACGATATCGCGAAACACATAATAGAAAACTCATTAAACAACTTCCAAAATAGCATTGTAAAATCATGATGACCTCCCTCACATAAAGTATACATGACGGCAGGCAATAAATATAAATTTCGATCACTCTTATTTTCCCACGTTTAATTGACTATATAATTAAAAACGCGCCTAAAGTACTTGAAAAATTGTAATAATCTTTCAAAGTTTAAGCACGTTTTTAATAAACTGTATTAATTAGTATCCCATCTTAGCTTTGACTTCACTTATGAAGTACAAACTTCCAGTTATTAATAACGCTTCACCTTGATAATTTTTAATGAAGTCGACATAGTCATCGATTAAAGTTTTGTCTTTAAACTCTACTTCATCATAAAGTGTTTGTTTCGGTAAAGCTTTAGGAAATTCAAAGCCAGTAACATAAAAATGGTTTGCAATCGTATTAAAAGCAGTTAACATCGAAGAAATAGGTTTACCTTTAATAGCAGAAAACAAAATATCGACTTTATCAAGACCATAATAACGACCAATCGTATCGACAAGCGCATCTACACTTTCTTTGTTATGCGCACCATCAATAATAATTAAAGGGCTGTCATTTACTTTTTCGATTCGCCCTTTCCACTGTACACTTTCTATACCTTGAATCATCTTATTAAAATCAATATCAATGATTTGTCGTTCAAATAGATCAATCAATGCTGTAATAGCTAAAGCAGCGTTTTCTTTTTGATGTTCTCCTAGCATTTTTAAGGCAATATTTTCCATTTCATAGTCTTTATATCTATACGTAAATTCATCTGCTTCTGACACTACTAAAATATCTCGGTCATACTCCATTGCTGGGGCATTTAAATCGATCGCGAGTTGTCTCAAATATTTTAAAGCTTCTTCATTTTTAACTGCGTATATAACCGGTGTATGTGGCTTAATAATAGCACCTTTGTCTTTTGCTATATCTAAATAAGAATGGCCCAGAATATCCGTATGATCTAGTCCTATGCTTGTTAAGACGCTTAAGATAGGTTGAATAACATTCGTCGAGTCATTTTTAACACCTAACCCTGCTTCAACGATGACGAAATCAACGGGATGTATCTCACCAAAGTAGAGATACATCATGGTTGTTATGATTTCAAATTCCGTTGCAACACCTAAATCCGTCTCTTGTTCCATTGCTTCACTTACAGGTTTTACGCGTGCTACTAGCGCTACAATTGCATCATTTGATATTGGTTCACCATTCAAACTGATACGCTCATTGAATGTTTCAATATAAGGAGATGTGAATGTGCCGACTTCATAACCATTATTAACAAGCGCTGTACGTAAATACGCAACAGTTGAACCTTTGCCGTTTGTACCCCCAACATGAATTGCTTTAATATTACGTTCAGGGTGATTTAAGCGACTTAACATCCATTCCATGCGTTTCACACCAGGTTTTATGCCGAATTTTGTACGTTCGTGTATCCAATATAAACTATCTAGATAATTCATACCCTATACTCCTAAGCTTTTAGTTGTTCGATTCTTGATTGAACACCGTCAAATTTTTCTTGATATTGCGCTTTTTTTGCACGTTCTTCATTAATGACTTTTTCAGGTGCTTTATTAACAAAATTCTCATTTGATAATTTTTTATTCACACGGTCTAACTCTTTTTGCCATTTATCAAGCTCTTTTTCAAGTCTCGCGATTTCTTTATCCATATCAATTAAACCTTCTAATGGAAGAATAACTTCACCTGCACTCACTACAGAAGTCATTGCTTTTTCAGGAATAGACACTTCAGTACTTATTTCTAATTCACTCGGATTACAGAAACGCTCTAAGTAATGTTGATTTGCAATTAACAATGCTTTTGTTGCGTCATTTTTAGCCTGAATTTTAATAGGAATTGCTTTAGATAAAGGTGTATTCACCTCTAGTCGTGATTGACGAACGGACTTAATAATTTCAACAAGCTGTTGCATGATTTGTTTACTTTCTGAGAACATCAATGCATTATTTACAGTTGGCCATTCGCTTGTGACAATAGATTCGCCTTCATGTGGTAAGTTTTGCCAAATATGCTCTGTTACAAATGGCATAAAAGGATGAAGTAAGCGCATCATACGGTCAAGTGTATAACTTAAAACGGATCGCGTTACATTTTTTTGATTCTCATCATCACCATTCATTGGTATTTTACTCATTTCAATATACCAATCACAGAATTCATCCCAAATAAAGTTATAAAGTACTCTACCTACTTCACCGAATTCATATTTATCACTTAAGTGCGTCACTGTTTCAATAGTTTCATTCAAGCGTGTTAAAATCCATTGATCTGCGACTGATAAATCTTGAGTTAAGTCAATATCTTCATATTTGAACGTTTCGCCGATATTCATTAAGCTAAAACGCGCAGCATTCCAAATTTTATTGATGAAATTCCATACGGATTCAACTTTTTCTGTAGAATAGCGTAAATCATGCCCTGGTGATGAACCTGTAGCTAAGAAGAATCTTAAACTATCCGCACCATACTGATCAATGACATCCATAGGATCTACACCATTTCCTAAAGATTTACTCATTTTTCTACCATCTTCAGCACGAACCAAACCATGTAATAACACATCATTGAATGGTTTTTGACCTGTAAATTCTAAACCTTGGAATATCATACGTGCGACCCAGAAGAAAATAATATCATATCCTGTTACAAGTACATTGGTTGGATAATAACGTTTAAAATCTTGCGCCTCTTCATCTGGCCAACCAAGCGTTGAAAATGGCCATAATGCACTTGAGAACCACGTATCAAGGACATCTTCATCTTGTGTCCAATTGTGGGCATCTTTAGGTGCATGTTCACCAACATAAATTTCACCGGTTTCATTATGATACCAAGCCGGAATTTGATGCCCCCACCATAATTGACGAGAAATTGTCCAATCTCTAATCTCTTCCATCCATCGATTAAAAGTTTTCTCAAAACGAGCTGGCACAAATTCAATACGGCCATCACCTTTTTGATTATCTAATGCTTGTTGAGCTAAAGGTGCCATTTTAACAAACCATTGTGTAGATAAATAAGGTTCCACCACTGCACCTGTACGTTCAGAATGACCGACAGAATGCACATGATCTTCAATTTTAATTACAAGGCCTTCAGCTTCTAAGTCCGCAACGAGTTTTTTACGACATTCAAAGCGATCTAGTCCTGCATATTCACCTGCTAAATCATTCATATGACCCGATTCATCCATTACCACGATGCGTTCAAGTTCATGACGATTTCCGATTTCAAAGTCATTTGGGTCATGTGCAGGTGTCACTTTCATCGCACCACTACCGAAATCTTTATCTACATAGCTATCTGCAATAATAGGTAATTCGCGACCTACGCGTGGTAAGATAACTTTTTTACCAATCACATCCTGATAGCGTGAATCATCTGGATTTACAACAATTGCTGTATCACCTAACATCGTTTCTGGACGCGTTGTAGCGATTTCAATATATCCTTCTCCATCAGCAAAAGGATATTTAAAATGATAAAATTTACCGTTGACATCTTCATGTACCACTTCGATATCTGATAATGCGGTACGTGCTTCTGGATCCCAGTTAATAATGCGTTCTCCGCGATAAATTAATCCTTTGTTGTACATATCAACAAAAACTTTTCGTACCGCTTTACTCAAACCTTCATCTAATGTAAAACGTTCACGGGAATAATCAAGACCCAAACCAAGTTTTGCCCATTGTTGACGGATAAAGTCTGCATATTCTTCTTTCCAATCCCAAGCTTTTTCAAGGAATTTTTCGCGTCCGATATCATGACGTGAAATACCTTCTTCTTTCATTTTTGCCTCAACTTTAGCCTGAGTCGCAATACCTGCATGATCCATACCTGGTAGATACAATGTGTCATAACCTTGCATACGCTTCATGCGCGTTAAAATATCTTGCAAAGTTGTATCCCAAGCATGTCCTAAATGCAACTTACCTGTAACATTTGGGGGTGGGATGACAATTGTATATGTTGGTTTCGTTTGATCTCCTGTAGGTTTAAAAAGTGATTGGTCTAACCACTCTTGATAACGACCCGCTTCAACTTCTTGCGGATGATATTTAGGTTGCATTTCCATAGTTTTAATCCCTCCGTAAAATAAAAAAGAACATCTGTCCTGATATAGGACGGATGTTCCGTGGTACCACCTATTTTCAATAGTATACACTATTGCACTCTAATGATTAACGCTCATGAGACGCTTTAACTTACTCCGATGGTTCAGTTAAAGTACACGTGGGCTACCTTCAATAAGACTTTTATGCATTCACAGCACCATGCACTCTCTTAAAAAAGTGACTTACCTACTCTTCCCAAATTTAATATTTAATTCATTATTATAGTATACTGAATCCATAATGAAGTCAATAATTGGAGTGATATTTATGAATGCATGTGCTTTTGGTACGAAAGACCCTATTTATCTCGCTTATCACAATGATGTATGGGGAAAGCCAATGTATGATAGTCTCGCATTATTTGAACTTTTAGCATTAGAATCTCAACACGCTGGATTATCTTGGTTGACTATTTTAAAGAAAAAAGACGATTATCGAAAAGCGTTTCATGATTTTGACCCATATAAAATAGCGCAAATGACACAAAATGATATCGATATGCTAATGACATTTCCTAATATCATTCATAATAGAAAAAAACTTGAAGCTATTGTTTCACAAGCAAAAGGTTATATTAAAATTGAACAAGAACATGGCAGTTTCAGTGACTTCCTATGGTCTTATGTCAATCACACGCCAATTGATTTCAAATATCAAACAGCTGATGAACGTATAACAGTCAATGATACAGCCAAAAAACTTTCTAAAGATTTAAAGCATTATGGATTTAAGTTTATCGGACCAGTGACCATTTTTTCTTTTATGGAAGCGTGTGGTATGTATAATAGTCATCTTATAGATTGTCCTTATAGACCTTAAAAAAAGCAGTATAGTGCATCGTTTTATCAAATGCATTATACTGCTCATTTATAATTTAATTATCCGCATTCCGCTTCATACGATAACCTAAATAGTAATGAATGATTGGAGCGATGATAAAGAGGATAAAAAATATCCTAAAGATATGATAGCTAGAAATCATCGCAACATCTCCCCCGGTTTCAAGTGCAATTAAAACAATTTGACTCATCCCACCAGGCGCTGCACTCAAAAAGAGTTCATTGATAGATGCAGTATTAAAAGTTTTAATTGCAAAAACCATTATAAACGCACCTAAAATCAAACAAATATTTTGATACGCTACCGCAACAGCAACGCGACCTTTCATACGATCAATAAGATGTGAAATTTGAATACCAATACGAATCATATACATCATTTGTGCTATCGCAATAATAGGATAATCTACAGTAAAAGCACGACCTGTAGCAATATTCCACACAATTAAAACCACTATAGGGGCTAACAACATTTTGGTTGGGAACTTGATCCATTTCATTAAAAAATAAACCAACGCTATACTCATAACGAGAATGAACACATCCAGAATGTTGAGAACTTGAGTAAGTGGGAGATTGTGTTCAGCTGTCGTTGATTGATCATGTTTAAAAAAGAATGAAATCAGTGGTACCAGTATGACGACAAATATAATCCGTGACGTTTGGGTTAAACTCACGACAAGAATATCCGCTTTTTTATTTTCATCAGCCATTACAAGCATTTGACTGAGTGCACCGGGTATCACACTGAGTAATGCCGTTTCAGTATTCACTTTAGCAATACGCTTAAACCCTATTGACACGATAAGCGCTAATACCAATAAAAGGATTGTAACTAGAATAATAGAAAACCAATCGTATTTAATATCATTTATCACTTTAGACGTAAATGCACTTCCTATTTGTACACCTAACATAATTAAACCTAACTCACTTAAAAGCCATGGCCATTTTACATTTAGTTTTAAAACACGCACAGCAATCACACTGGCTATGATAGGTCCAAACATCCATGGCAGCATAATATTGAGAAAGTACAAAATAAAGCTACACGCTAATGCAAGTGCAAATAATATTAAATTATGCTTTAGATACGTGCTTTTCATCTCAAACACCGCCAATAAAAAATTATAGGTTTTCCATTTTCAAGTGATATAAAATAAAACGATGTTGATTGTAGCAATTGTCACATATGTACATCAATTCATTCTTGCATCATTTACTTGTATACCTCACATCTTTTCAATGGAAAACCAATCCTATTATTGCCACGGCAACCTACTCATAAAACAAACTTATGACAATTTTAATATTTTTAACATTACTTAATAATTCTACTTAAAGCTGTATCAAAAGCTGCTATTGTTTTTTGAACATCTTCATGTGTGTGTGATGTAGAAAGAAACATACCTTCAAATTGTGACGGAGGTAAAAAGACATCCTCTTGCGCTAACTCACGATACATCATGCTGAATAATTTTAAATCACTTTGATTCGCTTGTTTAAAATTCGTCACAGGTCCTTCGTTTAAAAAGAAACCTATCATCGAACCGGCACGATTAATCACAATCGGTACGTTATATTTAGCAAAGGTTGTTTTAAGTCCTTCTTCTAATGCGTCCCCTAATTCATTGAAATATACGTAACTTTCAGGAGTCAATTGACTTAACGTCATATAGCCACTTGTCATGGCAAGCGGATTTCCTGATAGCGTTCCCGCTTGGTAGATATCACCACTCGGTGCGATATGATCCATAATTTCTTTTTTACCACCAAACGCCCCCACTGGAAGGCCACCACCAATTACTTTTCCTAGACAAGTTAAATCTGGTGTGACATTAAAGTAACCTTGTGCACAATGGTAACCTACTCTAAATCCAGTCATAACTTCATCAAAAATCAACAATGCATCATGTTCATGTGTAATGGTTCTTAAACCTTGTAAAAACCCTTCTACTGGGGGAACTACACCCATATTACCTGCAACTGGTTCGACAATCACTGCCGCGATATCATCGGCAAATTGCTCGAATGCATATTTTACCGCTTCTATATCATTATAAGGGACCGTAATTGTATTCTTAGCCGTGCCCTCTGGTACACCTGGTGAATCCGGTAAACCAAGTGTCGCAACACCGGAACCCGCTTTAATTAATAGAGAGTCACTATGCCCATGATAATTTCCTTCAAATTTAATAATTTTATTTTTCCCAGTATAACCACGCGCGAGTCTTAATGTATCAAGCGTCGCTTCTGTACCAGAAGAAACCATTCTTACTTTCTCGATTGAAGGGACACGATCGATAACAAGTTGCGCTAATTTATTTTCTTCAAGGGTAGATGCACCAAAACTTGTGCCACGATCCACAACCTTATGAATCGCATCTATCACTTTAGGATCCCGGTGACCTAAAATTAAAGGTCCCCAACTCAATACGTAATCAATATATTCATTGCCATCAATGTCATATATTTTACTTCCTTCACCACGTTCCATAAATAAAGGAGGTGTGTCTACCGCTTTAAATGCACGAACGGGACTATTAACGCCACCAGGCATTAATTTTTCAGCAATTTCAAAAGCTTGAGTTGATTTTTCATAACGCATATCGTTCATAACCTCCTATTGTCTCTCGATATAGTGACATAAGTCTTTCGCAAAGTACGTAATAATTAAATCTGCCCCTGCACGTTTCATAGAAATCATTTGTTCCATGACCACTTTTTCTTCATCAATCCAACCATTTATCGCTGCAGCTTTTGTCATACTATATTCACCACTCACATTGTATGCAACAACTGGGATGTTCGTGTTATTTCGTACATCTCTAATAATGTCTAAATAGCTGAGTGCAGGTTTAACAATCATCATATCTGCACCTTCTTTCAGGTCACTCTCTAATTCACGAAGTGCCTCAAGGCGATTAGCAGGATCCATTTGATATGTTTTTCTGTCACCAAAAGATGGCGTAGATTCAGCGGCATCTCGGAATGGTCCAAAGAAACTAGACGCATATTTAATCCCATAACTCATGATTGGAATATGTTGATAACCTGCTTCATCTAAACCTTGACGAATTTCTGCAACAAACCCATCCATCATGTTACTTGGTGCGATAATGTCAGCGCCTGCTTTAACTTGAGAAACCGCTGTTTTAACAAGTAAAGGTAAAGTTTTATCGTTATCAACATCGTGTGTATGATCGTCAATCAAACCACAATGTCCATGATCTGTATATTCACATAAACATGTATCTGCTATAACTAAAATATCGTCATAAAGTTTTTTTGCAATGCGCGTCGCTTTTTGAATCACACCATCATCTATAAACGCCCCAGTACCACATGCATCCTTTTCATTAGGAATACCAAAAAAGATAAATGAACGAATGCCTAAATCATAAGCTTCTTTGATTTCTTCATGTAATAAATTTAAACTGATTTGATATACATTAGGAAGAGATGTAATCTCCTTTTTAACATCATCCTTTTCAACAACAAAAATCGGATAAATTAAATCTTCTTTACGTAAATGTGTCTCTCGCACAATTGATCTCATTGTTGGTGAAACGCGTAATCTTCTATGTCTATCAAACTTCATATATTTGACCCCTCTTCAATAATTTTATTAATGAGACTTTCCAATGTCTGCTTGTGTGCAACTTTACACGTATAGCCATATTGATGAATCGTCTTTGCCGTTTGTAATCCAATTGCATAGTATAAATTCGGACGTTGTGGCGGAGATATACTAAAAAAAGCATGCGCTGCCGATGAACTTGCAATTGTTATCGCATCAACCTCACTGTTTGCAATGACTTCCATTGCTTGTTGAATAGACTGTTGTTCAATATGTACGTCATATAAATCGACTTTAATTGCTATGATGCCTTGTGAATTAAGTGTCTCCATTAACTTCGGACGTGCCTTGACACTTGAAGGTATCAGGACACGCTCCTTTTGATGTAATGGATGCATTTCTATGAAACCTTCTTGAGAATAATCTTTTGGATAAAAAGCGACATCTAGTCCAATACTATCACAATACTGCTTTGTTTTCTCACCGATAACTGCCACATTTTCATATGACACATCTTGTAAATATGGACGGAAAAATTTTACGGCATTTTTAGATGTAAAAATAAGCCAATCATAATGAGACGCTAACACACGGGTATCAAATGCTAACGCAACAGGTTTTAAAAATGGTAAATGTTTTATATTTACGCGTGCGTCTTCAAATGTATGTGTTTGTGTCATCAATACGTTTGGCTTCATACTATACACCTCAATGTGATTCGCTTAAAGCTTGGATAATTGTTTCAGCACCTTGTGCCTTGAGTTGTTCACTCACTTTTAATCCTAATGCGACTGGATCTTTACCTTCCGCTTCATATTCAAAACGTTGCTTTCCATCTGTTGACATAATGAGTCCCTTAAATAGAATGGAATCATTAGATGTGATACGCGCATGTCCAGCAATAGGTACTTGACAACTACCGTCCATTTCTTTTAAAAAGGTACGTTCTGCCGTAACACATGCCGCAACATCCGGGTTATGTACTTTTTTAAGTAATGCAAGTAAAGCGTCATCATCTGCACGACATTCAATACCGAGCGCACCTTGACCTATAGCTGGTAAGACAAGACGGTCATCAAGATAAGCCGTAACGCCATCATCAGACCAACCCATTCTTTTTAATCCAGCTGCTGCTAGAATGATGGCATCATAGTCTTCTTCTTTAAGTTTGCGTAATCGTGTATCGATGTTTCCCCGTATCCATTTGATTTTTAAATGCGGGTATTGCGCAAGAATTTGGGCACCTCTACGTAAAGAACTCGTACCTATAATACTGCCACTTGCTAAATCTTCTAATGGCGTATGATTTTTTGCGATATATGCATCTAAAGGAATTTCCCTATCTGGAATACATCCTATGACCAAGCCTTCTGGAAGTACACTCGGCACATCTTTCAAAGAATGAATAGCAAAATCAATATTCTTATTAAATAATTCGTTCTGTATTTCTTTTACAAACAATCCCTTACCGCCCACTTTAGACAGTTGGCGATCAACGATCTGATCCCCTTTCGTCACAATTTCTTTGATTTCGATATCTAAAGTTGGATCAATCGCTTTCAGTTTTTCGATGAATTGTTTACTTTGTGTCAAAGCTAATTGACTGCGTCTTGAACCTACTACCAATTTACGCATAATATGTCCTCCAAACGATTTTATACACCTGTCCATTGATGGAATTCTGACAGTTGCGTAATAAATATAAGATTAATCATACAACATATGAACAGTCCGATATTGACATAAATTAACGCAAGTGATGAGAACTTGCGCAACAACCTTAATGTAATGTAAAACCCGTAACATATTAAGATAAAGATTGATGATATGACTTTTAAATCTAAAAATATATGATGCCCTAACGTCAATATCCCCCATTGAATACCTAAGAGAATACTGATAAACAGTAACATTACTCCTAAAAACGAACTATAAAAAACGCCTTTTTCTAAAGTTGCCACACTACCAATACGAAAGTAATCTTGATTAAAACGCTTTTCTTTTAAATTACGATATTGTATTAAATACAGTATCGCATTCACACACGCAATTGCGAAAAAAAGATAACTGACAAGTGCGAATGAGATATGGAAGATTAATAACTCATTAATCACATTTAAACGTGAACCATTTAACTGTAATTGATTCGGATGAAACGTATGAATTGCCATAAACATTAAACCTATCAGATTCAGCAATGCAATTAAATATGCGGAACTTCTAAAGACCGCAAAGATAAAAGTAATCGTTAATATCAGCCATGTTAGTATATAAAAACTTTCAATAATTGAGGTTAAAGGTAATTGCCCCATCCAAAAAATATACAAAACCAATGAACTGGTCTGAAGTACCCATGCGATGCCTAATGTATAAAATCCAATATTTTGAAATCGACTATTTTTATGCAATACATCGATCGTTAAAGTGAGCACACTGATTAAATAAATGATAAAGATACATTCATGAAATCTTATAAAAAATGCTTCTTCCATAGCATCACCATTCTTTAATTATCTAGTAAGAAAAACCTCTGCTTAAGTAAGTGTCTCTTTTTTTCAGTGGCTTCTGTCTTATAGTCAGACGTCACCTCTAAATCAAAAATCTCTTTAAAGAGTGCTAACTTTTCTTCTGAATATTTATCATCGCTAATTTCTTTAGCTTGCTTAATAGGATCTTTTAACATTTGGTTAATAATACTTTTAGTATGCTTAGATATCACTTTACGTTCTCTATCAGATAAATGTGGCAACTTACGATCGATACTAATCATTGTTTCTTCCTGAATGGTCATTGCTTTTTCGCGCAACGCTCGAATGACAGGGACGACGCCTAACATTTTGACCCACTCATTATGCTTATCAATTTCATTTGGAATGCGTTCAGCGATAAGTGCTGCAGCTTTTTGACGCTCTCTCATATTCGCATCAACAAGCCCTTTTAAATCATCGACATCGTATATAAAAATATTAGAATCAACGGTGTCTAGTGGTTCAATATCTCGCGGTACCGCGATATCGATTAAAACCTGTTGACGATTTTTATTTAAATCGTGACTCAGTGCAATCATGTCTTTTGTAATGACAAACCCTTCTGCACTCGTTGAACTAATTACAATGTCAGCAGTAGCCAAATAATGCGTTATTTCAGAAAACGCACCGACAGAAATATGATGTTTTAGTGCTAAATCTTCAGCACGTTCAAGCGTTCTGTTGATAACTGTTATATCTGTCACGCCTGCACCTTTTAAATTCATAATGGCAAGTTCTGCCATTTCACCTGCACCAATCACTAAAGCATTACGACGCGTTAATTTACCGTAAATTTTCTTCGCTAGCTCCACCGCTGCATAAGAAACGCTTGTAGCATGATCGGCTATATCCGTTTCATGATGCGCTTTTTTACTAAATGTAATCGCTCGCTTGAATAATTCATTAAAAATAATACCCGTAGTTCCTGCTTTTTGCGCAATTAAAAATGCATCTCGGATTTGACCCAAAATTTGCGTTTCACCTAATACAATAGAATCTAATCCAGATGTAACTCTAAACAAATGTGTCACAGCATCATCTTCCACTTTCACATCTGTAAATTGCTTGATTTCATCAACTTCAAAATTAAACTCACGCGCTAAAAAGCGTTGAATATAATATCGCCCAGTATGAATTTGGTCTACAATAGCATAGACTTCAGTTCGATTACATGTGGATACGATAACATTTTCTAATATTGATTTCGTTTCATACAACGTTTCATGTACACGATACATATCCACGTTATTAAAATTTAATTTTTCTCTCAATGATACATTCGCAGTGTGATGATTCACACTTACAGAAATCATATACATTATAACGCCCCCGTTATATCTACAATACCCAAATTATAACATACATTAAAGTCATTCTAATTATTATTGCCCGTATTTATAAGTTGCTAAATGATGTTGTCATGAATTTGTCAAACTCACATTTAAAAGTGCGTCGTAATCGCATCCCAAATCATTTGTTGATTTTTTTTATCAACAGAAGAATAACTGATGATTTGATCACCTTTTTCGAGTTCTAATGCTTCTTTTATCACTTTGATATGTTTTTGAACCTTACCTTTAGGAATTTTATCCTCTTTAGTCGCGATAATTAATGTTGGAATCTCATGATATTTTAAGAAGTCATACATGAGGACATCATCTTCTGTAGGAGGGTGCCTAAGATCTACTAATTGAATAACAAGTTTTAAAGCCTCTCGTTGTGTAATATATGTTTCAATCATTTTTCCAAACGCTTCTCTTTGTTTTTTACTTACCTTTGCGTACCCATATCCTGGAACATCGACAAAGATTAACTGATGATCAATATCAAAAAAGTTTAATGTTTGTGTTTTACCGGGTTGTTGGGACGTTCTTGCCATGTTTTTCCGACCAATCATACTGTTTATAAACGATGATTTTCCAACATTAGAACGCCCACTCAGCGCCACCTCAGGCAATCCAATTTCAGGATACTGTTCAGGTTTGACCGCACTTATTAAAATATCTACATTATTTGGATTAATATTCATGTATTCACCTCATAAAAAAGCCTAAGTTGAATCGTTACATTCAGCTTAGGCCAATAATGATGCCTATTGTTATGCAGAAGTTTTCTTATCGTTTAAAAGATTTCCTTCTGAATCATATAAATCAGGCTCAGTTTCGTTAATAATCGTTTCTTTCGTAATGACTACTTTTGCAACATTTTCAGTTGAAGGGACATCAAACATAATATCGATGAGCGCTTCTTCGATAATCGAGCGTAAACCACGCGCGCCAGTTTTACGTTCAATGGCTTTTTCACTAATCGCATTAAGTGCTTCTTCTGTAAATTCTAATGCAACATTATCCAACTCTAACATTTTCGTATATTGTTTAACGAGTGCATTTTTAGGTTGTGTTAAAATGTTTTTTAATGCTTCAACATCTAATGTTTCAAGATTAGCAACGATCGGTACACGACCGATAAATTCAGGGATTAAGCCATACGTTTGTAAATCTTCAGGACGAATATGTTCTAATAATGATGCGTCATCATAATTTGATGCTTCGCTACTCGCAAAACCAATGACTTTTTCTCCTAAACGGCGTTTAATCACGTCTTCAATGCCATCAAACGCACCACCAAGAATAAATAAAATATTCGTAGTATCGATTTGAATAAATTCTTGATTTGGATGCTTACGTCCACCTTGTGGCGGTACACTCGCAGTCGTACCCTCTAATATTTTTAATAATGCTTGTTGCACACCTTCACCTGATACATCGCGTGTAATCGATGTATTTTCAGATTTACGTGCAATTTTATCTATCTCATCAACATAAATAATCCCTTTTTCAGCTTTATCGATATCAAAATCAGCTGCTTGGATTAAACGTAAAAGGATATTTTCAACATCTTCACCCACATAACCCGCTTCCGTTAAACTCGTTGCATCCGCAATAGCAAACGGCACATTTAATGTTCGAGCTAATGTTTGCGCTAATAATGTTTTACCACTACCAGTCGGCCCTATAAGTGCAACATTACTTTTTTGCAATTCTACATCGTCATCTTTAGGTCCTAATTGTTTAACACGTTTATAATGGTTATATACAGCTACTGCTAACGATTTTTTAGCTTTATCTTGACCGATAACGTAGCTGTCTAATTGTTCCATAATTTCTTTTGGTGTGGGTAATTCTGTAAGTTCTTCTGTTTCGTTTTGATTCAATTCTTCTTCAACAATCTCAGAGCAAAGTTCGATACATTCATTACAAATGTATACACCACTTCCTGCTACAAGCTTCTTGACTTGGTCTTGATCTTTACCACAGAAAGAACATTTTAAGTTTTCTTCATCTTCATTGAATTTAAACATAATTGATTACACCCCTGTTCTTCTATGACTATACTAAAAAGCATTCTATTACGCAAATGGATAGCCTATCAAGTTATTTGCATAAAATAAGATGGGAGTGAATGTGAAACCGATATGCATCACTTGGCTTCAAACACTCACCCCCGCAACTATTCATTTACTATTTAAATTGAGAAATGAAACCATATTAGCATGTTTCGTTATCTCAAAGCTTATTTGTCGCTTTCTTCTTCTTTAGTCGCTTCAACAAGCTTAGCTTCTTTAACTAATAAATCAATAACTTTTTTCACACGTACGTCATTTTTAACGATGTCTGTGTTACCTAAAGTTGATTTAATATCGTCTACAGAAATACCGAATTGAGCACTCATTGTTTCAAGTTCTTTTTCAACATCTTCGTCTGTTGCTTCGATATTTTCAGCATCTGCAATCGCAGCTAATGTTAAGTTTGTTTTCACGCGTTGTTCAGCATCTTCTTTCATTTGACCACGTAAATCCTCTTCAGATTGACCTGAAATTTGGAAATACGTTTCAAGGTTTAATCCTTGTTGTTGTAAACGTTGTGCGAATTCTTGTACCATGCGATCTTCTTCTGTTTTAATCATCGCATTTGGAATATCAACTTTAGCATTATCTGTAGCTTTTGTAATTGCTTCTTCTTTTTGTGTATTTTCAGCTTCAGTCGCTTTATTTTCTGCTAATTGCTTACGTAAGTTTTCTTTATATTCATCTACAGTATTTGCTTCAGAATCAAGTTCATTCGCAAGCTCGTCGTCTAATTCTGGCACTTCTTTTGATTTAATTTCATTGATTTTTGTTTTGAAAGTTGCTGGTTTACCTGCTAATTCTTCAGCGTGGTATTCTTCAGGGAATGTTACTTCAACATCCTTTTCTTCACCAACAGCTAAACCAACAAGTTGTTCTTCGAAACCTGGGATAAACATACCAGATCCGATTTCTAAGTCATAACCGTCAGCTTGTCCACCTTCAAATTGTTCACCATCAACATAACCATCGAAGTCAAGATTTACAGTATCGCCTTCTTCAACTTTACCGTCTTCTTTAACCACCATATCAGCCATTGCTTCTAAACGTTGTTGAATAGTTTCTTCCACTTCTTCATCTGTTAATTCAGTATTTTGTTTTTCAATTTCTAACCCTTTGTAGTCACCTAATTCAACTTCAGGTTCTACAGTAACTGTCGCATCAAATTTGAATTCTTTACCTTTTTCAATTTGAGTTACTTCAATTTCAGGTTGATCTACTGGATTAATACCAGCTTCTTCAACTGCATTGCTGTATGCTTTTGGTAATAAAATGTCTACAGCGTCTTGATATAACGCTTCAACACCAAAACGTTGTTCGAAAATTGGACGTGGCACTTTACCTTTACGGAAGCCAGGTACGTTAATTTGTTTAACTACTTTTTTAAAAGCTTGATCTAATGCTTTATCTACTTCTTCAGCAGGAACAGTTACTTGTAATAACCCTTCGTTGCCTTCTTTCTTTTCCCAAGTTGCTGTCATGTGTATAAACCTCCATGATATACTATTAAAATTTTTCAACTTCTTCATTATAGCATAGGTTGGCGTGGTGATAAACCCAAGCGCCTATGTATTTAATAAATTTATAAGTTCAACCAATGCATGTAAGTCGTCATCCATTTTGTTTTCCTCGCCTGTTAAGGATTTAAAGTACATTTGATACGCTTTCAACCAATGGTCAATAGTATCAATTGAAGTAATTTCAAAAGGATACAACGCGATATTGTGTGTATTGAGGTGCACATACGCCTCACTTACTAATGATGGCATTGCTTTCTCTAACCATTCGATGATTCTAGGCATCAGTTGATTGTTGAAGCTTGTGTGTGAAACGCCTTTTAAACGATGAGGTTTAACCTCTGTGTGTAAGCCGAATTTTTCAATGTGAATCGGTTGTTCATAGTGTGCAAATTTTAAATATTCAAGAATAAGCGTCATTAACCGATGATTGAGGGATTCATGTTTGATATAAAATGCAAATGTGTCTGCATATTGATAAGCATGGTCATCAATTAAATCTAATAACAATTTCGTCTGTTCACCATTAGAAAGACTAAAGAAAGATTGTAATTGGTAATGAAAATAATCTTTACGCTTATTAAGTTCTGCCGTCGCTTGATCTTTAATAGGTAAAAATACTAAGCGTGTTTGATGTTCGTTAACTTCATCAATCACTTGATCAATGACATCAATCACAGCATGATATTGTTTTAATTCAAACAAACTTTTCACATAATAAATCATCAAAGTATCGTATGGTTGGAACCCTTGTGACATTAAAATATTTGCTTCTTCTTTTAATTCAAGATATGACTTTAACTCCCATAATGTTTCGCATTTCATTAGCGCTAATTGTGACGTTAACTCAAACGATGCTTCGTACGTAATGAATAAATCATACACACGTTCATAGTCGCCTTGATTAAAAAATGTGATCATATCTTTTTCAATTTTATCTTTACGCTTTGGAAATGGAATTATTTCACTCATCTTTATCACCTATTTCAAATCTTGTAAAATAAGTGCACTCCATGATTCGAATTGATTTAAATCATTGATGTCTTCAAGAGACTTCCATTCTATTTTCAATGTATCTGTTTCTTTAACTTCAATGTTATTGGCTTTGACTTTAACTTTAAAAACAATACCAATATGAACTTTACCCACTTCGTTAGAGTCGTCATTGATGAATCCAACATGTTCAAGTTGTGATGCACTTGTAACATGAAGCCCCACCTCTTCTTCAAGCTCACGACTTGCATTGACAATAATTAAGTCATTGATGGTTTGTGCATCTGGAACATCATTCATATGCCCACCTACACCAATAGAGCCTTGTCCGTGTAGACGTGCTTCACCACCACCTGATAAACGTTCATAGACTAAAAGGTCGCCATTTTCATTTTCAAGTATGCAGTAGGATATAAGTTGTTTGTAAGAAGGATCCTCTTCCATATCCCCACGTCTTTTTACTTCATACTGGTCTAATGTGTTAAAAATTTCAATACTCTTCGCATCGCTTTTAGAAATAAAACCATTAAAAGCATTCTTTTCTTGGTTGAACAACGAATGACGTTGTACGACAGCGATTTGTTCATCAAATTTCGACATAATGTTCTCCTTTATATTCATTTTCTTAATCGTATCAGAGAATGGGTATAACGAAAAGTGATATACCGTATCAATGACAACTTACACATGGTGTTTTCTCGTTTTACTCCATTATTTTTCGTCTAAATTAAATTGAAGAAGCTACATGCACACAAAGATAAAAATGCTTTTCACTCAAAAGATTAAATCTTTAGACGTGAAAAGCATTTTTAATTAGGTTTATTTTAAAGCTTCTTTCGCTTTACTTACTAATTCACCGAAAGCTTTATCGTCTGAAATCGCGATTTCAGAAAGCATTTTACGGTTAATATCGATACCAGCAGTTTTTAAACCGTTCATTAAACGTGAGTAGCTGATGTCGTGTTGACGTGCAGCTGCATTGATACGTGTAATCCATAATTTACGGAAGTCACGTTTTCTTTGACGGCGGTCACGGAATGAATATTGACCTGATTTCATTACTTGTTGTTTTGCTACTTTATATAATGTACTTTTTGAACCAAAGTAACCTTTTGCTAATTTAATCGTCTTTTTACGACGCGCTCTTGTTACTGTTCCACCTTTAACACGTGGCATAATAAATTCCTCCTTTTATCTCTTGCGGTATGCCTTACATACCATATCGAAAACTAAAATTATTTAACGTATGTTAATAACTGTCTTACACGTTTTGCATCGCTCTTAGATACTAATGATGCTTTACGTAATTGACGTTTTTGCTTTGTAGATTTGTTAGCGAATAAGTGAGAAGTGTACGCTCTAGAACGTTTTAATTGACCAGATCCAGTTCTTTTAACACGTTTCGCTGCTCCGCGATGAGTTTTCATTTTAGGCATAGTGAGTTCCTCCTATTTAATCGTTGTTTATTTTTCGTTAGTTGGCGCTAACATAAGAAACATTTGACGGCCTTCCATTTTAGGCTTTTGCTCTACAGATGCAATATCTTTACATTCATCAGCAAACTTTTCTAAAACACGTTGACCAATTTCTTTATGTGTAATGGCACGCCCTCTGAAACGAATCGAAACTTTAACTTTATCACCTTTAGATAAGAATTTACGTCCGTTTTTAAGCTTTGTATTGAAGTCATGTTCTTCAATTGTTGGACTTAAACGTATTTCTTTCACGTTGATAATTTTTTGTTTCTTTTTCATTTCTTTTTCTTTCTTTTGTTGCTCAAATTTGTACTTACCATAGTCCATAATACGAGCAACAGGCGGTTTCGCATTAGGTGCAACAACAACGACATCTAATCCTAGACGGTCTGCCATTTCTAATGCTTCATGTTTGGTTTTTAAACCAATTTGGTCACCATTTTGACCGATAACACGTAATTCTTTTGCGCGAATCTTTTCATTAACTTGCGTTTGATCCTTAGCTATGGTTGACACCTCCAATAGTTTTACGAATGGTCCAAGTACAAAAAGAAGCGAGGACATAAAATGTCCCCGCTTCTTCAATAACATGAACGTTTTCTACATGTTTATCGTTTACCTGCCAACTGCTTGATGCGTCGCTACAGGTGAGAAGCGGGTGCTTCTACTTGGTCCGTTTCGTAATCAACAGAATTAACTATACCAAGTTGTTACGAATTAGTCAACATGTTTCTGAAAGTTTTTTTCTTTCGTTGAAATAGAAGGATCTAAGTTCACATCATTTAAAGGTATTAATTTCGTTTTATATCTAAATTTGTGATATAAGAAAAACCCTAAAAATACCGGAATACCCATATATGTGATAAGGAAACGATTGAAATCAAAGTTACCACTTTGAATAAAATCAACGTCTTGACCAATGATGACAACGATACATAAAACACCTGCAAGTATTGGACCGAATGGGAACAATTTCGCTTTGTAAACCAATTTGTCTTTATCATAATTTTGTGCATCAAATGCTTTTCTAAAACGATAATGACTGACGGCGATACCAACCCATGCGATAAATCCAGTTAAACCACTTGCCGCAACAATATACTCATACGCGTTACCACTAACTTGTTGCACGATAAATATTAAAATAACGATTGCAGCGGTTGCAAGCATTGAGATAATTGGTGTCCCATTCTTATTTGTATGACCGAAAATGCGTGCTGCGAGTCCATCTTTACTCATAGAGTACAACATACGCGTACTTGCATACATACCTGAGTTACCTGCTGACAATACAGAGGTTAAAATCACCGCATTCATAAACGATGCCGCAAAGGCTAAACCAGCATTTTTAAAAACTAATGTAAATGGTGATGTAGCGATATCATTACCACCGCCCATTAATGCAGGGTTATCGTATGGAATCAACATACCGATGATAAAAATAGCAAAAATGTAGAAAAGTAAAATACGCCAAAAAACTTGTTTAATGGCTTTCGGCACAGCACGTTGAGGATTTTCAGATTCTCCAGCTGTAATCCCTACAAGTTCTGTACCTTGGAAAGAGAAACCAGCAATTAAGAATACACCAAAAACAGCTAATAGACTGCCACCAAAGCTACCACCTAAAATTGGACCATCACCTTTAGTGAATGTATCAAATCCAACAGCTTGGCCACCCATAATACCCACAATCGTAAGAAGACCTACAATAATGAAAATAATGACCGTTGCCACTTTAATAAATGCAAACCAATATTCACTTTCGCCATACACTTTAACAGATAAAGCATTCAAGCTAAAGATGATACACATGAACAAGCAACTCCACGCCCATGCTGGTAGAAACTGTAGCGGTTGCCAATATTGAATGACTTGCGCAGCGATTGTGACGTCTGCAGCAACTGTAATAACCCAGTTAAACCAGTAGTTCCATCCAAGGGCAAATCCTAATGAAGGATCTACAAACCGTGTCGCATACGTACTAAATGATCCAGATACAGGCAAGTACGTAGCCATCTCTCCTAAAGATGTCATCAAGAAAAATACCATCACGCCGATAATCGCATATCCTAGTAATGCCCCTAATGGACCCGCATCTGCAATCGCGCCACCAGATGTCATAAATAGTCCTGTTCCAATCGCACCACCGATCGCGATCATCGAAATATGACGATCTTTAAGGTGTCTTTGAACCGTGTTTTCATTTCCCAAATTACTTTGACTCATAAAACCTATCCTTTCCCTTTACTTAGAGGTAGGTGCAAATGTTACATGATGATCATTGTGTTTATTTGTGTAAAAAGAAACAAAGGTTACATCGAGGATGCAACCTTTGTTATATATTTCAACATAGATAGCACACCACTATTGTGACAGTCTGGTTCCTATTCGAATACCAGCCCAATAAAAGTTGTTGATGGATGAACTTTTATTTCGGCGTCTTTACCTTTAATTTGTGCAACATATGTTCCATTCGACTTCTGACAAACGACTCATTAAAGACGCAACCTCTAACTAAATTTTATTAAATTTTTGATTTGTATCTACTATAGCTTAAAGTTTACTGAAAGACAAGTTATCTTTTCTTTTTTAAACGGATTTCGTCCACTAAATTCCAAATAAACGTGTCTTTTTCAACTGTTTCTTGATCTTTAGAGCCATATTTACGTACGTTAACTTCATGATTTTCAACTTCTTTATCACCTACTACAAGCTGATAAGGAATTTTTTTCATTTGTGCTTCACGGATTTTATAGCCCATCTTTTCATTACGGTCATCAATATGAACGCGGACACCTTGTGATTTGAGTTCATCTTGAAGTTGTCTCGCATAATCATAATGCAACTCAACATTGACTGGAATGATTTCAACTTGTTGCGGTGCTAACCAAGTTGGGAAAACCCCTTTTGTTTCTTCTGTTAAAAATGCAACAAAACGTTCCATTGTAGAAACGACTCCGCGATGAATAACAACTGGACGATGTTGTTCACCATCTTTACCGATGTAATTTAAATCAAAACGCTCAGGTAATAAGAAATCAAGTTGTACTGTAGACAACGTTTCCTCTTTACCCATTGCCGTTTTCACTTGAACGTCTAATTTAGGACCATAGAATGCCGCTTCACCTATAGCTTCTTCATAGGAAAGACCCAGTTCATCCACCGCTTCTTTTAACATCGATTCCGCTTTATTCCACATGACATCATCATCAAAGTATTTTTCTTTATCTTCAGGATCGCGATAGCTTAATCTAAAGCGATAATCTTCAAAACCGAAGTCTTTATATACATCAATAATCATGTTCACTGTGCGCTTGAATTCATCTTTAATTTGATTAGGTCGCACAAAGATATGAGCATCATTTAACGTCATGCCGCGTACACGCTGTAGTCCTGATACCGCGCCACTCGCTTCATAACGATGCATTGTACCTAATTCAGCAATACGAATCGGCAATTCGCGGTATGAATGTGGTTTATTTGCATAAATCATCATATGATGTGGACAGTTCATCGGACGAAGTACCATTGCTTCATCCTCATCAAGTTGCATCACTGGAAACATGTCTTCTTGATAATGATCCCAATGTCCAGATGTTTTGTATAAATTTACATTCGCCATGACAGGTGTATAGACATGGTCATAACCTAAACTCACTTCTTTATCTACGATGTAGCGTTCAATCTCACGGCGAATTGTTGCACCATTTGGTAACCATAATGGTAACCCTGCTCCTACTAATTGATTGTTAGTGAAGAGCTCTAAATCTTTACCGATACGTCTGTGATCACGCTCTTTACGTTCTTCAAGCATTTTCAAGTGTGCTTTTAAATCTTTCTTATCAAAGAACGCTGTTCCATAAATACGTTGCAACATTTTATTATTATTATCTCCGCGCCAATATGCGCCAGCAGTAGATAACAATTTAAATTCTTTAATTTTAGCTGTAGATGGGACATGTACACCGCGACATAAATCTGTAAACTCACCTTGAGTATAGAGCGTTACATTTTCATCTTCTGGAATCGCCTCGATTAATTCTAATTTGTAAGGGTCATCATTAAAGAATGCTTTCGCTTCGTTTCGACTAACTACACGATGTGTCACCGGATGATTTTCATTAACGATTTGTTTCATTGTTTTTTCAATTTTTTCAAAATCATCACTTGAAACTTTGTCATCCATATCAAAATCATAATAGAAGCCGCCATCAATCACAGGGCCCACACCAAACTTTACATCGCCATATAAACGTTTCAATGCTTGTGCCATAAGATGAGCAGTAGAGTGTCGTAATACTTCTAATGCCTCATCACTTCCCGGTGTAATAATTTCAATATCACCATCTTCTTCTAAAGGACGTGTAAGATCGACTAATTGATGATTAAATTTACCTGCAACTGCTTTTTTACGTAGCCCAGGACTGATCGATTGAGCAATTTCTTCTGTTGTAATCCCTTTTTCAAAACTTTTTTCATTTCCATCTGGAAAGCGAATCATTATTTGTGACATATGCATCCTCCTTAAATTTTAACGACTAAAATAAAAAGACCCCATCCCTAAATAGGGACGAGGTCATCGTGGTACCACCCTAGTACTGCATAAAAATATGCAAACTCTACTTAAGATAACGGTCTTGAGCCGGACATTCATTACAAATGTCATACTGAGGGAGTAATGCGATACACTATTAACTACACTCTCATCAAACGGTAGCTCTCTGTATAATAGGCTGTACAACATCGTATCCTCTATTTTTTGTCGTCATTTAGTTATTTCCATTATAGCGCTTTTTTATAAATTTTCAACGTTTTCTATAATTTTCCCCTTCTAATCGATAAGGATCTGCTAAAGTTTTAACACGTTCCATAATCCGAGCGGCCTTCGTTACTTCAGTGCCACCACGCGTTACAGATAGATGGTGTTCGAGTTCGTCTAAATTTAAATTCGAGCTGAAAAACGTTGGTAATTCTTGAATCATACGGTAATGTAAAATAGGTCCTAACACTTCATCTCGAACCCATGGTGAAATTTCTTCTGCGCCAATATCATCTAAAAACAGAACACGGGCTTCTCTCACTTCTTTAACACGTCGGTCCGTCGAGCCATCTTTAAAACCATTTTTGAGTGTACGAATAAATTCAGGCACATAGATGATTGTAGAAGGCACTCGATTACTTTTCAATTCATTAGCAATGGCACCTAATATAAATGACTTCCCTGTCCCAAATTCACCATAAAGATATAAACCTTTAGTGGGTGTTTTCGCAATAATTTGATCAATCATATCGTCTAAGCGCATCGCCAGTTCTAAACGATTTCTTCGATTCATATAAATATCTTTAATTTTCGCATTTAATGTTTCAGGGTGCATATGAAATGAAGTAATCATGCTACTATAATACTTCGCCTCATCATGCTTAATTTTACATGGGCATGGCGTATATTTGATTTTGATGCGATTATTTTCGATATATAATTGTGGAATATGCCCTTTCACAAAGTTTGGACAGTTTTCGAAGGAATGATCATCATCACATTGCTTTTGTTGATCTTTATATTCTTGAAGTATATTTAAGTCTACATCTATCATGTGATTTGTGATTTCATGTTGGTGCGCGTCTATAAACTGCTTGACATCTGGATCTTGTAAAACATCGCGTTTAATTTTAGCAATACGTTTTTCGAAGGCATCATTCGACCCTATAATGTGACTAAATGATTTCATTCTTTTTCACCTGCCCGTTTTTTGTTTTTTAATTTATTTAAAAAGGCTTGTTTTTCCTTTTCAAGATGCGCTTCGTCTTCTTTTTTCAACTCAAATTCTTCAGGATGTGTAAGCCACCTTGGTGTTTTTTCGAGTGATTGTAAATGTTGTTTATTACGGTATTGTGAAGCACGTGGTTTTGAATAATGTTGTGATTGTTTCTCTTTTATCTTTTGTGCGAGTTCATGTGCGGATCTCGCGTCTGTCACCTGTTGTTTTTTCCAACTTGACGCTACTGAAAGCACGTAATTTTTAGGTAAATTTTGATCTTTCGTTAGTAAGACATATTGCAATAAAACATTAATCGCACCGAAGCTTAACTTCTCGCGCGTGATTAAATCTTCTATCATTGCTTTTTGTTGCGGGGTCGGTTCTGCGTCACCCCACGATGTGAGCATCACAATAGGACTTGTATTGTCCATCATTTCATACCACTCATCCCAATTGGAAACGTCAGCTTTTAAAGGATTTTGGATAGCGTTCGTCGTTTCACCTGAATTTGAAGGTGTAAGTGCAGGTAATTCTTGTTGGTTTTCAATCAAATAATAATCTTGCGCTGTTTTACGTAAAGTTGATAAAGATAATGTTTGATCGCTATTTAACGATTTTAATATCGCTGTTTTCATCATGTCAGGGGATAATCGATATAATGTAGCCAACTGAATAATCGTTGTTTTATTCGGTTCACTAATCACTTCACTACTTACATAATGCGTTTGAAGCATATCTTTTAATAAGTCAAAATCAAAATAAACATCAGATAAATCGACACCATTATAACTTTGTTCATTTAATGCACCTGCATTCGGTCGATGTGACTGTTGTGGTACTTTAAAAACATCTGTAAATTTTTTAGTTACTTCGGTAAAAGCCTTTAAATCCATCTCATTTGGAATAAAATACCGTTTAATTTCATGAAAACGTGATTGGCCAACAACTTGATAAAAATAAACAGACAACATCGGGTCATTAAAAAATTTATAAGGCGATGGTGGTGCAACGAGTTCATAAACGAATTGTGTAGTTTGTTTTGTGTGACGTACATAGGTCTTTAACAAACCAATTCCCTCTAATAAATCTAATTTTTCTCGGAATTTTAATAAGTTAATTTTCAACTCAGACATAATCGTATAATGTGTGTAACCGTCATCAAAAGTACTTGAGGCAAATTGTTCTAAATATTGATAATAACTAACAGCATCAGCACCAATCAGTGGTATAAAAAGTCGATGAAGTACTTCTTGGTGACGTTGGTGATAAAAATATGCGCGCACGACGGCAAAACCATCATGTGCTTGTAATTGATTCGGATACATCGATACCATATTATTCACTCCGCCTGTTATCTTTAATAATACCTTGCATGGATTTAAGCAATTGATCTACATCTTTAAATTCACGGTACACGGATGCAAAACGCACATAAGAAACCTGGTCTACATCTATTAATAAATCCATCACATGTTCTCCAATATCTCTCGATGAAATTTCTGCCATACCTGAATCTCTCAATTTCCATTCCACTTGATTTGTAATTTCCTCTAGTTTTTGAAAACGTACTGGTCGTTTTTCGCATGATCGAACCAAACCGTTTAAAATTTTTTCACGATTGAATTGCTCTCTTGTTCCATCTTTTTTAACAACAATGAGCGGACTCATCTCAATGTGTTCAAAAGTAGTGAAACGTGTTCCACAATGTTCACATTCACGTCTTCTTCTAATTGCATTTAGGTCATCTACATGTCTCGAATCCACAACACGAGCGTGCGTGTGTTGACATTTAGGGCATTTCACGACTTTTTCACCTTCTTCAATAATTTTGTTTCATTATACTACAAACTGATTTAATAGCAAAAGTACAGTGATTAAAAAGAGCCAAGGTAAACATTTTACCTTGACCCTAATCGAGAAAAATATACTATTTTTTGTTAAACCAATCTATATATTAGCAATTTACAACTTATGCTGTCACTTTAATCGCTTTCGCAATTTGTTGTAAGACATCTACAACACGTGTAGAGTAACCCCATTCGTTATCATACCAAGCAAGTACTTTTACTTTATTTTCACCCATCACGATAGTTGATTGCGCATCGATAATTGCAGAGTGGCTATCTGTTTTAAAGTCATCTGATACAAGGGGTTCATCCACAATATCAATTACACCACCAAGTTGATGATCTCTAAATAATTGGTTCACTTCTTCTTTAGTAACAGGTTGTTTTAAATCTACAACTAAATCAACGAGCGACACATTTTTAGTTGGCACGCGTAATGCCATTCCGTGTAGTTTCCCTTCAAGTTCTGGCAACACTAGTGCGAGTGCTTTTGCTGCGCCAGTAGATGTTGGAATAATACTTTCAAATGCTGCACGTGCACGACGTAAATCTTTATGTGGATTATCTAAATTGTTTTGATCATTTGTTACGGCATGTACTGTAGTCATTAGGCCGTTTTCAATACCGAACGTATCATTTAACAATTTTGCAACAGGTGCTAAACAATTTGTCGTACATGACGCATTACTAAAGATGTCATATGTATCAACATCTAAATCACTGTCATTTACACCTTTAACAATCGTTTGCACGTGTCCACCTTTTGATGGACCTGTTAACAATACTTTTTTTGCACCTGCTCTAATATGAGCATCCGCCTTATCACCGTGGTTAAATTTACCTGTCGCTTCAATAACTACATCAATACCTAAAGCTTTCCAAGGTAAATTTTCTGGGTTACGATCAGAAACTAATTTAATTTCTTTACCATCCACACTAATACCATTTTCTATAGGTTGTACTTCTTTGTTGAAACGTCCGTGCGTTGTATCATATTTAATAAGATGTGCAATGGTCTCTGGTGGATAACTTGCGTTAATCGCAACCACCTCAATATCCTCTCTGTTTAATGCAATTCTTAAAACCATACGGCCGATACGACCTAAACCGTTTATCGCAATCTTTGTCGTCATGAAAAAAGCACTCCTTGTTAATGTGTTATACTTATATTTAAGAGTATATCATAATTAATCAAAAATGAAACCGTTTGCGTTGATAAATTTTACTTATAAAATGCCATTTGTATATTTTTACAATCCGTGTATAGTGCCTTTGGGATATTAATGTGTCACATTAACCTATGTAGTGTTATACGATGAATCATAAATTTAGAGGTTACATGGCGCATTAGCTACCTGTAAACTCAATCCTACATCTTTCATTCGCATCCACCTGAATTTATAAAAAATGGGGTGAACCTTAAAATTGGTCCACCCCATTTTATTTCACTTTATTCAACACTTTTAAGATAACCCTTTTCAGCTAAAACTTCCTCTAAATTTTGTTTAAGTTCAAGTTTTGTGCCAAAATTATCAATTACTACATCAGCCATACGACTCTTTTTATCAATTGAAATTTGACTATAAATGCGTGCTTTGGCATCTTCAATTGATAATTGGTTACGTTCCATTAAACGGTCTATTTGAATGCTAGGAGATGTATAAACTAACCATACTTCATCCACTGTATTTTCAAGACCATTTTCATATAGTAAAGGAATATCCATGACAACATCATAACCTTCAGCAAGATATTGATCTCTTTCCTTTTCCATTAACGTTCTCACAATAGGATGAATAATAGCATTTAATTTTTCACGTTTTACATCATCATAGAACACTTGTTGTCCGATATAATGGCGATTCATTTCTCCATTGTCATCAATGGCTTCCTCACCAAATTCTGCTCGGACTTGTGACAAGCCTTCAGACCCTTTTTCAACTGCTTTTCGAGACGCGACATCAGCATCTACTATTTTAAAGCCGTGCGCTTTCAAAAGTTCTGCCACAGTGGATTTACCAGTGGCAATTCCACCCGTTAAACCAATGACTTTTGACATAACATACCTTCTTCCCTTATTTTTGACAATTTTTACAATAGTGTGTATTACGACCGCCAATAATCGCTGTATCAATCGCACTTTTACATTCTTCACACATTTTCTGTTTATATACTTTTAAATTATTTTGCATCGTTCCACGTTGACCATCTGCGTGAACGTAATCAGAGATACTTGTTCCTCCATGTAAAATACCCATTTCTAGAACTTTTACAACACTTTTAAAAACGTTTATGCGCTCATCATGTGATAAATCTTGTGCTAAACGATGTGGATTGATTTTAGCATCAAATAACGCTTCACACGCATATATATTCCCACACCCAGCAATGACGCGATGTTCTAAAATCATACGTTTTATCGGCATTTTTTTATAACGATTAACTTCATATTGAGCTAAATAATGCGATAACGCATCGATATCAAATGGTTCAGGTGCAATTTCTAATAGAGAAGGGTATTCCTCTAAACATTTAACATTTCTAATTTCACCAAACCGTCTAATATCTGAATAAACAAGTAACCAATCGTTATCTAAATGAAATATAACGTGCCAATGCTTTCGATAGTTTGCAATGTTAATATCCTCAATATGTTTGACTACAAAAAAGCCACCAGCCATGCCTAAGTGAGATACTAATGTACGTTGATCAGAATCGTTTACCAAATCAAAAAGAATATATTTGCTTCGGCGATATACATGTTGAATAGTATAACTAACACTAAACTGTTGAAACGCCTCTAAACTTATGCCCTTTATAATGGTGTCTTTACCTTGTTGTTTACCTAAAATGACACTATCGGAAAAGGTAATCTTTTCAATGCTTGCACCTTCAATGAGCGGTTGAATGCCACGTTTTACATGTTCAACTTCTGGTAATTCTGGCAATGTGTTCCCTACTTTCTATTTTGCATCGTACCACGTTTTCCCATAATCTGAATCTACTTGAAGCGGTACATCTAATTCTAATGCATGAATCATAATGTCTTCTACAAACTTACTAAATGTTTCAACTTCATCTTTAGGTAATTCAAAAATCAACTCATCGTGTACTTGTAATAACATCTTAGCTTTAAAATCAGAATGTTTCATCGCTTCATCTAACTTAACCATCGCACATTTGATAATGTCAGCCGCGCTACCTTGAATTGGGGAATTCATAGCTGTGCGTTCAGCAAAACCACGTTTATTAAAGTTACGACTCGTTATATCAGGAATATATCGACGACGTTTTAACAATGTTTCTACATAACCATCTTGTTTCGCATCTTGAACAATTTCTTCCATATAAGTCTTTACACCAGGAAAGTGATTTAAATAGTCATCTATAAACTGTTTAGCTGCTTTACGTGTAATACCTAGACTTTGGCTTAAACCATAATCGCTAATTCCATACACGATACCAAAGTTAACTGCTTTCGCTTGACGACGCATTAGAGCAGTTACTTCGGAAGCATCAACATTAAACACTTTCATAGCAGTCGTCGTATGGATATCTTCATTATTAATAAAAGCATCTTGAAGGGTACGATCTTTAGTAATATGTGCAAGTACACGTAACTCGATTTGTGAATAGTCTGCTGCTAAAATTACACTATTTTCATCTGTTGATTTGAATGCTTTACGAATTTTGCGCCCTTCTTCAATACGAATTGGTATATTTTGCAAGTTAGGATCCACAGAAGATAAACGACCCGTTTGAGCTAACGTTTGATTAAAGCGCGTATGAATACGGCCATCTTCAGAAATCACTTTTTGTAAGCCTTCTACATAAGTCGATTGTAGCTTAGAAAGCGTACGGTACTGAAGAATTAAATCAATAATGTCGTGCTCACCTTGCAATTTTTCTAATACATCAACTGCTGTGGAATACCCTGTTTTAGTTTTTTTAATAACAGGCAATTGTAACTTTTCAAATAAGATAACACCAAGTTGTTTCGGAGAGTTAATATTAAATGTTTCACCCGCTACTTTATGAATATCTTTAATCAGTGTATCCAATTTCGATTGAATATCAGCTTCCATAGTTTGTAGCGTCGTCACATCTGTGTAAATACCAGTAAACTCCATTTCACCCAAAATTAAAGCTAAAGGAAGTTCAATATCCGTTAATAAAGTCATTTGTTCATGCGCATCCAATTTTTGTTGCATCATTGGATACATGATTTCAATTGCATCTAAAATTGATGCAATATGTTCGGCTAACGGTTGGTCATCGGGGATAAGATAAGATTTTCCTTTTCCATAAATAGTAGCACGATCCTGAACAAATGTCCCTTCATATAGAGATGAAACGGAAGCTACATCCTCAATTGTTTGCGATGGATCAATTAAATAGCTTGCAAGCATCGTATCAAAAACTATGTTTTGAATGCGTATGCCTAAACGCTTACACGCGACATATGTTTTCTTAGCATCAAACACATATTTACACGTTTTTTCATCTTCAAGCCACGCAACTAAAGGTTCAATCTCCTTAATCTGATGTGCGTCCACAACAATATAGTCATTGTCTGTTTTCAAACCAAATTTTAAAATATTATTTTTGATATAATTGTCTCCATCAATTTCAATATGAACTATCGCTGCATCTAAAGCATCAAATTGAATTCCTTTAAAATCTGAGGAGATTTGATATGATTTTTGAACTGATGATGTATCTGCTTTAATATCAATATCTTTTAATAATTGGCGAAATTCCAATGTTTTAAAAAGCTCAATTTTTTCTGTCTCATCTATTGTTGTCGGACGTTTTGTATCTTCTATCGTAACAGAGATGGGACTGTCGCAATTTATAGTAGCTAATTGTTTACTCATTAATGCATCCGCTTGGCTATTAGCTAATTTTTCTTTCAACTTTTTCCCACTGACTTGTTCTATATTGTCATACACACCTTCAACAGTTTTAAATTGATGTAACAATTTTAGTGCTGTTTTTTCACCAACACCAGCAACACCTGGAATATTATCTGATGTATCACCCATTAAACCTTTCAAATCACGTATTTGATCAGGAACAAGACCGCCATACTGTTCTGCGATAAATGCCGGTGTATAATGATCTACATCTGTGACACCTTTTTTTGTATAATAAATTGTCACGTTATCAGTGGCCAATTGTGTTAAATCACGGTCTCCTGTAATGATGATGGTTTCTAACCCTTTTTGATCCGCTTCACGACTAAGTGTCCCAATAATATCATCGGCTTCATATTGTTCTAATTCATACCGCTTGATTTGATAAGCGTCCAACAGTTGGCGAATATAAGGGAACTGTTCACTTAATTCTGGAGGTGTTTTTTGTCTGCCACCTTTATAATCTTGATAAGTCTCGTGTCGAAATGTTGTTTTCCCAGCATCAAATGCAACTAGAAAATGTGTGGGTGATTCTTCTTTGATAATTTTTTCTAATAAACGTGCAAAGCCATAAATTGCATTCGTGTGAATACCAGCTTTATTTTGTAATAAGGGTAACGCATAAAATGCTCTAAAGCTTAAACTGTTACCATCAATTAACACTAACTTTTCCACATGGGTCCCTCCTAGCTACTTTGCATTTATTTTATCACATCACATACTAAATACCCATTGCGGCACTAAAAGAAAACGATACAGACTTGGTTAAAACCAAACCTGTATCGCAATATCACTTTATTCAGGTAATTGCACTCTAAAAGTGGACCCTTTACCTATTTCACTTTCAACCTCAATTTTACCTTGATACCCTTCCACAATATGTTTCGTGATAGAAAGCCCAAGACCCGTGCCACCTGATTCACGACTGCGCGCTTTATCAACTCGATAAAATCGTTCGAAAATACGCACAGTTTCCTCTTCTGCTATACCTATACCTTCATCTATAACTTCAATCACTTTATGTTTATCATTTTGATACACACGTAAAGTAATCGTTTTGTCTGGCGGAGAATAATTCACTGCATTTGATAATAAGTTTACGATAACCTGAGACATCTTTGTTTCATCCGCTAGTGCAGTGATATGCTCATCGATTTCATCAATTAAATCAATGTTTTTTTCGCTCGCTAAAGGTTGAATTAAGTCTAAAGCATTGTTCGCAACTTGAGATAGGTTAATAGGATGTTTATCTAATGCCGTATTTTGTTCAATTTTCGATAAATCCAGCAAATCATTAACGAGCGATTGAATGCGATTAGATTCTTTTAACATGATATTTAAAAACATATCTAATGATGCCTCATCATTTTTAGCACCATCTAAAAGTGTTTCAGTGAACCCTTTCATCGACGTGATCGGTGTTTTTAATTCATGCGAAACATTTGCAACAAAGTCACGTCTTAAATTTTCGAGTTTTTTCAATTGTGTAATATCATGTAAAACAATAACCATCCCTTGTAATCGTTTCTTTGTTCTAGTCAAAATAGGTACGCATGACGTATCAAAAAACTTTTGATGTATTAAACTTAATTGTAGCTCCACTTGATCATACACGGGTTTTTCAGTACGAAAACCTTCTACAACGAGTTTTTTTAAAGTCGGATGTAAAAACTTTTCATAGTTTTGATGTTCAACATTTTTCGTCTCGTTAAAAATCTCATAAAATGTTTTATTGGCAACTACGATATTTCCATGCTTATCAATCATAAGTACAGCACTCGGTATATTTTCTAATGTAGTCACTAGGCGATTACGCTGAATTTTTTGCTCACTATTTAAACGCTCTAAACGTCTTGCAAGTACATTAATTGTTACATAGAGTTCACGTGTTTCTTTGACACTGCTTTCAGGAACACGTACTTTATAATTCCCTTGCGTTAATAAAGAAGCGGCATAAGAAACCTCATTAATCGGTTGTATATAAGTGCGGTTAATATAGCGAACTGTAAAGAAAATCAATGCCATAATCACAATACCAATCAATATTAAGTACTTCCAGAATTGCATTTGTAAATCATAGACCGCATCATATTTCCCACTCATTAACAGTATTGTTTGTTTATGTTTGACACCATACAAATATTCACCGGATTTTCCATCAAGGATATAAACAGGATTTTCAGAATGCAATTGCCTCAAAAGCTCATCTTTTCTATTTTCGATAGTAAAATCTTTTTCAGTATGAAGTGTTTCAGTTTTACCATTAGTGATAATGTGAATATTAGCTTGATATGTTTCAGCTATATCTTGAATACGCGATGATTGGTGCACTTGATAGCGTTGAATGATATGTTTAGATTGTTTGAGTAATTCACGTTTTTGATGATCCACAGAAATCGTGTATATAGAATTATGAACAATAAAGCCTAATATAAGAAAACTTACAACAGTGATTGTTGTAAGTATAATTAATAACTTGTGATAAAACTTTATCATCTATTTTGGACGCTCCAATTTGTAACCTAAACCTCTTACAGTTTTAATGAACTGCGGTTGTTTTGGGTTTTCTTCTAATTTATCACGTAAATGACTGATATGAACATCAACAATACGTGAGTCACCTGCAAACTCATAATTCCATACCGAATTTAACATATGTTCTCTTGTAATCACACGCCCTTGACGTTCTACAAGATACAATAATAGTTCAAACTCTTTTGGGGTTAATTCTAAGAGTTCATCATTACGATAAACTTCAAAATAATCTGGTCTAATACGAATAGGACCAATCACGATATCTTCATCTTCTTCATCAGCGCGGGTTGTTTCAAATTGAGAAGAACGGCGTAAAATCGCTTTAACTCTCGCCACAACTTCTCTAGGTGAGAAAGGTTTTGTCATGTAGTCATCAGCACCCAATTCCAAACCTAAAACGCGATCAAACTCATCATCTTTAGCCGTTAACATTAATATTGGGACTTGATTTTTATCAGAACGAATCGTTTTACATACTTCGATACCATCTTTTTTAGGTAACATCACATCTAATACGATTAAGTCAGGTTTTGTTTCTTTTTCTTTTTCAATTGCTTCCTCGCCGTCTTGAGCGATTTCTACAATATACCCTGCTTGTTCAAGATTGTATTTAAGTAGTGTGACAATCGATTGTTCATCATCTACTACGAGCACTCTTTGCACCATTAAACGTACCTCCTATGAATGATTAAGTTCATTATAACTTAAAATGTACTTAAAAATAATATGTTATTAAGTAACTTTACAATATCTTCATAATACCTTAACAAAAATCAAAATGTTCATCTGTATTCCATTAGCTTATACCCTTAAAGTTCAAAAGTGTATCGTTTTTAAGTGAATTTTTAGCACATGAAGTAAATGTGTAAATGTCATATTAAATAAAAATATACCGTGATTTACATAAAAATAAGCAGAGCACCATGGTGCTCCGCTTGTTAAATGATAAGGAATGAGATTTATTATTTTTACAAGTTCTTAATCAATTCATCCGCAAATTCAGATGTTTTAACTTCAGTCGCACCATCCATTAAACGTGCAAAGTCATAAGTCACTACTTTAGATGCAATCGTTTTCTCAACAGACGCTGTAATTAAATCAGCAGCTTCTTGCCAACCTAAATGTTCAAGTAACAACACACCGGATAATAATACTGATGATGGATTTACTTTATCTAGATTTGCATATTTAGGCGCTGTACCGTGCGTCGCTTCAAAAATAGCGTGACCCGTTTCATAGTTAATGTTTGCGCCTGGGGCAATACCTATACCTCCAACTTGAGCAGCTAGTGCATCTGAGATATAATCTCCATTTAAATTCATTGTCGCAACAACATCGTGGTCAGATGGGCGTGTTAAAATTTGTTGTAAGAAAATATCAGCAATGGAATCTTTAATAATAATTTTACCATCATTTTCAGCTTGCGCTTGAGCGTCATTTGCAGCGTCTTTACCTTGTTCATCAACAATTTTGTCGTATTGTTGCCAAGTAAATACTTTGTCACCAAATTCGCGTTCAGCTAAGTCGTAACCCCATTGTTTGAAGGCCCCTTCAGTGAACTTCATAATATTACCTTTATGAACGAGTGTGACTGATTTACGTTGATTATCTAAAGCATATTGAATCGCCGCGCGGACTAAGCGTTCTGTCCCTTCTTTGGATACAGGTTTGATACCAATACCACTTGTTTCAGGGAAACGAATATTTTTCGCACCCATTTCATTTTGTAAGAAATCAATGATTTTCTTAACTTCATCGGAACCTTCTTTAAACTCAATACCTGCATAGATGTCTTCGGTATTTTCACGGAAGATGACCATATCCGTATCTTGAGGATTTTTTACAGGCGATGGTACACCTTGGAACCAACGAACTGGACGTAAGCACGTAAAAAGATCTAACTCTTGACGTAAAGCCACATTGAGCGAACGAATACCACCACCAATAGGCGTTGTGAGCGGACCTTTAATTGCGATAAGATATTCTTTTATCGTATCTAATGTTTCTTGAGGTAACCATTCACCTGTTTGGTCAAATGCTTTTTGACCTGCTAATACTTCTTTCCATGAGATTTCTTTTTCGCCATTGTATGCTTTTTTAACAGCTTCATCGATGACACGACTTGCTGCTTTCCAAATATCTGGTCCAATACCATCACCAATAATAAATGGTACAATAGGTTGATTTGGTACATTTAAACCTTCTGCTGTTTTGACAATTTTTTCACTCATTATAAAGTACCCTCCATGAATTTAAAATCTCGTCTAACTTTAGACTTATTTAACGTTTTTCGATTGGTTCGTATTTACGATCAGTTTCACCAATATATGTTGCACGTGGACGCATAATTCTATTATTACGTAATTGTTCTAAAATATGTGCAACCCAACCTGATGTACGGCTGACAGCAAAAATTGGTGTAAATAAATCATGATCAATACCCATGCTGTGATATACAGTTGCACTGTAAAAATCAACATTTGGTAATAATCCTTTTTCCTGTTTTACAATGTCGGCAATTTTAAGTGAAATTTCAAACAATTCACTTTGACCTGTTTCTTCCGTAATTTTATGACTCATTTCTTTTAAATATTTTGCACGTGGATCGCCATCTTTATAAACACGATGACCGAATCCCATAATTTTTTCTTTGTTGTCGAACGCTTTTTTCAAGTATGCTTCAACGTTATCAATTGAGCCAATTTCAGTTAACATTCTCATAACGCGTTCATTTGCGCCACCATGAAGTGGACCTTTCAAAGAGCCTACAGCAGCTGTAATTCCAGAATACATGTCTGACATTGATGAAACAGCACATCTAGCTGTAAACGCAGAAGCATTCAACTCATGGTCAGCATGTAAAATTAAAGCTTTGTTAAATCCTTCAACTTCAACATCAGTTGGCTTTTCCCCTCTAAGCATATATAAAAAGTTTGCCGCATAAGATAAGGATGTATCTGGTTTAACTGGTTTTTTCCCTTCACGTACACGTGCAAAAGATGTTACTAATGACGCAATTTTCGCTTGAATACGGATGCCACGTTCATATAATGCTTTCTCATCATTATCATCTGCATTATTGTCAAAGTGTGCTAAGTAAGACACTGACGTACGTAATGCTGTCATTGGATGAACTTCATCTGTAGCATATTCTTCAAAATGACTATACATACGCGGATTAAGCGTCATATAATGGTGTAATTTATCTTTTAATTCTTGAAGTTCTTTTTCGTTTGGTAATCGGTAATTCCAAAGAAGAAACATTACCTCTTCGAACAAAGCATTTTCAGCCAAATCATCAATATCATAACCTGCATATGTTAACTGGCTATCGATAATTGAACTAATCTTTGTTTCTGCTGCAATTACACCTTCTAAACCTTTCTGTAGTTGTGCCATATGAATTTCCCCTTTACTGTATATTCGCTCTTTTGTAATGGCTTTCATTAGTCATTATAGCTAATATCACGCTATTTGTGAATATTTAATGAACGTTGAAATATCAGAATAATCTAATATAAACAAATGTTAAATGGACCTCATTTAACTTCAATGTATTGATATTATCATGTTTCTAGCTATTTTAAGAGCTATGTAAAATAAGTGATTTTTAATCATTTGCTTTCTTTATCATATTTAATAATAAGAATTGATAAGCATGAAGCGTCATTTAATATCTTAAAAACAACATCACTAGATGTTGTTTGAAGTGAACATATAAAAAAACCACTATATATCATTTATACCCGATATATAGTGGTTTTGTCTTTATTTATGCTTTTGATTTAAAACTTTTTTATAAAACGTTTGCATAACCTTCAAATACTTTACCTTGTGAAGCATCAACAGTTACTAAAATATTATCTTTAATTGTATCAAGTACGCCATTTACGCCTACCACTGTTGGAATACCTTTTTCTAAACCAACGATAGCACTTGGTGAAGTTAAGCCACCTTCTTCGGTAATTAATCCTATCGCATGATCTAAATAAGGGACAAAGCTTTCATCAATGGAAGGTGTGACAATAACGGATTGAGATAAATCTTTACCTTCTAATTGAGTAGCATCGTTTACAACAACAGTACGACCAACCGCTGATGTGCGTCCAATACCTTGACCTGAAGCAATTTCATCACCAATTAAGTGAAGCTTCATTAAGTTTGTTGTACCTGATTCACCAGTAGGTACACCCGCTGTAATAATGATTAAATCACCATTTTCAACACGCTCTGACTCAATTGCAGTGGCAACAGCATTATTTAACAACTCATCTGTAGTAAAGTTTCCTTTCTTAATCACAGGATAGACGCCCCAGATTAATGTACATTGACGCGCTGTTGTATCATTTGGTGTGACAGCTAAAATATCTGATTTTGGACGATATTTTGAAATCGTTTTTGCAGTGTTACCACTTTCAGTTGCTGCAACAATCGCTTTAACGTTTAAGTTAAGGGCTGTGTGCGCAGCAGAAACACCAATCGCGTTCACAAGAGATGTTTCAACAAGTTTCGTACGGTCTGACAATAATTTTTTATAGTCTTGCGCTTGCTCAGCAGCAACGGCGATATTATGCATCGCTTTAACTGCTTCTTCAGGGTAAGATCCTGCAGCAGTTTCACCTGATAACATTACAGCATCAGTGCCATCATAAATGGCATTGGCAACATCCGATGCTTCAGCACGTGTCGCACGTGGATTACGTTGCATTGAATCTAGCATTTGAGTCGCAGTAATGACAGGTTTACCTAATTTATTACATTTACGAATTAAATCTTTTTGAACGATTGGTACTGTTTCAGGTGGGATTTCAACACCCATATCCCCACGTGCAACCATTAGACCATCAGAAACTTCAAGAATATCATCAATATTATCAATACCCTCTTGGTTTTCAATTTTAGGGATAATACTAATTGTGTGGTGATTTGCTTCTTCTAAAATTTTACGAATTTCTAATACGTCACTTGAACGTCTTACAAAGCTTGCAGCGATGAAATCAACATTTTGTTCAATACCAAAACGAATATCATCAGCATCTTTTTCAGTAATACCAGGTAGGTTTACACTCACGCCCGGTAAGTTTACACCTTTTTTGTTTTTAAGTTCACCAGTATTTAGGACTTTACAATGTACATGACCTGCATTGACATCAATCTTTTCAACAAGAAGCTCAATTAAACCGTCATCTAATAAGATAAATGAGCCAACGTGTACATCATTAATTAAGTTTTCATATGTGACTGAAAACATTTCTGGTGTACCTTCTACTTCAGACATGCTTACAGTTACATTAGAACCTTTTTCAAGTGTAATTAAGCCGTCTTTCATATTATGTGTACGAATTTCTGGCCCTTTCGTATCTAATAAGATACCGATATTTAAGTTTAATTTATTGGCAACTTTGCGGATGGATTCAATACGTGCACGATGTTCTTCATGTGATCCATGAGAGAAGTTTAAACGTGCAACGTTCATACCTGCTCTCATAAGTTTTTCTAACATTTCCTCTGATTCTGATGCTGGACCAATCGTACAAACAATTTTCGTTTTTTTCATGGCTATGCCTCCTATGTTAAATCGATAATTCCTTAGTTAATTCAAGCATACGTTTATTTATTTTATTCGTATCATCATTGTTAAATATTAAATCAAATTCAGTTGCAGTTAAATGGTTATCTTTAATACCTACCCCTTTAGCAGTTTCACCATTCATTAATAATTCCAATGCATAGCCTCCAAGTCTAGACGCTAGAACGCGATCGACACCTGTTGGGCTGCCACCACGTTGAATATGACCTAAAACAGAGACACGTGCATCGACATTAATGTATTTTGTCAACTCTTCAGCACATTGATTACCTGACATACATCCTTCAGCAACGATAATGATAGAATGTTTTTTACCTCGATCAATACCGTGTTGAATTTTTTCAGCAATATCTTGGATGTTATAATCTGCTTCAGGTAAAATGATTGATTCTGCACCTACTGCAAGACCTGACCATAGCGCTAAATCACCACAATCACGTCCCATAACTTCAATAATAAATGTACGCGCATGACTTGATGCAGTATCTCTAATCTTATCGACTGATTCAATAATCGTATTCAATGCAGTATCAAAACCAATTGTAAAGTCTGTCCCTTTTATATCATTATCAATAGTTCCAGGGATACCAATAGTTTGAATGTCTTGGCACTCTTCAGTGATGCGTTGTGCACCACGGTAACTTCCATCTCCACCAATGACGACAAGCCCTTCAATACCTCGTTTACGTAAATTCTCAATTCCTTTAGCTCTGACACTTTTGTCTTTAAACTCAGGGCAACGTGCAGAATATAAGAACGTTCCTCCTCGTTGAATCGTATCACCTACAGAACCAAGTTCAAGTTTATGAATATCATCATTAATTAATCCTTGATACCCTTGATATACGCCATATACTTCAATGTTGTGATAAATCGCTTTACGAACTACTGCTCGTACAGCCGCATTCATTCCCGGTGCATCTCCGCCACTTGTTAAAACTGCTATTTTTTTCATGTAGACATTCCCTTTCTCGCTTTGTTGTTACTTTAAAAATACCATAAATCTAAAAGGCAATCCATTAAAAATAGAATCAACTTTCGATGAAAACGGTTTATTACAAAAATGTCATGAATCGTTCATATTACACGTTTTCATATGTGTTTTCATTATTTGTATTATGACATCCTAATTGTGCATTTTAACTTATAAATGATGTCATATTCTAACGGTTTCTCTGAAAGGACCCTCTCTTTAAATATAGCGCACACGTAGTTGGTTCACCAAGTTTCAATCTATGTGACTTAGTAGTGTAGAACCTCTTGCTAAATTTAAAAGCCCCCAAATTCATATTGTATGACTTTGGAAGGCTTTATGTTGTGTTGTCGAAAAAATCTAATACGTAAAATCACGCTTCTACATACGTACCCATTTTTCTAAATTTATTAAAGCGATCTTCTTTAATCGCATCTGGACTCATAGTTTCAAAATCTTTTAAATGCGTCGCAAATTTCTCTTTAATATGCTTTGCTTGTAATTCAATATCCTGATGCGCACCACCAAGTGGTTCATTTACCACTTCATCAATAATATTGAGTTCTTTTAGATCATAAGCCGTTATTTTCATAGTCTCTGCTGCGATTTTAGCTAATGAACTATCTTTCCATAAAATACCAGCTGCCCCTTCTGGAGAAATAACAGAATATGTACTATTTTCAAGCATCAGTATGCGGTTACTCACACCAAGGCCAAGCGCACCACCACTTCCGCCTTCTCCAATAACAATTGCGATGACCGGAACTGTTAAGCCGGCCATTTCAATTAAGTTACGCGCAATCGATTCACTTTGACCTCGTTCTTCTGCTGCTTTACCTGGGTATGCACCTTTGGTATCAATAAATGTAAAGATGGGACGTTGGAATTTCTCAGCTTGCTTCATCAAACGCAATGCTTTTCGATATCCTTCGGGATGTGCCATTCCAAAGTTACGATAAATATTATCTTTCGTGTCTTTACCACGTTGTTGACCAATTACTGTTACAGGTAGCCCATTAAAATAAGCAATACCACCTATAATGGCCGGATCGTCACGAAAGTTACGATCTCCATGAAATTCAATAAAATCATCAAAAATATGCGGAATATAATCAAGTAACGTTGGTCGCTCTTGTAAACGAGCAATCTGTACACGATCCCACGGTTTTAAAGTTGTGTATACTTTTTCTTTCTCTGTCAGTAATGCTGCTTCTAACATTTCAATTTCATCAGATAAATCTACGTCATTTTTAGATTGTGCTTCTTTTAGTGAGTCGATTTTATTTTTAATTTCTTGAATTGATTTTTCAAATTCTAGCATTACGATTTCACCTCACTATGCATTGCTAACAGTTGTGCTAACGTTTGCTTCATTTCACTGCGATGTACCACTTTATCAAGTTGGCCATGTTCAAGTAAAAATTCTGCAGTTTGGAAATCATCAGGCAATTTTTCATTAATCGTTTGTTCTATAACACGACGACCTGCAAACCCAATTAATGCTTTAGGTTCAGCTAAATTGATGTCTCCTACAGAAGCAAAACTTGCCGAAACCCCACCTGTTGTTGGATGCGTCATATATGAAATAAATAAAAGTCCAGCTTCAGAATGTTTTTCTAAAGATACACTCGTTTTAGCCATTTGCATTAAAGAAATAATACCTTCTTGCATACGTGCACCGCCTGAAGCAGTAAATAATACAAATGGTAATTGGTGCTCAGTACAATGATCAACAATTCTACAAATCTTTTCACCTACGACTGAACCCATACTTCCCATTCTAAAACGTGAATCCATCACACCTACACCAAATTCAATACCATTAATTTTAGCTGTACCTGTGACAACCGCTTCATTCAATCCCGTTTTAGCTTGATCTTTTTCAACTTTCTCCTCATAACTCGGAAAGTTTAGAGGATTAGCAGAAGTCATGCCTTTATCAAACTCTTTAAACGACCCTTCATCTGAAATCGCCTCAATACGACTGTGTGCGGATAAAGGGATATGGTGGTCACAATTGAAGCACACGTTCAAGTTTTCAGTGAGTTCCTTCGTATACATAATTTTTTTACAATTAGGACACTTGGTCATAATCCCTTCAGGAACATCATTTTGTTTAGAGTCTTGAACAGTGACGTATTTTTTCTTTTTTGAATTTCGATTGAAAAAATCTTTAAACATACTTTTACCTCCACACTACCTTTATCTCTGTGTTATTTAAGGTCAGTTAATGTTAACGTTTTTTGATAGATATCTTCAGGATCTACATCAATGCGTGCGACACCAGATTCCATCGCAGCTTTAGCAACCTCTCTTGCTACAGAAGGTGCTACACGTTTATCAAAAGGACCTGGAATCACGTAATCTGCATTAAGTTCCTCATCTGATACTAAACTCGCAATGGCTTTCACAGCCGCTTGTTTCATTTTTTCATTGATATGTGTTGCACGTACATCTAAAGCACCTCTAAAGATGCCAGGAAACGCTAATACATTATTAATTTGATTTGGAAAGTCTGAACGCCCTGTTCCAATCACTTTTGCGCCAGCTGCTTTAGCAAGGCTTGGTGTAATTTCTGGGTTTGGATTTGCCATCGCAAAGATTATTGGATCATCTGCCATCGTTTTAACCATATCTTCAGTTAAAATATTCGCTACTGATACACCAATAAAGACATCTGCATCTTGAATCACATCTACTAATTTCCCATCTATTTTGTCTTTATTTGTCCATTTCGCAACAAAGTCTTTTGTAGGGTTCATTCCATGTGGACGCCCCTCATAAATCGCACCTTGTGAATCACACATCACCATATTTCTAACTCCATATGAATAAAGGAGTTTGACTATAGCGATACCTGCTGCACCCGCACCATTTAAGACAACGCGAATATCTGCAATATCCTTGTTAACGATACGTAATGCATTCATTAAACCTGCCATTGTTACAATTGCGGTTCCGTGTTGATCATCGTGAAAGACTGGAATTTTCGTTTCTTTCTTTAATCTTTCTTCAATTTCGAAACAACGTGGGGCTGAGATATCCTCTAAATTAATGCCACCAAAGTTAGGCTCTAAAAGCTTAACCGTACGAATGATTTCTTCAGTATCTGTAGTTGAAAGTGATAACGGAATGCCATCTACACCAGAAAAACTTTTAAATAAAACAGCTTTTCCTTCCATTACAGGAATACTTGCTTCAGCACCTATATTTCCTAAGCCTAACACAGCAGTACCATCAGAAATCACCGCAACTGTGTTACTTTTCATTGTATAATCATAAACACTTTCAGGGCGTTCATGGATATCCTTACATGGTTCAGCAACACCAGGAGAATAAGCTAAACTTAGTTCTTCTTTGTTAGTTACTTTTACTTTTGGTGCCACACCTAATTTCCCTTGGTTTTCTTTATGCATATGTAAAGCATCGTCTCTTAAAGACATTCATTATCAACTCCCGTATTTACTGTCACATCTTCTAGACTGCCGAACAGTCGAACTTAAACGTCATTATACTATACGTCATAAAAAATTGATATACAAATTACATTTTCAACACTCTTATAATAATCTTATATTTTTCGGGCTCATAGATTGAATGAGCGTTTGTATGTGACGTTTCTCTATAATCCCTAGATTAAATGTTTGTTTAGCATCATTATCAAAAAACACAACATGTACGCCATCCTTTAGGCCCGATGGTACATCACTTTGATAGATGTATTGTTTTAAGTCATCGCTTAATTTTTCTCTAATAACAATTTTTCGTGTAGCAGCCAGCTTGTCTTTTTCAAATTGTTCTAAACCTTTAAAACTATTGATAACAATTTGAACCTTATTGTTGCGACGTTCAAACTTTCCCTCCACAACATAAAATTGATGTTTATCAATACGAGAAACTATCGTTTGATACAAATTCGGGAATATAACACCATCCAATTGTCGTACACCGTCATTTAAAACTACAAAGGCCATTTGCTGTCCTTTTTTAGTGCGGATAACTTTTAAATCTTCAAGCATAACGAGTATAGGTTCGTTATGCGCTTTCATGGTCAATGGAAAGACTCCAAGATATTGTTTGCGTTCAAAAGCTTTTTCTGCGGGGTGTTTTGACACGTAAAACCCTAAATAATGTTTTTCGTAATTCGATTTTTGTTGATCAGGCATTTCCTCAGTTTCATCATATTCTTGTTTTGTAGTAGAAAATGCTTCTAAAAATGTTTGATCTAAGTCAGACTGAATATCACTGACTTTATCAATAGATTGTAAAAGTGTTGCCCGATTTTTATTAAAACAATCCATCGCCCCTGATAATATCAAAGCTTCTAATAAGCGTCTTGAACGCACTCTTCCAGGTATTCTCTGACAAAAATCAAACAGGTCTTTGTACGGCCCATTCTCTTGACGCTCTTTCACAATCGTTTGCACACTTTGATAACCCACGCCTTTAATGGATCCTAATGAAATATAGATTTGATTTTTATAAGTGCGATACCGCCAATGGCTATAATTAATATGCGGCCCATTAATTTCTATATTTTGATGTTTTGCTTCATAAATCATTTGTGAAGTTTTAACTTCATTACCAATCACATTGCTTAAAATATTTGCATAGAAAAATGGTGCATAGTGTACTTTTAAATAAGTCATAATGTAGGCAATTTTAGAGTAACTTACAGCATGTGCTCTTGGGAACCCGTAATCTGCAAACTTTAAAATCAGGTCAAAAATTTCTTCACTTAGGGCTTTCTGATAACCTTTTTTTGATGCGCCTTCGATAAAATGTTGCCGTTCATTTTCTAGAACTGCTCTATTTTTCTTACTCATTGCACGTCTTAAAATATCTGCTTCTCCGTAACTAAACCCAGCAAATTGGCTCGCGATTTGCATGATTTGTTCTTGATAAATAATAACGCCATAGGTCTTTTTTAAAATAGGTTCTAAATCAGGATGCAAGTACGTAACTGTAGTAGGTTCATGACGACGTTTAATATATGTTGGGATTTCTTCCATTGGACCAGGTCTATATAAAGAGGTTACGGCAACGATATCTTCAAAATGTTGTGGCTTTAATTTTTGAAGTACCCGACGTACGCCTTCAGATTCGAGTTGAAATATTCCCGTACTCTCTCCCTTAGAAAGCAACTGAAAAACTGCTTTATCATTGAAAGGAATGGCTTCAATATCAATGTGAACACCCAAATTTTGATGCACTTGTTTGACTACTTGATGAATAATGGTTAAGTTTCTTAAGCCTAAAAAATCAATTTTCAAAAGACCTAGACGTTCAGCTTCTGTCATTGTCCATTGGGTAAGTAGACCTGTTTCCCCTTGCACTAAAGGAATCGTTTCATATAATGGTTGGTCATTAACGATAACCCCTGCGGCATGTGTGGAGGTGTTTCGCGGTAAACCTTCTAATTTTTTACATAACTCAAACCATTGTTCGTGACGATGATTACGGTGCACAAATTGTTGAAATGCTTCTGAGGTATAAGCTTCATCCAAAGTGATACCAAGTTTACTTGGGATAAGTTTAGAAGCTTCACTTAACGTTGCTTCATCAAATCCCATGACACGACCTACATCTCGCGCTACTGCTTTTGCTAAAAGATGACCAAATGTAACGATTCCTGCCACTTTGAATGCACCATACTTTTCTTGAACATAATGAATGACTTTTTCACGTTGCGTATCTTCAAAATCAATATCAATATCTGGCATTGTTACACGTTCAGGATTTAAAAAACGTTCAAATAGTAAATCATATTTTAAGGGGTCAATCGTTGTGATATTTAATAAATAACTGACTAAGGAGCCTGCAGAAGAACCCCGACCAGGCCCGACCATAACTCCATTATTTTTGGCATAATTAATAAGATCACTCACAATTAAGAAATAATCACTATACCCCATGGTTTTTATCGTTTGAAATTCGTGAGCTAGGCGCTCTTGATACATTCGAGAAGTTAAATGTCGGCGTGTTAATGCATTTTGTAATTGCTCCCATAAGAAAGTATCTGCATCCATCCCTTGCGGTGTTTTAAATTCTGGTAATAAAGGTTGATGATAGACAAGTTCGGCCTTACAAAGATTCGCAATTTCATCAGTTGTCGTCAACCATTCAGGAGGTAAATTCATAGCTTGTAATGATTCTATCGTTTTAAAGTGGCATTCAGATGCTTGTTCCATATCCATGAGGTTCAATTTAGTGTTGTCTCGAATGGCACCTAGTACTGCTACAGTGTCTTTATCGTCCGGTGTTTCATAATATGTCGCTTCTATCCAAGTTTTTGAGACGTTATCAAGGGTCGAACGGTGATCCGTGTAAACAGAAGTCGTTTGAGGTAGAGCATCAAACCAAGAAGCCACCTCTTGATTAACATCTTTAAATATTGCCACTGTATGCGCGCTATATTGAGGTAAATCATGGATATTAACTTGTAAAGTTTCATGTAAGTTTATTTCTGAAGATAAGCGATATAATCCTTTTAATCCTTCATTATTTTTAGCGAGCAAGACAACCTCTTTTTCTATTAATCCATCAGTCACATGTATCGTAAGCCCTAAAATAGGATGAATACCAACTTTTACACACATATCGTAAAACTGGGGAATACCATACATGACATTAAGGTCAGTAAGTGCAATGGCTGTGTAACCTTCTTGTTTGGCTTTAACTACAATACGCTCAATCCGAATACTTGAATTGAGCAAATCATATGAGGAATGTATATTTAAATGCGCAACCATTGCAATACCTCCTTTTAGTTTAATTTCATTTTTAAAGCTTGTGTTAGAGATTCAAAAGTCTCCCAATCACTAACCGAAACGCCCGAAGCATTTGGATGTCCGCCACCGCCAAACTTCTCGGCTATATCATTAATTACTATTTGTTTAGAACGAATACGACAACGAATTTCATTACCTTCATCCACAGCAAACACCCAAATTTTTAAACCTTTGATCTCAGCTATGCTATTCACGAATAACGATGCTTCATTCGGTGCAATTTGATGTGATTCTAGAACATCTTTCGTTATTTTAACTTTACAAAAACCATCGTTATCTAATTCAAAATGCTGTAACACGTATCCTTGAAATGCTAATAAATATGGCTCTTTCTCAGCCATTGCATTTAATAGCGCATGGTGATCAATGTTATGTTCCAACAATGAAGCTGCCGCCTGCATCGTTTTAGGCTTCGTATTATTGAATAAAAATCGTCCAGTATCTCCTACAATACCTAAATATAATGCACTTGCGATTGCACTATTGATATAGTGTAAATCACCCGATTCTTCTATCAATGAATAGATAATTTCACTTGTAGACGAAGCGTTTGTATCAACATAATTTACCATACCATATTGGTCAACAGGTGGATGATGGTCTATTTTAATAAGATAATCTCCAAAATGATATCGGTCATCATCGATTCTAGGGGCATTAGCCGTATCACAAACAATCACTAAGGCATGTGCATACACTTCATCTGCGATTGTATCCATTTCTCCAAATAAAGTTAATGTTGGTTCATTAGCCCCTACACAATACACTTGTTTTTCCGGATACTTTGCTTGAATATATTTTTGTAAACCTGTTTGAGACCCTAATGCATCAGGGTCAGGTCTGACATGTCGATGAATAATTATCGTTTCATATTCTTTTATTTTTAATTGAATTTCTTCAAACTGATTCATGTTAACACTTCCTTAATTGTCCAATAATTGACACATGAGTAAAGCAGTCGCTACAGGTTGTTGACCACTTTGCATCGTCACTTCTAGTTTTGCGAAATTTCTTCCCATATCCAATATATTGTATAGTACTTCGATTTCATTTTCTATTTGTACTGTTTTAATGTAAAAAATATTCAAGCTTTCTATCATAACTTCTAGTTTCTTTTGTTTACGCATGACATATTTGATTGTTTCTTCAATAATTGCGACCGAAACTGATTTACTTAATGTTCCGAATTGATTCGTTAGCTGTGGTGTAATTTGAACATGAATTTGATTATTACGAATATCAATATGCTTCGCCACTTGATCATTAATGGTTTCGCCAACTTGAGGTTGTCGTCCTGCAATCTGCATCGCCTTTAAAACATCTTCACGAGATATAACACCAATGAGTTTTTTATCCGCTGCGGTTACGGGGAGTAATTCTATGCCTTCCCATATCATTGAATGGGCACAACTCGCTACTGTCGTACTTAATTGCGCACTCATTGGTGGTTTTGTCATCACACGGCTTAAAGGAGCTTTAGGTGATTGACTTAAAATATCTTTACTAGTAATGATACCCGTTAATTTCATTTCTTCGTCAACGATAGGAAACCTAGAATGTCCTGTTTCTTGCGCTTTTTTACGTACTTCTTTGACGGGCATCGTATCAAATAAATAAGACGTTTCTTCTATTGGAATGACAATATCTTCTACTAATAATATCTCTTTCTTAATCATTTGATTGTACATGGCACGATTAATGATATTTGCAACCATAAATGTATCATAATTAGATGAAATAATTGGCAGATCATGTTCATCAGCATATTGTTTAATTTCTTGAGATGTTTCAAAGCCGCCTGTAATTAAGACGGCGCTTCCTTTATTTAATGCTGCTTTTTGAACATCTTCTCTATTCCCAACTATCAACAATGTATTTTTTGAAACATAATTGACAACGTTGTCTTTTTCCATCGCACCAATGGCAAATTTAGTAAGCGAATTGAATTGACCACCTCGACCAGCAATTAACTGGCCATCCACAATTTTGGCGATTTCACCAAATGTAAGCACATCTAACTGTTCACGTGTCTTCTTTTCTATGCGCACTGTACCCACTCGATCAATTGTAGCCACTAGACCACGTTGTCCAGCGTCTTTTATAGCTCGATATGCTGTCCCTTCTGAAACATCTAAATCTTTTGCTATTTTTCGAACCGAAATCTTTTGACCGATTGATAGCTTTTCAATATGTTTAATAATTTGTTCATGTTTTGTCATCTTATACTACCTCAACAATTATAGGGATAAAATTTTAAGTAGACCCGCTTCCTTGATGTCATTGTCTTCATTATTATACATTTTTTTATACCTTAATGTGAAAGAGAAATATTATATTACAAGCAGAAGTTTAATGGATTTTTGTAAATTATTTGTTTAAAATAAAATAAAAAGGAGGAATGTATGATGCATACACATATTTTACTCGCCGTTGATCCTGATTTAGAAAATGTCAAAGCAATCGAAGAAGTTCAAAAACTGTCAGGTCCCTCCACGATTGTAACTTTATTACACGTCATCGGCGAACAAGATGTTCAAGCCTCTGTACGACTAGGAACACATGTAAATGAACTGAAACATTTACGAAGTGAAAAAATGTCGGAAACCAAACAACGACTTGACGCTGCCAATATTCAATATGAAGAAATTATTGAACGCGGAAACCCTAAAGAGAAAATCGTTGCTTACGCGAATAGCGGTCGCTATGATATTGTCGTTTTAAGTAACCGTAAAGCTGAAGAAAATAAAAAATTTGTTTTAGGTAGTGTAAGTCACAAAGTCGCAAAACGTGCGAAAATACCAGTCCTTATTGTTAAGTAAAAGAAGGACTAAACAAAACACAATTTAATACTTTAGAACGTGAAAACCTTCAAAGTGATACGAATCAACTTTGAAGGTTTTTAAGTTTGAATAACGTCTTACTTGCAATAACAGTAGTAATTATTTACACCAATTGAACTGCTTCACCTGGTTTTAATATTTGCACCTCTCCATGTGTCACAGCATTTTTAAATGCTTCAGGATCTTGTTTAATAACTGGGAATGTATCAAAGTGAATCGGCACACTAATTTTAGGCTTAATGAAGTGATTCACCGCATAGCTTGCATCTTCTATACCCATCGTAAAATTATCACCAATTGGAACAAAACACACATCTACTGGGTGACGTTCGGCGATTAACTTCATATCGCTGAATAAACCTGTATCTCCTGTATGATAAATCATTTTACCTTCAAGTTTTAGAAGAACACCCATAGGCATACCCAAATAAATTGGTTTGCCATCATCATCCATTAAGCTTGAACTATGAAACGCTTGGACAAATTTTAATGTACCAAAATCAAAAGTCCATTGTCCGCCAATATTCATGCCATGCACATTTTCAATCCCATGTGCTGAACTTAGATAATTCGCTACTTCTGCCGTACCAATGACTGTGGCATTCGTACGTTTGGCAATGTCAATCGTATCTCCAAAATGATCCTCGTGACCGTGCGTTAATATGATATAATCCACATCAAGGTTTGAGGCATCTAAGTCTGATAATTCATTACCTGTTATAAATGGATCAATGATGCCTGATTTGCCATTTGCCTCAAAATACACTGTTGATTGTCCGTGAAAAGATAGTTTCATTATGCATCCTCCTTTTTGTTACTTTCACTATACCACGTCTTTACCCCCAACACACATTCTTACAAATTGAATTGTTGTTCATTCTTATTTAGAATAAAAGTATTAAGGAGGCGTTATAAATGAATCAAATTGAACAATTGGTTTCTAAATTAAATGAAGCACAAGTGGATGCAGCTTGGATAAGTCATCCAATTAATATTTTTTATTTCACTGGATATAAAAGTGAGCCCCATGAGCGCTTGTTCGCATTGTTAGTCAAAGCGACAGGTGAATGCGTTTTATTTTGCCCACAATTAGAAGTCGAAGAAGTAAAAGCATCTCCATTTGAAGGAACTATCATAGGGTATTTAGATACCGAAAACCCTTATCAAAAGTATGATGCATCCATTAAGACAATGTTTATTGAAGAAAATCATCTTACATATCGTCGTTATCAAGAACTTACTAAAGCATTTCATATTAACGCAGTATATCCTGTTGATCCTATCATACAAGAAATGAGAAATATAAAAACGGAACACGAAATCAACATCTTATCTAAAGCCGCACAACTAGCAGACGAATGTATGAGAATCGGAGAAGCTTTCTTAAAAGAAGGTGTCACTGAAAGAGAAGTTGTTAATCATATTGAAAATGAAATTAAAGCATTCGGTGTCAACGAGATGAGCTTTGATACGATGGTACTATTTGGAGATCACGCTGCAGCGCCTCATGGTACACCTGGTGAACGTCAATTAAAAAACAATGAATTTGTACTGTTTGATCTAGGTGTTATTTATCAGAATTATTGCAGTGACATCACACGAACAATCGCTTTTGGCCACCCTAGCGATGAAGCACAAAAAGTATATGACATCGTTAAAAAAGCAGAACAAGAAGCTATTAATAAAATAAAGCCTGGTGTTAAAATTAGTGACATCGATAAAACTGCGCGTCAAATCATTTCAGACGCTGGGTATGGTGAATATTTCCCACATCGCCTAGGACATGGCCTAGGACTAGAAGCGCATGAATATCAAGATATATCTGAAACTAATGATAATGTTTTAGAAGAAGGTATGGTCATTACTATAGAACCTGGTATATACGTTCCGGGTATCGTTGGTGTCCGTATTGAAGACGATATACTTGTGACCAAAAATGGCTATCAATCTTTATCTTCATATCAGAAATAACACCTCCGTCAGACACATTGCGTTGTTCATGTGAAGTACAGATGGCTTTCATATCGATGTGATTCTCATTGAATAGCATTTACTTTTAGATTTACTCGTCAATACTTACACTTTGAGCTCAAACGGAACATAGATTATGCCTTCACTCGTCATCTTTAAATACGTGTTGAAGGCATTTATTGTGTGAACACATTGATGTACGATGTGGAGCTTATCTAATTTTTATGCATTCTCACTATTATTGGTGAAAACTACCGTAACGATGAATAGGGTGGGCACTGACATCAGTTCCCCACCCTATTAAGTGTTCGTAAGATTTTATTTATTATTTTAGCACTTCTGCAACTGGCGTAAATGATTTATTAAACGCCTCTGCAATAGCTTTGTTCGTCACTAAGCCATTAAACGTGTTTAATCCTTGTGATAAAGGTACGTTGTCCGTAAGTGCTTGTTTGTATCCTTTATTTGCTAATTGTAAAGCATATGGTAGTGTTGCATTGTTTAAACCAATCGTTGATGTACGTGGTACAGCTCCTGGCATATTGGCAACCGCATAATGCACAACCCCATGTTTAATATAAGTTGGGTCATCGTGTGTAGTAATACGGTCAGTAGTTTCAAAAATGCCACCTTGGTCGATTGCAATATCAACTACAACAGAACCCGCTTTCATTTGTTTAATCATATCTTCAGTAACAAGTTTAGGTGCTTTAGCGCCAGGAATCAGCACAGCACCAATCACTAAATCACTTGCTTTGACATGTTCTTCAATATTAAGTGGGTTAGACATAATCGTATGTACACGGCCATCAAATAACTCTTCAAGTTGTTGTAAACGTTTAGGATTTACATCTAAAATCGTTACATCTGCACCTAATCCTAAAGCAATGCGTGCTGCATTAGTACCTGCTTGTCCACCACCAATAATTGTAACTTTACCTTTTTGAACACCAGGTATACCACCTAATAGAATGCCCATGCCACCGTTAAATTTTTGTAAGAACTGCGCACCAATTTGAGCTGACATACGTCCAGCAACTTCACTCATTGGTGTTAAAAGTGGTAATGAACGATCAGCGAGTTGAACTGTTTCATAAGCAATTGCTACCACTTTCTTTTCGATAAGCGCTTCAGTTAATTCTGGCTCATTTGCTAAATGTAAATAAGTGAATAAAATAAGCCCCTCTTTAAAGAAGCCGTATTCTTCTTTTAAAGGCTCCTTCACTTTAATCACCATATCTACGTCCCATACTTGCGCTTGACTTTCAATGATTTCTGCACCAGCTTCGATATAATCAGCATCTTCAAAAAAAGACCCCATACCAGCTGATTTTTCGACGAGAACTGTATGACCAGCCTCAACTAATGCGTGGACACCACTTGGTGATAACCCCACTCGATTTTCATTATTTTTTATTTCCTTAGGAATACCAATTTTCATTCTCCCTGCACCTCCCAAGACTAATGATAACGCATGTAGAATGTAAGCGCAATCATAAGATTGGTTTCTTTTTGTAACATATGATAATTGGCAGAATTTACAAAAAATATGATATAATTAAAGTGAAATAAGAAAGGAGTTTTTGCCATGTTAATGTACAAAAATATTCTAATCGCTGTAGATGGTTCACACGAAGCAGAATGGGCTTTCAACAAAGCAGTAGCAGTGGCTAAACGTAACGATGCCAAACTTACTATCATGAATGTCATTGATTCTCGTACGTATACTTCTTTTGAAGTTTATGATTCTAATTTCACAGAGAAATCAAAATCATTTGCGGAGAAACTATTAGATGGGTATCGTAAGATTGCTGAAGAAGAAGGCGTGGCACATGTTGAAACGAAACTCGAATTCGGTTCACCTAAATCAATTATTCCTAAAAAAGCGAGTGAAGAAGGCAGTATTGATTTAATCATGTGTGGTACTTCTGGATTAAATGCTGTAGAGCGCTTTATTGTAGGTTCTGTATCAGAAGCAATTGTTCGTCATGCTGAATGTGATGTATTAGTTGTCCGTACAGAACAAATTCCAGAAACATTCGAGCCTCGAGTTGCTACAAAAGAACTCCTACAAGATCATAATATTTAATACAAAATGTTAAAAAAAGGGTTGGGCTTATGCCCACCCTTTTTTAATAGTAAAACTGCCTACTTAAAGGTAGGCAGCACTACTTATATATTAAAGATTACCGAAAGTCATAACGTCACGTGCAATCATCACTTCTTCATTAGTTGGAATTACTAAAACTTTTACAGGTGAATGTGGGTAATTCAATTCAGCTTCTTTACCACGTAACCCATCGTTTTTACGAGGATCCCAATAAACGCCCATAAATTCTAATCCTTCTAATACACGCGCACGAATCACATCTGAGTTCTCACCTACACCTGCTGTGAAGACGATGACATCTACCCCATGCATACGTGTCGCATATGAACCCATATACTTGTGAATACGAGATGCGAAGACTTCAAGTGCTAATTCCGCACGTGCATTACCATTGCTAGCATCGTCCTCAATATCACGTAAATCACTTGATGTACCTGTAATACCTAACAAACCAGACTCTTTATTCAATGTATTTAATACTTCGTCTGCAGTTTTACCTGTTTTTTCCATAATGAATGGAATAAGGGCAGGGTCAATATTACCTGAACGTGTACCCATTGTTACACCTGCTAAAGGCGTGAAGCCCATAGATGTATCCACAGATTCGCCACCATCAATAGCTGCAATTGACGCACCATTACCAATATGGCAAGAAATAATACGTAATTCCTCAACAGGTTTACCTAACATTTCTGCTGCACGTTGTGAAACATATTTATGACTTGTACCATGGAAACCATATTTACGAATACCATAATCTTTATAGTAATTGTAAGGTAAGCTATAAAGAAATGCAGATTCAGGCATAGTTTGGTGGAATGACGTATCGAAAACTGCTACGTGAGGGATGTTTGGTAATAGTTTTCTAAACGCTTCGATACCCATTAAATTCGCTGGGTTATGAAGTGGTGCTAAGTCTGTTAATTTTTTGATATCAGCAACTACATCATCTGTTACAAGCTCTGATTCAGGGAAACGTTCACCACCATGTACAACACGATGACCTGTACCATCAATATCATTGATATCGTTAATAATACCATGTGCTTGTAAACTATCTAACATCATATTTACAGCTTCTTCATGGTCTTTAATGTCTTTAACTTCTTTTACTTTCTCTCCGTTCACTTCGATAGTGAAAATAGAATCTTTTAATCCTATGCGCTCGATTAAACCTTTTGTAATCATTTTTTCTTCAGGCATTTCAATTAATTGAAACTTTAATGATGAGCTACCAGCGTTAATCGCTAAAATTAACTTAGACATGTAAACGTCCTCCAATATTTATAAGTTTTATATCCAAAATCTATTTAAACATTATCACAGTTTGATTTCAAGAGTGACACAGATTATTTTTTTGGATGATTTTTTTGCATCCATTCATTTAATTCACTTAAGAAATTTTGAAAGTTTTGTGGCTGTTTTAAATCTGGAATATTTGCAAGTAAAACTTCGACAGGATGGGTAATACCCTGTGCTTTCTTTTGTAAAACGAGCAATGATTTTTGTGCACGTTCATTTTTAAATAAATTTTTAGGTAAATGAAGGAAAGCTTGCATTTCAGTTTCTGTTGCAATGAAATTTTGCAACTGTTTCACTTTGGCATCTTCAAATAGTGCACGTGGTACGACTAAAAATGCAAAACCTGATGGTTTAAGTGCTGTTATCGCTTGTTCAATAAACAAATGATGCGCGTAGCTGTGACCTTCTTTAAAACCTAATTTCATTTCATGACTACGTTCATCAACTGGGTAATACCCGATTGGTAGGTCTCCAATCACTACATCTGCCTCCTCAAAAGGTAATGGCATAAGTGCATCTTGAGGATAGACATCGAAAGGAATTTCAAGAAAATTAGCTAAATGTATACTTAAGCGCGATAAAACTGGATCCACTTCAACCAAATGATGCATTAATGTTTTCTCAGACATGACTTCGTTTACAGTAGCACTTAAGTGCCCTGCTCCACTACCTAAGTCTGCGATGTGAAGTGCCTCACTATCAGTTTCAAATTGAGAAATTAAATATCCTAAAATCAAACCAATTGAATCTGGTGTAATTTGATGGTTCGCTTGCACCTCTTCTTTTTGTAATTGGCTCAAATAAGCAAATTGAAATGCTTTGCGTCGATCTTGTAATGTAGATTGTTCTAAGACATCACGTTCTTTAGTATACAACTGTTCCATCGAAAGACCTAAATTCTCTATAAAACTTTGACCATTTTCATCGTTCAGTTGCTTCGTAGTCTCATCCAACTTTTTAAAAAGTTGTTCCATAATTGAAGTTGGTTGTGTCATTGTTTACTTCCTTTCAAAAAATAAAGGGGTGGGACTTGAACGTCCTCGCCCCGAATACATCAACCTTAATGCATTACATTAATAGTTGTTAATATTTCAAAAACAGATACTTCAAATATACCCGTTTTTAATGACTATGATAATTTTCGATATGCGTCTAATGCTGCTTCAAAATTTGGAAAATCTGTACCTTCAGATACAATTTCTTTATATACTACTTTATTGTTTTCATCTAAAACAAAAACTGAGCGTGCAAGTAATTGAAGTTCATCCATTAAAACGCCATAAGCCTTACCAAAAGAATGTGATTGGTAGTCACTTAACGTGATGACATTATCTAAACCGTTTGATGCACACCATCTTTTTTGAGCAAATGGTAAATCTAGAGATAATGTTAAAACATAGCCATCTTCATCATTCGCTTGTTCATTAAATTGACGTGTTTGTTGATCACAAACACCTGTGTCAAGAGATGGTACCACATTTAATAATTTTTTCTTCCCATCAAATTGAGATAACGTAACTTGTTGTAGCGCTTGATCAACGACTTTGAAATCTGGAGCTTGATCCCCTACATTCACCTCGTTACCTAACAATGTAACAGGATTTTGTTTAAATGTAATTTGTGCCATAACTGTATTGCCTCCTTAAATAAATCCGAGTCAATTTTATTATACGAGTTATGTAATGACTTCGCACGTCATAGACCTTCGTTTTCTTGAATATATTTTAAATATTTATTCTTAATCACAACTGTATCTGCAAAATAATCATGTACACCAATGTGTTTAGGTGTGAAAAACACTGCTAAATATGGTAATCCGAGTAGAATGTTAGATATAATGCGACCAATCCATTCTCTAAATATAACGTCAGACCATAGTGGCTTTTTTAAGTCCTTACGATAAACCTTGATGCCTAAAATCATTTTTCCAAGTGTTTGTTGGAAGTATTTCGTCATTAAGACGAAATATAAGAAATATAATAATGCATTCAGTATATGTGTAAGGCTAAAATAAGATATCCACAATTTAAATTCATCTGCCCCTGTAAACACTAAAATAGGGTTCAAAATGATATTAAACACTGACCACAAAATAAGTAAGTCTATGATATAACTCAAAAAACGACGGCCAAATCCTGCATAGAAAAATGCATTTAACTCATATTGATGTTTCGTCAAAAATGTAGATGCCGGCGGGTGTGCATGATATACATTATTTGATGTATTATGATGGTATTCATTGATTGTCATGCTTACCACCTACCCCTCATATAAATACATTGGACGCGTGTCCGAGTTATTATTTAAAATTTGTTTGATTTCAGTGAAATTCGCTTGAATATTTTCTAATGTCGCTTTCATTCCGAATATAGAGCCAAGTCCTTGTTGAGATTCATCAAACGTAATCACTTGAGGGTTTTTAACTTTCATTTCTTTTCCCATCGCTTTTATCGCATCTTCTTTATATCCAATTTCATCAATTAAATGATTCGCTTTCGCTTGTTGCGCGCTATAAATACGGCCATCAGCAAGTTTACGTACTTTTTCTTCAGACATATGACGTCCTTCTTTGATTACTTTCACAAATTGATCAAAACTATCTTTATTTATAGACTGTAGTATTTCACGTTCTTCATTGGTCATTTCACGTTCTGGACTCAAAATATCTTTATGATTGCCAGATTTAATCGTATTGGTTTTAATACCAAGGTTATTTAATAACTCTGAATAATCCTTTGCTTTCATAATGACACCGATAGAACCTGTTAATGTTTGTGGACCTGCGTAAATTTTATCCGCTGGCATGGAAATATAATACCCCCCTGAAGCGGCAAGTGTTTCCATTTGAACATAGATTTTTTTACCCTTATCTTTAACTTCTTTTAATTTTTGATAAAATTCATCACTTTCATATGTACTTCCACCCGGAGAATTGACTACTAATAAGACCCCTTTAATAGAATCATCTTTTTTAATTGTTTCAAGTTGTTTCAACGCCGATTTATGATTATAACCTTCACCTCCACCAAATAAACCACCTGATGATTCACCCGAGATTTCACCTTTAACCACAATCTCAGCAATTTGATGAGATGGATCTCCGTTTTTAACTACGGATGTAGGTGCTTGATCGAGATCATTCAAACTGCCATTAAAAACATTTGAAACCAATGTTGTCACTACACTCATGACAATACCACCAAATACAATCACCGCAGCTAATATGATTGCTACAATTCTTTTAGACATACTAAACTCCCTTTCATTTTAATCAATAATGCTTTCCAATTATTTTATCATTTATTTCATAGTTTTGAAAAACATTATTAAAAAACCTTGTTGTCGCACATTTTATATAACAAAAAGAATTGAGTAGACTAAACCACTCAATTCTTTAGACCTTGTCATAAGGTAGTTGCTAGATTTAGAAAAGCCACAAGTTCACATAATCATAAGCATTTTTTAGGATGAGCACTAATGTAACTACGACAAATAATAGCTTTACATAACTTACGCCCTTACGAATGGCAAATTGCGCTCCTGCATAAGAACCTAGTATCGAACTTATCGCTAGAATTAAACCGAGCACGTAATCGACGTGTCCTAAAAACATGAACATGAAGAGCGAACCTATGTTTGAGGCGAAGTTTAATACTTTTGCATTTCCTGCTGCACTTAAAAAGTCAAAGCCCATGATAAGTAGGGCAAACATTAAAAATGACCCCGTGCCGCCTCCTAGAAAACCATCATAAAACCCTATTATCATAATTAATAGGATAAAGATGATTGATTTCAAGAGCGTGAACGTTAAAACCGTACGTTCAGACCCCCACTCTTTTTTCAGCAACGTATATATTAAAACGCCAGTAAGTATGATAATGACAAGCGGTTTGAGCACATGTGAGGGTAAGAAAACAGCTAAAGACGTACCACCGACTGCTGCTAAAAAAGATAATGGAAATAGTTTTCCAACGAGTGGTAAATCTACTTTCTTCGCACGCACAAAACGAAAAGCACTAGTTAATGAACCAAATGTACTTGCCATTTTATTCGTTCCGAGCGCTGTCGCTGGATTAAGGCCTAATGCAAGTAGACCGGGAATTAAGATTAAACCACCACCGCCAACAACAGCATCTATAAAAGCGGCTAGAAATGCTAAACCGATTGCAATCAAAATTAATGTTAAATCTAACTCCATCCCCTTCACCCCTTATTCAAACTAAAATAAATCATCATCCCATTCATTTTGTTTATCATCATGAAGGCGATAATTTTTATCGATAATTAATGTTTCAATATTTTTTACAGCTTCATCAATCATCGGTTCAAAATCAAAACCTGATTCATATTTAATAACTTTATCAAACTGAGGTTCCGTTACTGGATTTTTAGGTGTAAATATTGTACAACAATCTTCAAATGGTTGTATAGATGTTTCAAAAGTGCCTAACGCTTTTGCCTTGTTAATGATTTCCTCTTTATCTAATGATAATAAGGGACGTAATACTGGCGTAGAAGTGACAGCATTAATTGCATACATACTCTTTAACGTTTGGCTTGCGACTTGTCCTAAATTTTCACCATTCACAATCGCATCGGCACCAATTTGATGTACAACTTTATCGGCTATACGCATCATCATTCGACGTGTTGACGTCATCGTATAGCGTTCATGAACTACTTTATGAACTTGCTTTTGTACTTCTGTAAACGGTACGATATGCAATTTAATCGTCCCTACACGTTCGGCCATAATACGTGTTAATTCAATGACTTTTTCTTTAGCTTTTTCACTTGTAAAAGGTGGGCTATGAAAATGAATTGCTTCAATTGTCACACCACGACGCATAACTTCCATGCCAGCCACAGGAGAATCAATACCTCCGGACAACATCAGTAACGTTTTACCCCCTGTTCCTACAGGTAAGCCTCCTATGGCAGGAATCACTTTATCATACATATAAACAGCATCTAAACGTACTTCAATTTTAATTTCATGATCTGGCTGACGTACATTTACATGTATCGCGTCGTTATGTTTTAAAATCGCACCACCTACCATTCGCTGAATCGCAAATGTTTCATATTCGAATTGTTTATCAGAACGTTTCACTTCAATTTTAAAACTTTCACCTGGTTGATATTCATTTGCAAATATACGTGCATGTTCATACATCGCATCCATTGTTTTTTCAATTTTAAGAACCGGACTAATTGAATGGACACCGTATACTTTTGAGATACGTGAAATCATTTCATCGATATCTGCTTGTTCATCAAGCTCTATATACATACGATCTCGATTTGCTTTAACCTCATATCCTTTTAAAGGCATTAACGCACGTTTTACATTGGAACGTAATTGACTGACAAATGTTTTACGATTTGCCCCTTTTAATGTTAATTCTCCATATCTAACTAGAAGATGATCATAAATCATTTTCTTAGCAACTCCTCTACTTCTTGATATACTTCTTTTAACTTTTCAAAAAACAATGTCACATCTTCATTAGTCGTGTGATGATCAAATGACAATCGAATACTCCCTAAAATATTCGTTTTGTCTATCTGCATTGCATTTAAAACTTCATTTATTTTTGCATGTTTAGAAGAACATGCACTTGTCGTTGAAATCATAACATCACGTTTTGAGAATGCATTAACAAGTACCTCACCACGTACACCCGGAAAACTAATATTTAATATATGAGGTGACGCATTCTTAGGTGAGTTGACCACAATGCCAGGATAGTTTTCAAGGCGTGTTCGAATACTGTGATTAATATGATTTAAATGTGCCACTAATTGTTCTTGGTTGTTTATCGCTAAACGCACTGCTTTTGCTAGCGCGACATTGTTGGGAAGATTAACCGTTCCACTACGTAACCCTAATTCTTGCCCACCACCATGTATAGTAGGTTGAAGTGCATGTGCGTTTTTTAAAATTAATAAACCTTGACCTTTTAATCCATTAAATTTATGGCCACTAATTGCTAAACTATCTATTCCACTCATTGAAATGGGTTGTTTACCTAATGCTTGAACAGCATCTACATGAAAATGCACTTTCGGATAGTCTGCTAACAATTGTCCAATGTCCTGGATGGGTTGCGTTTGACCCATTATATTGTTGACTTGCATACATGTTACTAAAATGACGTCACTATCTAGAAGTGATTTGAGATGAGCAAGATCTATTTGCCCCTGCTTTGTCACATTGACATATTTCAACGTAAAACCTTCTACTTCTAGTTGGCGCATCACCTCTAAAACTGAAGGGTGCTCTAATACAGATGTTATGATTGTTTTACCAAAAGGCCTTTTTTGATATGCTGCCCCTTTTAATGCCATATTATTAGATTCTGTTGCTCCACTAGTGAATAAAATGGTTTCATCATTCAATTGTAAAGATTGTTTAATTTGGGCACGCGCTTCATCTAAAAGGCGTGCAGCCTCAATACCTTTTGCATGTGGACTATTAGGATTATAAAAAAATTTTTGATTAACTTTCATATAGCTATTTAACACGTCTGCTTCTGGTGCGGTTGTCGCAGCATTGTCAAAATATAACATCATACAAGAACTCCTTGATTGAAATTTGAATAGTTTTATTGTACTACACTTTTACAACTAACATGATACACACAAGAGCTATTTTCTTAAAATTACCCTAGAAGGTCAATAAAAATTTTTCAACAATAAAGTAGAGGTGAAACCTTGGGCTTCACCTCTAACCTCATATGTTATGTTGTTTGTTGTTTCATAACTTCTTGTTCAATTGTATCTGAAATTCCTGGCTCCACACGTTCCAAAGCTTGTGCTGAAATTTCACTAGAACGTTTGTAACGATTGTTTTTAAATAAGCGTTCAGCTTCATTTAAACTCTTATCTAAATCATGATAATCTTTGCGATAACGGTTACCATATTGAATTAATTTTTCTGCATACACTGCATTGATTAAGACATCATTCGCTTCATCTTCGAACTTGTTCATTTGAAGCACTACTTTATTCACTTTATCTTTTAAATGTTGAACATTAATTGGTCGTTCACTAAAGCGTTCATTTACTTCTCGCACTTCATAATCAATTTCATTCTTTAATATGATAAAACGTTCTGGAACGCTAGTAAGGTTTGACGCGAGAAGGCGACGATAAATTTCTTCTTTTTTACTTTGTACACGTAAAATATGTTCTTCCGCTTCTGCTTCATCTTCTCGTAACGAGACTAAATGATTTTGCAGTTTTTGTTGTTTTTCATTAATCACGTCGACATGATCTTCAATATATTTTAAATTATCTTGAACTTCACTATATCGTACTGATGATTTGGCCATTTCCATTAAAATTTCATCGTATACTGAAATTAAATTTTGAATTTCATTTTCAAATTGGCGTACACTTTGAATATCACTTTCGTTGATATAATAATTTTCGCGACCATATTCTATTTCAGTTTGCAATGTGTAATTCATATCTTTAGCATGGAATAAATCATCAGTAATACGTTCTTTAGATTCTTCTACAGCGTTCTTCGCTTTCACTTCATGTTCAATCAAGTCATACATTTCGTCTAATTGCGCATTAATATCTTCCAACTTTTTATTCGCCTCATCTAACTCTAGACGACTAATCATTGGTTCTACAAAACTTAATTCCGTTTTTAATGACTGCAGTTGACTATCCACTTTTACATGATCGAGGTCATAACCTTCTACCTTTAAATCACGCACACCGTATTTGAGATCTTGGAATTGTCCTGGTAATTCTTTTTGTGCTTCACGGATAAGTTCCGGTATTTCTTTCATATCTTCATTTAAATAGGTTAAATCTTCATTTAAATTTTTAATATGTTGATGTGCTTGTCGATAATTACCGTCTTCTCTTAATTCTTCGTATAGCGCAAGTTCAGGTTCCACTTGTTCAATTTCTTTTTCTAATGGCGCCGCTGCCTCACCATACTGATGGCGGTTTGCTAATACTTCTCGTTTTAATTTACGATGCTCTTCTTTCGTTTGGTCGTACAATTGACTGCTTTCATTATGAATTTGAAGTACTTTGTCCGCTTTTTCAGTTAATTCAAGATGTTTAGATTCATATGCATCCATCATTTCGTGTGCATCTTTGATATCCGTTTCGGCCTGTGAAAATTTAAATTTATCCAAATTCACTTCCGCTTCATGGATTTTTTCATCAACTGGCATTAAATAGTCATTAAGAGATGATTTCCAAGAATCATTTAATGCATCGTATTCAGCTTTTGTTTGACCTGTCATATTTAAGCGTTCTAATTTGTGCAAGCTTTCATCATATGTAAGGTCGTTCAATTTAACTTTACGATCTTCCGCAGTTTGAATCATTGTTCTTTTATTTGATCGCATCATAAAAAGGATACCGATGCCGACCAATATAATGATAATAATAGCTAATATAATATATAATGCCATGTCCTTTCGTCTCCTCCTACAAACATAAGTTCATTATAACGTAATTCTTAAAC
>NZ_PPQF01000089.1 GCF_002901865.1 Staphylococcus agnetis
TAAGAATCTTTAACAAGCCTTTTTACATGTTATGTATTCATTTATTTTATCATATTTTTGTAGATTTATGTGATGAGTTTCTGTTAAGAAACATCGCTCTATTGATTTGAAAAAATGTGTTATTAGGCATATCTCAAAGAATTTGTGTAACGCTCATAAATATTAAAAAAACAGGAAGAATACCAGATGCATTCTTCCTGTTTTTTTCATTTTTTATTAGTCAGCGTAAATTTCATCTAAAGGTTTTACGATGATTTGGTTAATTTCTTGGAATACTTGGCTCATTTTTTGCTCAGCATTCATTAATTCAGAGATGTTTTGATCTTGTTCGATTTGTTGCGCTTGTTCTTGCGCTTTTTGTAAATCTTCTTCTGAGATTTCTTCACCTTGCATTTGTTTTTGTTGGAAACTTAATTGAGTTTCGCGGAATTCATCAAATAATTTTTTTGAATTTTCATCTGCGTTTACTTTAGCATATGCATCTTTAATTGCTTTGTATTCATCGCTTTCACGTAATGCTTGCTCTAATTTGTTTGCGTAATCATATAAATTTACAGCCATTGGAATCTCTCCTTAAGTTGTTTGTTAGAAGATTGGATTTACCAACCAATCTCACTCCTTGCTTACAATACCATATTTTTAAAGGTTATACAAAAATTGCAACCAATCCTTGGAAAAATCCAATCATTCCACCTAATATAAATCCTAGTAACATAATTAATTTTAATTCTTTATTCGCGATGTCAAAAATAAGCTGTTCAATATAATCTAAATCAAATCGATTAATTTGTTCTTCTACCATTCCTGAAATATTCACTTTTTTTAGTATACGAGTTAAACGTTGTGCAAGAGAAAAAATGATAAGTTCTGTAACTTTAGCTGAACCTTCATGCATTAAATATTGCATAAGCTCAGGTGCTAATTCTTTTAAAGGTTGCTGCGAGTGTTTTGATAAATTTAACTTGCGTATTAATCCATTTACAAATCCGTTACGATGACTTTCAAACTGTGCTAATGTGATGACATCTGTAACTTTTAATGATTTAAAGTTTTCATATTCCGATACAATTTGTGTTTTTATAATATGCTGTGCTTTAGGGTGGTTTGACAGGCGCAATAATTCAGATTGAATACGTTCAGCCAAATCATCTTTAGTCATAAACATTAATAGAACTGAGAGTATACGACTTTTTTCATGAAAAAAAGCATCTAACATTTCATAAATATCTCGATACCCCTTATCTGAAGCGATATACTTTCGCGCTTTAATCAATAATTGTGAATCGAGTTGAGCCACTTTATGATCTAACATCTCCATTAACGATAAAGGTAAAATATCTTTAAACCGTTTGGATGCAATTTCTGAATATTGATGCGTTAAACGTGCGATAAGCACCTTTTTAAGCCAACTTTCACCTTTATTGACTACATCAATATCAAAACGTTTGAAAATACGTTGAACCGTTATATCATCATCTTGCAATGCGTTCACTTGTTGTTGCACCGCTTCTTGAATCGTGTCTTTCATTGTTTGACTTGATAATTTCTCGCGTATTAATGCTTCTGTTAAGAGATGTGTTTCTACAACGTCACCTATTTTAGTTGCAATTTCTTCACGTCGTTTCGGAACTAATCCTGGTGTGAAAGGAATGCGTTTGCCGAAAATATAATACGGTTTAAATGGATGAAATAACATTTTTATCGCAATCATATTGGTCACACCACCGATAATGGCGCCTATAATTGTCATAAAAACAACAATAAGAAAGAATTTCATAACTGCTTGCTCCCTTGTCGCTATTTTTTCATTACTTAAATCTATTTATGTACAGGATACTCATATTGTTCTTAGCCATTGCCAATTTAACCCATAAGTAAACAAAAAGTTGACTCCTCAGGGGTAAGAGTCAACTTTTAAATGTATATAATTTATGCGCGAATAAGATCTTCTTTCACATTACGTTGAAAATAAGTTTCTGCTTCTCTTAACTTTGGTGTACCGAAAACAGGTTGTTTCTCAGTGTCTAAAATTCGGTACAGTTCACTGACTTTATTACTTTGTAAGATGTAACCGCCTTTAGTATCGATTGTATCCCAATAAATATCACTAATTGTAGAATAATTTGGGTATGCTGATTGTCCGCGAGAAATCGTTTGAACCATTTCTAGTGGATCACAACCAAAAGTACTATTAAGTACTTCTGAATCTCTAAAAAGTGAACAAATTGATACGCATGTTGTCCAGTTTGGTAATACGCGTTCTTTTTCAATTTGTACTAAAGTCTTTTTTGATAAACCAATTGTTTGGGCCATCGTATCTTGCGTATACCCCGCTTCAATACGCACCATTTTAAATTTCATTTGAATTAAATCAGTAAAACTTTGTCTATCCATTACTATTACTACCTTTCTAGTCTAAAATTTATCCGCACACAAGTAATTGCAATTCTACACAATTCTTGAAACACAAATTACATATTAATACAAAATCCGAAAAATGAAAAGAGCGTTTTTGTAGAAACATTATAATTTATAAATAGCCACAATTGTCGCAAAAATCAAAAACATCCAGTTGAACGCAAATTTCATTAAATGTTGTAATACCTTGTAGTATCGCCTTAAATATGCACTATAGAACTTTAAGTTTAAGATGAATGCATTGACTTATTATTAATATTATTATTCAATAAAATAGAAGCAACCAAAATATTTGTAAATTATGCAATGCAATTGCACATCAATTTATGAATTTAAAATGAATAGATATACATTTTGAGGTGTATTATGTTTTTTATTATTTTACTCACATTAATTTTAGCTTGCTTTATCGTTATAGGGGTTTACCAAAGCACACATTGGATTTTTAATATTAGCGCTGCAGGAATTGCAGTGATGATCTTTTTTATAGATTTATGGCTAAAGGGTTGGCATAATGAATCCTTTAAAATCATATTAATATGTATCATTATTATTATATTTGAATTTTACCATTTTCAAGTTAAAATGCGTCGCAACCGACAATCTTAAAATGCATTTTACAAACTTACCGCTAAAGCAACCCCTGCTTTAAGCGGTTTTTTTATTGATGTTGTAATGATTTGTTTAACAGAACATTTTAAGGCGGGAGTATGCTATGGAGTAAAGGTGTTTTAAACTTTTAGAAAGTTTATTTTTTCCTATTTTTAAAACGTTGATACAACCACTGAAATGTAACAGCGACGCCAATGGAGAAGAAAATTATTATTATGAGAGATAAAATAATATCCCATATCGTATCAGATGGTAAAACACTGAAAATAAACATAGACGGGATTAAAAATATTAAATCTAACCATCCTAACTCAACCATGGTTTTATCAAAGTCATCTTGGTTTTGTGTTTCACCTTCCTACACCTCACGTTAAAAAACATCACTTTTATTTTATGTTTTTTATTTTAATTATAACAT
>NZ_PPQF01000090.1 GCF_002901865.1 Staphylococcus agnetis
CCTTTATTTAGTAGTATAGTATATAATTTGGTTAGTAATATTTGTATTACTAAATATTTTGAAAAATGGGGGAATATGATGAACAGAAAAATATTGGTTTTTATGGTCTTTGTATTATTATTAAATGTTTTAGCACCAATATTTCATACTAGTAACGTTACCGCAGCCAGTGACATTTCTTCTAGAAATGTAACAAGTTTGTCTGTATCATCTCCGCAAATAAATGACGGAGATAAGACGAAAGTGCGAGTAGAATTTAATGACAAAGCTGGGAAAATTCAAAACGGCGATACAATTAAAGTTACTTGGCCAAACTATGGAGATGTTAAGATAGAAGGTTATAGTAAAACTGTTCCATTAGATGTTAAGGGTACCGTTGTAGGACAAGCAGTCATTACTCCTGAAGGTGCTACAATTACTTTTAATCAAAATGTAGATAATTTAAACGATGTCTCGGGTTTTGCTGAATTTGAAGTACAAGGTAGAAATTTAACAAATACAACTAGCTCTGATACTAAAACAGGTACAATAAGTTCTGGTACAAAAACTGTAGAATTATCAGTTACTAAAGGAGAAGCAGGTACTGGTGGTGTCTTCTACTATAAAACAGGGGATATGTTACCGAATGATACTGAAAATGTCCGTTGGTTTCTTAACATTAACAACGAAAAAAGTGCTGTTGTAAAAGAAGTTAGAATAAGTGACCAAATACAGGGCGGTCAAAAATTAAATCTAAGTTCACTTACAATACAAGTGCAGGGTACACATCCAAACTATTTTACGGGTGAAAATGTAATATCAGATTTTGAAAAGTACTATCCTGGTTCCGTGTTAAGTATTAATGAAACAAACAATACTATTGATGTTATAATTCCGCAAGGCTACGCTTCGTACAATAACTTTACGATAAGTTATAAAACAAAAATCACAAATGATTCTCAAAAAGAATTTGTAAATAAGACTCAGGCATGGTACCAAGAACACAATCAGCCAGAAGTTGCAGGTAAATCATTTGATTACACTGTGCAAAACATTAGCGCTAATGCTGGGATTCAAGGAACTGTTAAAGGGGAATTGAAAATCCAAAAGTTGGATAAAGATACACAACAACCTATCCAAAATGTTAAATTCACTTTAACTAACGAGGATGGAAGTAATCCTAGAGAATTAGTTACGGATGCGCAAGGTCTTGCTAATATTAAAGACTTGCCAAGCGGAAAATATATTATTAAAGAGATTGAAGCGCCATCACCTTATGTATTTGATAAAAACAAGGAATATCCGTTCGAACTTAAAGATACTGATACGCAAGGTTACTTCATTAAAATAGACAACTCTAAAGCAGAAGAGAGAACGAAAGATGTAACAGCTAAGAAAGTGTGGGATGGTACTAAGACTTCTCATCCGACTGTATATTTTAAATTATTTCAAAAAGATGCGAACAATAATGAAGTTGCCGTACCTAATGCAGATATTAAAAAATTAGAAAACGGAACAACTGAGGTAACATGGAATGCCTTACCTGAATTAGATAAAGATGGTAAAGCGATAGTGTATTATGTAAAGGAAGTTGATGCTCAAGGGAACGATGCCACACCAGAAGGCTATACTAAAAAAGAAGAGGGCTTAACGGTAACGAATACTGAAAAACCTATCGAAACAACTTCTGTATCAGGCAAAAAAGTTTGGGATGACAATAATGATCAAGACGGTAAACGTCCGAATTCTGTAACTGTCAATTTACTCGCTAATGGTGAAAAGATAAAATCTGAAACTGTCACTAAAGATACAAATTGGCAGTATGAATTTACTAATTTACCAAAATATGACAACGGCAAAGTGATTGAATATACTGTAACAGAAGATCATGTTAATGATTATTCTACAACGATTAATGACACAACGATTACAAATAAATACACACCTGGCAAAACAACTGCTACTGTCACTAAAAACTGGGAAGACAAGAATAACCAAGATGGTAAACGTCCTGGCTCAATTCAAGTTGAACTTCTTGCAGATGGTGTGTCAACGAACAAAACTGCTACATTAAATGCGGATAATGAATGGTCATACACTTGGAAAGATTTGGATGAAAAGTCTCAAGGTAAAGCCATTACATATACCGTCAAAGAACTTTCTAAAGTAAATGGTTATGCAACATCCATTGATAACAGCAACATAGGAAATTTAATCATCACAAATGAATATACACCTGAAACAACTGAAGTCAACGGCACGAAAGTTTGGGATGATAAAGACAATCAAGACGGTAAACGTCCTGAGTCAGTTACTGTAAACTTATTAAAAAATGGTGAAAAAGTTGATTCACAAACAGTAAATGCCACTTCTAATTGGAGTTATGCATTTTCATATTTACCTAAGTATGAAAATGGACAACTTATTGATTATACGGTAACAGAAGACCATGTTGAAGATTACTCTACAACGATTAATGGTACGACTATCACGAATAAATATACACCAGGTAAAACAACAGCTACCGTTACTAAAAACTGGGAAGATAAAAATAACCAAGATGGACAACGTCCTGGTTCAATTCAAGTTGAATTATATACCAATGGTAAAGCGACAGGTGAAAAAGCGACTTTATCAGAAAGTAATGACTGGACACATACGTGGCAAGATTTAGATGAGAAAAGCCAAGGTAAAGCCATCTCGTACACTGTTAAAGAACTTTCTAATGTCAATGGCTATACATCAACTATTGATGACACCAACATTGGTAATGTGATTTTAACGAACACTCACAAACCTGAAACAACTAAAGTCGAAGGTAAAAAGGTTTGGGATGATAAAGACAATCAAGATCATAAACGTCCTGATACTGTCACAATCAATCTACTTAAAAATGGTGAAAAAATTGATGCTAAAACAGTAGACGCATCTTCAGATTGGTCTTACGCATTTAATGATTTACCAAAATATGACAACGGTGAGGAAATTCAATACACAGTCACTGAAGATCATGTGGAAGATTACTCTACAACGATTGACGGCACGACAATCACAAATAAATATACACCAGGTAAAACTTCGGCGACTGTGACTAAAAATTGGGAAGACAATAACAACCAAGATGGCAAACGTTCGAAGTCTATTGAAGTAGAACTTTTAGCTAACGGTGAACCAACTGGCAAAACAGCAACGTTAGATATTGACAATGATTGGACACACACGTGGCAAGATCTTGATGAAAAAGCAAAAGGCAAAGACATTCAATACACAGTAAAAGAAACAACAAAGCTTAAAGATTACGATACTACTATTAATAATGACAATATAGGTAACTTAATCATAACAAACGCTTATACGCCTGAAACGACAAAAGTTGAAGGTGAAAAAGTTTGGAAAGATCATGATAATCAAGACGGTAAACGTCCTGAACACATTAAAGTCAACTTATTAAAGAATGGCGAAGAAGTTGATACGAAAACTGTAGATGCCACTTCAAATTGGACATATGCATTCCATGATTTACCAAAATACGAAGACGGTAAAGCTATCCATTACAGCGTCACTGAAGACCATGTAGATGATTATACGACAACTATCGATGGCACAACGATTACGAATACGTATACGCCAGGTAAAACATCAGCAACTGTGACTAAACGCTGGGACGACCAACAAGATAAAAACAAACAACGTCCGGCATCTATTGAGGTAGAATTATTAGCTAACGGTAAACCAACAGGTAAAACTATTACATTAAATGATAAAAATGATTGGACATATACGTGGCAAGATCTCGATGAAAAAGTTAAAGGTAAAGAGATTGTTTATACTGTTCAAGAGCGCACACAACTTGAGCATTATAACGTAAGTGTCAATAACGATGACATGGGTAACTTAGTGATTACAAATCAATTCAAAGATCCTTCAACACCAGTTAATCCTGACAAACCGAATGAAGAAAAACCGAATAAACCTAAACAACCAGATACACCGTCAGAATCTCCGAAAACATCCGAGCAACCGAAGCCTGGTATTCCTAAATTTATTAGTGAATTACCTAATACAGGTAAGGCTTTAATGCAATCTTGGATCACTTGGGTTGTTATAACATGTATTGGACTTGGTATTTTCTTTATCTTTAAAAGAAGAAAATAATATCAACAATTGAGCTCAGCTAACACATTTGAACCCCCGACATACTAAGTGGTATAACGGGGGTTCTTTTTTTAATTTAAATGTTGTTCATACTCTAAATTTTTTACTAATTCGCGCGCACGCTGGATTTTATCTGTTGAAATATTCATCTCATAGTGTTTCACATTATCTCTAATTTGTTTTGGAGTGCTTGCACCGGTAATGATAGAGCCTAACGCATCAAATGATTTTAAGTAATTAAAGGTCAATGCTGAAAGATGAGGTTCAACGTGATGTAATGATTCAATTGTTTCTTTAAGTTCCTCATTCGTATAATCAAAAATGCCATCTTCAAACTTTTCATTTAAAGCTTTTTCATAGTTATCTGTTAGTAAACCTTTAAATACAGGTCCTCTTGCTAGCACTTTCACACCTTTAGCCTCGATATCTTTTAAGAGGGCTTCTGGTCTGTTATCAATTAAACTAAATTGAGACATAATCGTTTCTATATTACTATGTTGTAAATAATAATGAATAACGTTAGGACGAATAGAGGAAATACCGTATGCTTTAATGAGACCTTCTTGTTTCAATTCATCAAAGGCACTAATGGTTTCATCTAACGGATCATCAATTGTTCCTCCATGAAGCATATATAAATCAAGATAATCCAATTGTAATCGTCTTAAAGATTGTTTGACGTTTTCTTTTATATATTGTTTAGAAGGGTCCCAGTACGTTTCTCCATTTTCTTTTAAATGATTGCCTACTTTAGTACCAATCACAATCTCATCACGATGTTGATAAGGTTTCAAGGCTTTACCTACAATATCCTCGTTGACCCCTTTGTCATAAATATCCGCTGTATCAAAATAGGTGATGCCTGATTCCAAAGCTGTCTCAATAATCGCTTGCGCTTGTTCGAAATCTGTTCCAAGACTCATACAACCGAGTCCTAATTCTGACAATTGAAGACCACTTTTTAAAGTATTCTTTTGCATAGGTACACACCTTCCGTTAAAATTTAATCATATTCATCATAGCAAACCTACGGGATAAATGAAAAGGAGAGACCTATCATGTCATTTGAGGAAAAAACGCTTTCTAAAGAAACGCTGTATGAAGGTAAAATCATTACAGTTGAAAAACATTTAGTAGAACTTCCTAATCAAGAAACATCCTACCGAGAAGTTGTAAAACATAACGGTGCAGTTGCGATATGCGCTTTAACGCCTGATCAGAAAGTAATTTTGGTTAAACAGTATCGTAAAGCATTAGAAGATACGTTATTAGAAATTCCCGCTGGTAAATTAGAACCTAATGAAAGTCGCATCAACGCTGCTAAAAGAGAACTTGAAGAAGAAACAGGCTACATTGCAGACGAACTTAAACTCATAGGTGAAGTGTATGGAGCGCCTGGTTTTACCAATGAACTCATTTCAATTTATTTTGCGAGCCATTTAGAAAAAGGTCAAATGCAATTAGATGAAGATGAATTTGTTGAGAAAATCTATTATACCTTAGACGAGGTTGAAAAAGCAGTTAAACATCGTCAAATCAAGGATGCCAAAACATTAATCGCATTTCAATATCTATTATCAAATTATAATCATTCTAAATAACTGTTCTAAAGGGTTGCTTTTTTTCTCAATTACTGTTAATTTAATACAAGTAATTCATACACATTATAATGATTTTAAATTTCAGTAGAGGGGTGAAGCTTCCGTGGAAGAACGATTAAATCGCGTGAAGCAACAATTACAACAATCTTCATATAAACTTACACCGCAAAGGGAAGCGACTGTAAGAGTATTAATTGAAAACGAGGCAGACCATTTAAGCGCGGAGGACGTTTACTTAAAAGTTAAAGAAAAAGCACCAGAAATAGGGTTGGCTACCGTTTACCGTACATTAGAACTTTTAGCTGACTTAAAAGTTGTCGATAAAGTGAGTTTTGGTGACGGTGTGGCACGCTTTGACTTACGTAAAGAAGGGTCTGAACACTTCCATCATCATTTAGTTTGTATGGAGTGTGGTCGTGTAGATGAAATCGATGAAGATTTATTACCACAAGTAGAAGAACGTGTGGAACGAGAATTTAATTTTAAAATTTTAGACCATCGCCTAACATTTCATGGCATCTGTAACACATGTCAAAACAAAAATAAATCGAAATAAATCACTCAACTTTGATAATGAAATGAAGGTGATTGAATGCAAGACGTTGTCGATGAATATTTAAAATTTATACAACTTGAAAAAGGATTGTCTGAAAATACAATCGCAGCATATCGACGAGATTTAAATCATTATTTAAATTATTTACAAGAGCGTAAAATCACGCATTTAGATTTCGTAGACCGTCAGACGTTACAACAATGGTTCGGCGTCTTACATGATGAAGGGCGATCTACTAAATCAATTGCACGATTCACCTCTACAATTAGAAGCTTTCATCAATTTGCCTTACGTGAAAAATACGCATCGAATGATCCAACCGTTCTAATTGAAACACCGAAATACGAACGTAAATTACCTGATGTATTATCTATAGAAGAAATTGATTTATTGCTTTGTACGCCCGACATTTCTAAAAACAATGGCTATCGAGACCGTACAATGTTAGAACTTTTATATGCGACGGGTATGCGTGTGTCGGAATTGATAAGTATTGAAGTTGAGGATATTAATTTGATGATGGGCTTTGTTAGAGTTTTTGGTAAAGGGAATAAAGAGCGCATTGTCCCGTTAGGTGAAACGGTAATTGATTTTCTTCAAAAATATATAGAAACCGTACGCCCTCAATTGTTAAAAAAACATGTTACGCATACATTGTTTCTAAATATGCATGGCAAGCCATTAACACGTCAAGGGATATGGAAAATGATTAAACAAACAGGCCAAAAAGCTGGCATTCAAAAACGGCTCACTCCTCATACGTTAAGACATTCATTTGCAACACATTTACTTGAAAATGGGGCAGATTTACGAGCTGTGCAAGAAATGCTCGGTCATTCTGATATTTCTACGACACAATTATATACGCATGTCTCGAAAACCCAAATCAGAAAAATGTATCAAGCATTTCATCCACGTGCTTAAACGTTAACTTATTTTTTAAGCTAACGTTTTTTATTTTGCAATGCACGCGCGCGCGCTTCGATCACATCATCGCGATTACGTAATTTATGATGATGTAAAATATAAGGTGACGATATGACTGTCTTTAACAGATGATAATTAGGATAGTGATGTAAAATATTTTGCGTCATCTCTGCTGTTAATGGGATAACAATAGGGGTATAGCGTTCTTTTTGTTCAGTGCTTTCAATCAATTGCCGCAATTCATTTTCAAATTGATGATAATCTACACCTAAAGCTTGATACGTTAATTTATCATGATGACGACAAACAGTTAACGCTTTTTTATATGAACGATGCGCACCTTTAAAATTGCCTCTACGATGATGATAACATGCGGTTGCTAAAAGAATCAGCGCCACTACAGGATCATCTTTTGAAAATGTGGGTTGTGCTTTCCATGCTTCTTCTAATATATCGTGGCATAAGAAATAATGTTGTTTTTGATGAAATTGTACATAAAATTCCATAAGTTGTTGATGCAAATGTATCACTCCAAAATTTATTGTTACTCATAAACATGCTATAATACTTTCGGATACAATGCATCCAACTTGCAATAAGAAATGAGGCAAACGCGCATGTATGAGGTGAAATTAGACGCCTTTAATGGTCCTTTAGATTTATTACTCCATTTAATTAAAGAATTTGAAATCGATATTTATGATATTCCGATGAAAGCATTAACAGAGCAATATATGCAATATATTCATGCGATGAATCAGCTTGAAATTAACGTTGCAAGTGAGTATTTAGTTGTAGCGAGCGAACTTTTAATGATTAAAAGTCGCATGTTATTGCCTGACATAGAACAAAGTGATGCAGATGAAGAGGATCCACGAGAAGAACTTGTAGAGAAATTGATTGAGTATCAAAATTTTAAAGCATATGCATCGTTATTAGATTCAAAGAAAGAAGCACGTGCGCATTTATATACGAAAACGCCGTCTGATTTATCTCATTATGAAAAATCAGAACGTTTGTCAGAGGACACAACCATCGACTTAACCGAATTAATTGTGGCCTATCAGAAAATGAAAACACGTGTTGCGTTAAAAAAACCAACTCAAGTTCAAATTAGAAAAGAAACGTATACCATTCAACAATCTACAGCACATATTCATTCAAAATTACAACAACAGCAATCCATTACATTTTTTGACTTATTTACATTTAATGAAACGATAGAACATGTTGTGACACATTTTTTAGCATTACTCGAAATGGCTAAAACAGGCATGATACAAATCCAACAAACAGAAGCTTTCCACAATTTTAATATTACTAAAGGAGTCAATTATGACTTTAAATCATAACGAAATCATGACAGCCATCTTGTATACTGTAGGGGAAGATGGCATTGAACGTAAACAATTGGCTGATATTTTAGAAGTTAATGATACGCAATTAGCGGCATATATAGATCACTTTCATATTGATGGGTTAACTTTACAACAATTCGGAGAAACATTGGTTTTAACGACTGTTGAAGAAGCGGAACCATACATAGAAGCGCTGATTGTCAATAAAGGAAAAGCTAAGCTCTCACAAGCTGCTATGGAGGTCCTCGCAATTATCGCTTACAATCAACCTATGACTCGAAGCGATATTGAAATGATTCGTGGTATTAATTCAGATGGGCCTGTGAAAACATTAATAGCTAAAGGATTAATTGAACCCAAACAGCACCCGGAAACACGTGGTCAACATTTATATACAACAGATTTATTTTTAAATGTCTTTGGTTTGAAATCTTTAGATGCGCTACCTACAACAGATGAAGATGAAGAAGAAATAGAAAACTTTTTTAGTGAGCTCGTAAATCAGAAAGGAGCAACAGAATGACACAATTTGAACGATTACAAAAACGTATCGCGAACAGCGGTTATACATCTAGACGTAAAGCTGAAACATTAATTCTTGAAGGCAAAGTAGAGGTCAATGGCAAAGTCGTCACAGAACTTGGGACGAAAGTAAGCCCTTCAGACCGCGTAAGTGTCGAAGGTATTCCATTAGAACTTGAGGATAAGTTATACATTTTGTTTTACAAACCGACTCAAGTGATTACGAGTGTATCAGATGACAGAGGAAGAAAAGTTGTTACAGATTACTTTGACGACCTTGATACGCGCATTTACCCAGTTGGACGTTTAGATTATGATACGTCAGGCGTTCTATTATTAACTAACGATGGGGAATTTACGAATTTAATGACCCATCCGAGATATAAAATTCCTAAAACGTATATTGCTAAAATTGAGGGTTATATTTTACGTGAACAAGTAAAAGCTTTAGAAAGTGGTATTCAACTCGAAGATGGTATGACACAACCCGCTAAAGTTAAAGTGAAAAAACAGGACAAAACAAAAAACACGTCACTCATTGAAATTACCATTACTGAGGGACGAAATCGACAAGTGCGCCGTATGTTTGAACACTTTGGTTTTAAAGTGACCAAACTTTCTCGCGTTTCATTTGGTCCTCTTGATTTAAAAGGCTTAGGTGCTGGTGAAGGGCGCGTATTATCCCCTCATGAGGTTAAAACGTTGCGCCAACTCGCTAATCAAGGCTCCACCAAATAAATTGCACAAAATTTGAAATCTAGCTTATTATAATCTTAGTATTATTGTTTGATTATCTATTTAAACATTCCATATGCTATACTAGGCATAGGAATGAATTGTAAGTAGGCGTGGGAGGTATGTCATAATGACTAACGAAATTTTAGTCGTGGATGATGAAGAACGTATCAGAAAATTATTAAAAATATATCTTGAAAGAGAAGGCTATCAAGTCGTTGAAGCTACAGATGGTGAAGAAGCACTCCAGCTCGCGCAAGCGCATGATTACGCGTGTATCTTACTAGATTTAATGTTACCTAAGCGAGATGGTATAGAAGTCGCTACAATGTTACGCGAAACGAAAGAAACACCTATTATCATGTTGACAGCTAAAGGTGAAGAAAATAACCGTGTTGAAGGCTTTGAATCTGGTGCAGACGATTATATCGTCAAGCCATTTTCACCTAGAGAAGTGGTATTACGTGTTAAGGCATTATTACGTCGCACGCAATCTCAACTCACTGATCATAATGAGCCACATGCGCGTGACGTGATTTCATTTAAACACTTGACAATCGATAACGATGCGCATAAAGTTTTAGCGGATGAAACACCTGTTAATTTAACTCCGAAAGAATATGAATTGTTAATATACTTAGCCAAAACACCGAATAAAGTGTTTGATCGTGAACAATTATTAAAAGAAGTTTGGCATTATGAATTTTATGGTGACTTAAGAACTGTAGATACACATGTGAAGCGTTTGCGTGAAAAGCTCAATCGTGTATCAAGTGATGCTGCGCAAATGATTCAAACAGTTTGGGGCGTTGGCTATAAATTTGAAGTCAATGAAAATAATGAAGCGCCTGAATAATGTGGTCATAAAACTGTGGTTAACTATTTTATTAATAGTAACGACAGTTTTAATTTTATTGAGTGCAGCACTCATTACCTTTATGCAGTATTATTTCACGCAACAAACTGAAAATACACTATTTGAAAATGCGAAAAGTATTAATCAAGTGTTAGATGAAAGTAAAGATAGACAAAGTGCCATTCGACAAAGTGATATTATGTTGGAAAAAAATAAAGGATTAATCATCATACCTGACTTTGTTAATTTAAAAGATTCGAACTCAATCAAAGAAAAAATGCTTGAGGAAATCAAAGAGAATAAAGCGTTTGACAAAGTACTCTCTGAGAAAAAATCGGTGCTTCAACATGTCACGGTTAACGTTAAAGGCATCGATCGTACTTACGTATTACTTGGATATCCATCGAAAGATTATAAAGGTCAAGCATCGGCAGTATTTATTTATCAAGATTTAAAAAGTATTGAAGACACGAACAATGTCATCACAATTATTATATTAATTACAGCACTCATTTTCTTGGGCATTTCAACGGTATTCGCATTCTTTTTATCTACAAGAATTACAAATCCATTAAGAGAATTGAAAAACCAAGCTAGAGAAGTAGCGAGAGGTAATTATGCGAAACGTGTACCCGTTCAAACAAAAGATGAAATTGGTGCATTAGCAATGACGTTTAATAAAATGAGTCGTAATATTCAAACGCATATCGATGCGATCACAACGTCTAAAAATATTCGTGACACTTTAATTGATGCGATGGTCGAAGGGGTTCTCGGGATGAACCACCGTCGAGAAATCATTTTATCAAATCAACTGGCTACAAACTTATTACAAGAAATGCCAAAAGAACTCAAAGCAAAATATGACGCTCAAGCGAATCAAACTTTCAAAACGAGACGTACAGAATACGAAGAATATGAGATTAATAAACGCTATTTTGTCATCATTATGAGTTATATCGAACGCATTCAACCAACAGGAGAAAGTGGTTTAGTGGTCGTGATGCGTGATATGACCAATGAACACCATATGGATCAAGTTAAAAAAGATTTCATTGCAAGTGTTTCACATGAGTTACGTACACCTATCTCGTTATTACAAGGTTATACGGAGTCTATTGTGGATGGTGTCGTTACTGAGCCTGACGAAATCAAAGAGTTTCTACTTATTGTCTTAGACGAATCAAGACGTCTATCTCGACTTGTTAATGAATTACTAGATGTCGCGAGAATTGATGCAGAAGGCGTAACAGTGAGCAAAACAGAACAACCGATGAAAGATTTAATTCAAAAGATGGCAATTAAATATAAACAAGAAGCATTAGATTTAGGTTTAACTTTAAACTTTCAAATGGATGGCATTATGACACACAATTGGCATTACGATTTTGATCGTATGGAACAAGTTTTAACAAATTTAGTCGACAATGCCGCAAGACATACGAAGCCAGGTGACCGCATTTCTATTTCAGCATCAGAAACAGAAACTGATTATATTTTAACTGTGTCAGATACGGGTGTCGGAATTTCTCCAGAACACCTTGAGAAAGTGTTCGAACGCTTTTATAAAGTTGATGCGTCAAGAAAGCGTGGCAAACAAGGGACAGGATTAGGATTGTTTATTACACGCATGATTGTAGAAGCGCATGGCGGGCATATTTCCGTTATGAGTAAAGTGAATATCGGAACACAATTTAAAATAAAGTTACCAAAAAGACAAGTATAATATTTTCCATTTGTCATTCAGGGACTTAAACCAAGTATCATCATTACACATGCTTTCAAAATAGTTTATAATCAATTTCAAACACTTCGAAATTCTAATCAGTAAAGGGGGGACCATTATGAAACAACGTCAAACGAGACGTATGATTATCGTGGGAATGTTAAGCGCCATAGCATTTGTATTAATGTTTTTAAAATTCCCATTACCATTTTTACCACCGTATTTAACGATTGACTTTAGTGATATCCCTGCACTCATAGCAACATTTTTATTTGGTCCTGTCGCAGGTATTCTAGTAGAATTAATTAAAAATCTACTCAACTTTTTCTTTAATATGAGTGACCCAGTGGGACCAGTAGCTAACTTTTTAGCAGGATGTAGTTTCTTATTAACGAGTTACGTGATTTACAAAAAATCCCGTACTCAACGTGCTTTAATTCTAGGGTTAGTCGTTGCAACAATTGTGATGACAATGGTTTTAAGCGTAATGAATTATTTTGTACTTTTACCATTGTATGGCTTAATTATGAATCTAACGGATATTGTTCATAATTTGAAGGTGATCATTACCGCTGGAATTATCCCATTTAATTTAATCAAAGGTTTATTAATTTCAATTATATTTTTACTTCTATATCCTCGTATTTCTAAAGTTTTAAAAGGTTAATATCATTGATAAAGCCTTTCTTTACTTAAATTGTAAATCAAAACCACCCGTGTGAACGGGTGGTTTGTTCTGCGGCTGAAAGCCTCTGTTACTGACCAGCCCTTGTAAGGGCGCTGAAAAGATCAGCCAACT
>NZ_PPQF01000091.1 GCF_002901865.1 Staphylococcus agnetis
TGCTGCACTCAAATCGTATGAGTGTGAATTTTTATTTCTGCTTTGAAAATACTCTAATCCTGCGCTTTTGATCGGTGTTAAAAGGTCTAGAAGCGGTTCAGCATCTGGTCTTTTAACTCTATCCTCTACTATGATAGGGCTTGCTTCTAATAACATCTCAGACTCTTTGTTAAAATACACAAAAACAACTTGTTTTTTCTCAAACTTATTTACTTTAGCTAGTCATATCAAAGCTTTAAGGGTAACTATTCCCTCCGGGAGTAGTTACCCTTATTATCAAGTAGCACCATGATATCAAGTTGGTGCGAAGCATTATTTCAAACATAAGATTAATGGTTTGTTTTTTAAATTTGTAAATAGAACAGAAAATTATATACCTATGATTTCTCATCAGCATTTTTTATTTTTTGTATAATTTTTTCAAAAAACATAGCAGATAGTACGCTAGTAATCAAATAGTATATAGCGACCATTGGCAACACATCATTTATAGCTATGAGAAGATGGCCTTGTCTTATTAAAGTAAAAATACTATATACAGTTAAATAAGTTATAGGATTTAGAACGTAAATTAGAATAAATATTTTTTTTAATATCCTCATAGAGAAGTCCTTTCAATATGTTTTAACTATTTGCATAGGCTGCACATTTGCCACCATAATAAGCTGCAAAAGCTGAAAGACCTACTATATTAGAACCTACAGCAAATTTTAACAATAATTTTGCGGCTTCTTTATAAGCTTTCTTTTTCATATATGCGTAAAATCCACCTTCCATGATCGCAGTTACAACACCAACCCCAAATTGATCTGCAACAGCACTTTTAATACAACTTCCGAATTTTTTATCGTTAAAAGCTCTAGGTGTCATTGCTGTTTCAGTCATATTTATTTCCTTTTTTAATACCTCTAATTCTTTTGATTTTTGATATTTGCTTTCTATTTTATTTATATTAATATCTATAATGTTTCCTGAATCATCCTTTGTTGATGCTTCTTCATAAATAAATTTTATCATTTCTGCTGTTTTATCAACTTCTTCTTTACTTGGAACAGCTAAGTTTTGAGCATTAGCTGTTTTCGCTTGTGTAAAGGGCACGGAAGTAATACTAATTGTTAATACTAAGGATAAAATATACATAATAATTTTTTTTGACTGCATAATTTAACTCTCCTTTATATTGATTATATTATACTTAAGTTTATTGTATGTAATTTTTTTAACTGATTCAATATTATATTATGATAGCTATTTCCATCAATATGTATAATAATATTATTGTATTTTTATACATATTATGCAATTATGACACCAAAATATAGATGGGGGGGATAATCTATGAATAAAATGTATAATTTTATAACACTCTTTTTAATAATAATCTCTTTAATCATAATTATAAGTTCAATATTTTTAAATGATGAGAATCTTAAAACAGCAATAAATATCTTTATGTTATTCTTAATCATCATACTTGCACTTATAAGTCTAATAGTCAGATTTATAAACAATAAGAAATCAAAATAGCAATATTGCTTTATTTATAACAAGCCTCTGAATCCTTAACTAGACTTGTCGAATAGTGGTCTTAATAGCTCATACTATGTAGACATTCATCTATAAGTTTAATTAAGGGTTCTCCTCATTGATCAATAAATTTTCTCCGCATAAATGTGCAACCTAAATGAGAAAGTTAAGCGTTACGATATACTCCGTAAATCAAAAGTAAAAGTGCAGCAATTAAAACCACTACTATTTTTCATCTCCGAACGCAACAAAAAAGGCGCCATATCAATGTATGACACCTCTTATGATGGTCTGCTATCTGTTATCATGTCCATGATAATTCTCTGGCAAGCCTCCT
>NZ_PPQF01000092.1 GCF_002901865.1 Staphylococcus agnetis
ATACCATCGTAAGTAATACCTTGAATACCATCGTAAGTAATACCTTGAATACCATCGTAAGTAATACCTTGAATACCATCGTAAGTAATACCTTGAATCTATTATTTGTTAAATAATAGATTCATCATTAGTTAACTAACTAATGAAAGGCTCTCTCAAATAAAAGATCCTAGAGCAAAGCCTGATATACGCACAACTTTCGTAGCTATCTTTTTTAATGTTCTATTAAGTCCACGCATCCTAATTATCTTATTCATATTTACGCTTCATTTAATTTTTCTTTATAGAGCCTATAAATTCTCTTTTCTGTTTATATTTGTATTACTCACTATCATCATACTTTCAAATAAATATGCGCCTTAGTATAGTTTTATTATTCCGAGAAATACTATGCATTTCCATAGCTCTAAGACCTACATCATTAGAGAATACTTCAGTTTTATCTATTTAGCTTGTACTCATGATCCTGAAAAGTTTTTTTCTATTAAAGCATACACAGTAAAACGATAGAAAAGTAGAAGTGTAATGATTCAACTTGTAATACAAAAGTGTTACAAGTGTGTTGTAAAATATTTTTACCGTTACTTTGGGTGAAAACATATAGAAATAGGTGAATCATTAATAGAGTATCGTGAGACACACCAAGAACCTATAGACATTGAAGATGTAATGAAACAGTGGGATGTAAAATGAAATATTCATTGAAAATCAGTAAAAAAACAAACAAAACCTTAAGTAAAATAGATAAACCGACAAGAAACATTTTATTGAAATGATTATATAATAATGTTCATAATTCTGATAACCCAAGATTGCATGATAAAGCCTTACAAGGAGAATTATCTATTCCTTGTAGGTATAGAGTTGGAAAATATAGAATTATAGCGGAAATTCAAAATGATGAACTTGTAGTACTTGCCATTGATGTAGAGATCAGAGGGAATGTCTATAAGAGAAAATAAAATCTCAAAATATGAAGAAAACAGAATAAACATAGAGGATCTTACAAGAGATAGCAAAGGTGAACAACTTTGAAATGTATACACAGAATCAAGCTAGCGAAAAAAGAACAAAAATTAAAATTAGAGAAATCAATAGAATCATCATGGCGACCTGAAATTATGTAACTTGTTACATGTTACTATATTATTCGGTTAT
>NZ_PPQF01000093.1 GCF_002901865.1 Staphylococcus agnetis
GTAATAACATCGGGCTTACTATCCTCTATTATTTCTAAAATACCATCATTATTATTACCTATAATGCTCTCAACGATAGTTTCTTCAATTTCAAATTCAAAATCAACATTATTTTCACCTTTTACAATAATTGGTGAATCAGTAGTTATATCCACAACTCTTCCACCATCTATAATAGGAATAAATTTACCTGCTCCTGAAGCACTATTTTTATAAAACTCTACTTCATTATTTAAAGTTAGCCAATTAAGGTCGTAATTTATACACATTTGAGTTTGAAAATTTAAATTTTGCGATTTTATATCATACTTTGCTTCATATTTAATTATATAAGGTTTACTATTCAAGCTTTGAATAAAAATAGTGAAAGATCCATTTTCATTCAAACTTATTACATTTGCTGCATTAACTAAAGCAGTCACGTCTTTAAAATTACCATCTTTTTCATTAAAATAGCCACTTTCAGATAAGGCTCCGCTTCCAGTATACTCATAAATTGTTATTTTTGGTATATTATTTTTACTAACTTCTCCTACACTAAGTTTCCCAGTAATTACTACATGATTTAAATTTTTACTATCTGTGTTAACAGAAGTTACGTGTGTAATGTTACCGTTTTCTTTGTCAAGTTTATCAATGTTTCCGTTAATTGACATATTTTTATCTTTTTTTCTTTTAAATACTCAACATCAAATTCATTGTCAATCGAATTATCACCAATTGTAGATGTAACTTTTTGCTTACTGCCTTTTAATACAACTGAGGTTTTGAAAAATAGATTGATACTTAATTTAACTTTGACCTATTCAGTTCCAATTACATATTCCGTAAATTTATATCGAACGTCTCCATTGCTCATTCTAATACTAGTTGCTATAACGTGACCACCATCTTTTATTTCAGGCATCTCCTTATAAGAACCAACTCCATTAGTATCTACATTTTCACTAAACTTAATATCAAAATAATCATCTTTTTTGATATCATCACCTATTATTAATTCATAATCAACCGTAATTCGTCCAGCTTGGTGAGGATTTACTTTTTTACTTTTATCCTTAGTAGTTATTGTTCTTTTAATAACTTCTACTTCTTCAGAAACATCTTTACCAGCATCTTTATTTACATTTAAAGCAGTTCGTTGTAAATTATTAGAACTTCTAATTTTGTCAACACTATTTACTTTAGGTGCTGTAACAGCATTAGGTTGATTAATTTCAGTTGTCGTTTCAGGCTCAGGGATAACAACCTTTTTATTTTTATCTACTTCTTGCTTAGAAGTATTACTATTTATATCTTGAATGATTGTTTCTGTTCTTTCAGCTATTTCTTCTGATTGAACATTCTTCTTCATTTTGTTGAATAGGTTGCTGTATTTGTTCATCATTTATTTTTTGATTTGTATCTACAAGTGTTTCTTTTAAAGTTTCTACAGGAGCATTATGTTGTTGTGGTTCTGCATTGTTCTGCACATTGCTTTCTGAAGATTCATTACTTGAATGTTGCATTTGTATTTCAGATGCATGTGCTTCGTTGTTTTCACTGACGCCAATAACGACCATTGTCCCCAATGCAATTGAAGCTGCACCTATTTTATATTTTCTAATTCCATACCTTTGTTTATTTATCATAAAAATGTCTCCTTGTAAGTTCATTTAGTTTTATGTAGATACAAAAATGCAAAAAAAAAAGAACTACTTTGAGTAAAGTAGTTTTTGCACTTAGCTATTTACACCTGAGTAAGTATATGATGCAGAAATATGTTTTACAATGCCTAAATATTAAATGTAACTTAACTCCGGTTTAACATTGAGTTATATCTCCAAATAACCTAAAATATACCTTAATTATTAATTAAACCTTGCATTAATTTAAGAGTTTTTACGAACTTCACGTGTAATCTTACATAATATATCACCAAAAATGAGTGGAGGCGGTTACATTGAATCATCAATTTTTAAGAAATTTAAACATTTATTTTCATTATTTACCTTTGGTTGGCTTGTTAATTTCTATCTTTTTATTCCTATTGTATTTCGTTATTTTTAAGGTGACTGCTCATCCATTGGTTGTAACTGCCTATTGTCTATTACCCTTAGTTGTATTTTCTTTGATGTCTCTATTATATAAATGGCTTATTCATCGGTTTAATAAGTAAAAAACGCGTTATCTCTATGTGAGACAACGCGTTTACTATATTTATTATTCTACATGCATATTACCTTTTAATTTTCGTCCTTCACGTTCTGATAAAATTACTGCACATGCTGCATCACCTGTGATGTTAACCGCTGTACGAGTCATATCTAACAAGCGATCAATACCTAAAATGATACCTATTGCAGCAGGATTTAACCCAACAGCTGTTAAAACCATCGCTAACATGATAAGACCTACTCCAGGAACACCAGCAGTACCTACAGACGCAATAACTGCAATTGCAACTACGGTAATTAATTGAAGTAATGTTAAATCTGCACCCATTAACTGGGCAATGAATATCGTCGCAACACCTTGCATGATTGCTGTACCGTCCATGTTAATTGTTGCACCTAGAGGTTGTACAAAGGACGCAATTTCAGGACGTACACCCATACGTTTTGTACATTCCATCGAGACAGGTAATGCGGCATTTGAGCTTGAGCCACCAAATCCTACCGTAATTGCTGGTAAAAAACCTTTGAAAAATTCCATTGGACTTTTACGAGCTAAGAATTTAATCGCACCACCATATACAACAAAGAAATGAATGAATAATGCAGCGAGAACGACTACAAAGTACAATCCAAGTTGTCGTATTGCACCAAACCCTGCTTCAGTAAAGGCATGTGCGACCAAACCAAATGTACCGATTGGCGCGAATACATTCATTATCATTGAAATAATGTACATCAGCACTTCATTAAATTGTTCAAAGAATTTATGTACAATTTTACCTTTTTCACCCACCATCATAATTCCGATACCGATAAAGATAGCAAATGTGATGATTTGAAGCATATTTCCTTCCGTCATAGCTTGTACTGCATTTTTCGGGAAGAAATTGATTAAAGTTTGATCAAAAGTTTGATTCATTGGTGAGTCAGCACCAGCTTTTTGACTGTCTAATTGCTTTTGATACGTCGCAACTTCTTCGCTCTTCAATAAATCAGAATGGCCCGCACCTGGTTTAACGATTAATGCTAAAACCATTGCTAACGTAATTGCTAGTGCTGTCGTTGTTAAAAAGAATACCATCGTTTTTAATCCGATGCCACCTAATAATTTAGGATCACCCACACCAATTACACCAAGTACAATTGATACAAATACGACTGGTACAACAAGCATGAAAATTAAATTCAAGAAAATTTGTCCGATTACATTTAGAAAATATTTATCTATAAACTTAACCCATTGTTGGCCTTCAAAAAAATTAAAAAGTGACCCCAATGCTATCCCCAAAATTAAGGCAATGACAATCTTCATTGTTAAACCCTTAAACTTCATAATATATCCCCCTTTTCCTAATAAACTTATTATAATCAGAAAATTAGCAAAAGAGCAATATAAATTTGATTAAGCATTACTAAAACGCGAACTACAAATTATCGTTATTCATATAAAATAATTAAGGCTCTCTTATTAAAACTTTCTTTTTCGCTATTACAGACTTCAGTGCTTGATTAAGTGAAATTATGCCGCCATGCATCTAAAGGTAAAAATCTCAAAATAACTTTACCTACAATTTGATCATTTTGAATCAATCCTACACTTTTGTCTCTACTGTCCACACTGTTTTCTCGGTTATCACCGAGCACTAAAAAATGATCTTTGGGAATAGTTCCTCCCTTTGTGCCATTAATATCTTTTAATGAAAAATCATTCGTTAATTGGATTCCCATTTTATTTATTTTGTTAGAACGTAAATAAGGTTCGTTAACTTCTTTATTATTGATATACAGTACATCATTTTTATATGCTACTGTATCCCCTTCTTTCGCAATTACCCTTTTAATAAAATCTTGGTTTTGTCGTTGATGAAAGACGATTACATCACCACGTTCGATATGATTGAATGTTTTAGAGATTTTACTAACAATCACTCTATCTTTGTCATTAAATGTAGGATACATTGACAAACCGCTTACGTTATATGTGACGAATAAAAATTTCATCACCAAAAATACTGTTAGAATTACTAATAAGACTGAAATGGTCCAATCAAAAATTGCTTTCTTCATTTTCTTCACCTTTTGCCTTTTCATCGTTGTTTATTTTAAATAGCTTTATATATCATATATGTCATGAGAACTATCATAACGATATCTCCAACATTAAATTTTTGATTTGCACTTAATAAACCATTTTGAACCATATTATTATTTTGAAAGTACTTAAACTTTTTTAACACTTTACACATACTTATATATATTAATTTAAACAGACTGTAGACAACCCACACTATTGTTAAAATTATTAATGTTTTTAACATTTGAAT
>NZ_PPQF01000094.1 GCF_002901865.1 Staphylococcus agnetis
AGAGGCCACACCTGTTCCCATGCCGAACACAGAAGTTAAGCTCTTTAGCGCCGATGGTAGTCGGACTTACGTTCCGCGAGAGTAGGACGTTGCCAAGCTTACATATTGGAGAATTAGCTCAGCTGGGAGAGCATCTGCCTTACAAGCAGAGGGTCGGCGGTTCGAACCCGTCATTCTCCACCATTTTAATAGCCGGCCTAGCTCAATTGGTAGAGCAACTGACTTGTAATCAGTAGGTTGGGGGTTCAAGTCCTCTGGCCGGCACCATGTGAGAGCCATTAGCTCAGTTGGTAGAGCATCTGACTTTTAATCAGAGGGTCAGAGGTTCGAATCCTCTATGGCTCACCATTTATGCGGGTGTGGCGGAATTGGCAGACGCACTAGACTTAGGATCTAGCGCCTTACGGCGTGGGGGTTCGACTCCCTTCACCCGCATTAAGCAGAAGTAGTTCAGCGGTAGAATACAACCTTGCCAAGGTTGGGGTCGCGGGTTCGAATCCCGTCTTCTGCTCCATTATTTTGCCGGGGTGGCGGAACTGGCAGACGCACAGGACTTAAAATCCTGCGGTGAGAGATCACCGTACCGGTTCGATTCCGGTCCTCGGCACCATGATTTAAATATGCGCCCGTAGCTCAATTGGATAGAGCGTTTGACTACGGATCAAAAGGTTATGGGTTCGACTCCTATCGGGCGCGCTACCATAGCTTTACGGGAAGTAGCTCAGCTTGGTAGAGCACTTGGTTTGGGACCAAGGGGTCGCAGGTTCAAATCCTGTCTTCCCGACTTCTTAAAATAATACCTATATGGGGGCTTAGCTCAGCTGGGAGAGCGCCTGCTTTGCACGCAGGAGGTCAGCGGTTCGATCCCGCTAGTCTCCACCATTTAATTTAATATCAACCAACTTATTTACGGCGGCGTAGCTCAGCTGGCTAGAGCGTACGGTTCATACCCGTGAGGTCGGGGGTTCGATCCCCTCCGCCGCCACTATTTATAGTTGATAGAAATGATTATTCGGACCTTTAGCTCAGTTGGTTAGAGCTAACGGCTCATAACCGTTCGGTCGCAGGTTCGAGTCCTGCAAGGTCCATATAATTTTGGAGGAATACCCAAGTCCGGCTGAAGGGATCGGTCTTGAAAACCGACAGGGGCTTAACGGCTCGCGGGGGTTCGAATCCCTCTTCCTCCGCCATTTTAATTTTTACATTTCTATTAACGCGGGATGGAGCAGTTCGGTAGCTCGTCGGGCTCATAACCCGAAGGTCGGTGGTTCAAATCCGCCTCCCGCAATATTTTTAGGTCCCGTAGTGGAGCGGTTTAACACGCCTGCCTGTCACGCAGGAGATCGCGGGTTCGATTCCCGTCGGGACCGCCATTTTTAAAAATGGTTCAGTAGCTCAGTCGGTAGAGCAAAGGACTGAAAATCCTTGTGTCGGCGGTTCGATTCCGTCCTGAACCACTTTTTTATGTTTGCCGGCCTAGCTCAATTGGTAGAGCAACTGACTTGTAATCAGTAGGTTGGGGGTTCAAGTCCTCTGGCCGGCACCATGTATGGAGGGGTAGCGAAGTGGCTAAACGCGGCGGACTGTAAATCCGCTCCTTCGGGTTCGGCAGTTCGAATCTGCCCCCCTCCACCATATTATGCATAGGGGCATAGTTCAACGGTAGAATAGAGGTCTCCAAAACCTTTGATGTGGGTTCGATTCCTACTGCCCCTGCCATGGCGGCTGTGGCGAAGTGGTTAACGCATCGGATTGTGGTTCCGACATTCGTGGGTTCGATTCCCATCAGCCGCCCTTTATTTCATATTAATGGGCTATAGCCAAGCGGTAAGGCAACGGACTTTGACTCCGTCACTCGCTGGTTCGAATCCAGCTAGCCCAGTTCCTTTTGGCGGCATAGCCAAGTGGTAAGGCCGAGGTCTGCAAAACCTCTATTCACCGGTTCAAATCCGGTTGCCGCCTCCATTTAAATACTAAATATGCGGGAGTAGTTCAACTCTCAGAACATTTTCCTTCCCGGAAAAAGGTACAGGTGTAAGTCCTGTCTTCCGCTCCAAATTACAATTTATTTAATTTTATGCGGGAGTAGTTCAATTCTTAGAACACTTTCCTTCCCGGAAAGAGGTACAGGTGTAAGTCCTGTCTTCCGCTCCAAATGATTGCTTCCAAGTTAATGGGAGTTTTTTTGTACATTGCCGGTGTGGCGGAATTGGCAGACGCGCGGGACTCAAAATCCCGTGTCTTTACAGACGTGTCGGTTCGACCCCGACCACCGGTATATCATTCGTTCGAAGTCGCATATAATGCGGCTTTTTTTATTGGTTTCAAGGTATCCAACATTTAAACAGTATATTTTTTAATAATATAGAGAGAAAAACTACACAAGTGATTGAGACACGACACTGTATATATTATGATAGATATATTAATTTTGAGGAGGGGCAAACATTGCCAAAATCAAATTCAGAAAAAAAGCAATTTTTTACGAACATCCTTAACGCTGTTGGTGCAGGGGTCGTCATTGCATTGCTTCCTAATGCACTATTAGGTGAGTTTTTAAAATTCTTTAAAGATGGCCAACCTACATTAGAATTAATGTACCAACTTGTGCTCATCATTCAGTCTTTTATGGCATTTATCATAGGTGCTCTGGCAGCACATGCTTTTAAATTTTCGGGACCAGGTGTCGCGATTACAGGCATATCTGCGATGCTTGGTTCTGGAGCAATTCAATATAAAAATGGGCAAGTTTTTCTACAAGGTATTGGGGACATAATTAATATTATTTTAGTCGTTATCTTAGCTTGTTTTCTATTTTTAGTTTTAAAAAACAAGTTTGGTTCATTAGAAATGATTATTTTGCCTGTTTTAATTCCAGTATTAAGTGGGATTGTAGGATTGACAATTTTACCGCACGTGCGCAAAGTAACACAAGCCATCGGTGCCATGGTTCAATCCTTCACTGAACTTAATCCATTACTCATGTGTATCCTTATTTCCATGACCTTTGCATTATTAATGGTGACTCCTATATCCGTCGTGGCGATTGCGACTGCCATTTCATTAGATGGCCTTGGTAGTGGTGCAGGTAATATGGGGATCGTGGCTGCATGTGTAACGTTTATCTTTGGGTCACTAGGTGTGAATAAATTGGGTGTGAATGTTGTACTATTTATTGGTGCTGCGAAAATGATGATTCCTGTTTATTTGAAACATCCTATTATTATGATTCCACTTGCAATTAATGGTGCTATAACAGGTACACTTACTTATTTAATTGGTATTAAAGGCACACCAATGTCTGCAGGATTTGGGTATACAGGTTTAGTGGGGCCCTTAAATGCATTCGCACGTATGTCTGGGGATCCAATTATGAATATATTGTTGTTAACATTCGGTTACCTTATCATACCATTTACGTTAGGTTTTATTGTCCATCAGTTATGTAAAAAATGGATAACTGGTTACTCAGATGATATATATCGATTTGAAATACCTAAGCAGTAAAATTCATAGTTAAAGAGATGACATTCAAAACGTCTGTCATCTCTTTTTTAAAACCTTATTGCATAAATTTACGAATATATGTATAATAATGAATATTATTTAAAGGGAGGTTGTTCAATGAATATTTTGGGGAAGTTATTCACTGCTATATTTGTCGTAATGATAGTATTAACGAGCATTATTAGCCCACAGTCTAAAGCAGTAAATGATGATCAATGGAATAAAATTAAAGCTAGAGGGGAGTTACGCGTAGGATTATCTGCTGATTATGCCCCTATGGAATTTGAGCGTACAGTGAATGGCCAACGTGAATATGCTGGGATAGATATCGAATTGGCTAAAAAAATAGCGAAAGACAATGGCGTTAAATTAAAAATAGTCAATATGCAGTTTGATAGTTTGTTAGGTGCTTTAAAAACAGGTAAAGTGGATGTCATCATATCAGGGATGACACCTACGGACGAACGAAAAAAGGAAGTCGATTTTTCTAACTCTTATATGGAAGTTGATCAAAAAGTCATTATTCGTAAAAAGGATGTAGATAAATTTCAAACGTTAGATGATTTGAAAGGAAAACGTATTGGTGCACAAAAACAAACAACTCAAGAAGAACTTGCGCGTTCAGAAATTCAAGATGCCGAGGTACAGTCATTAACACGTGTACCTGAAGTCATTTTATCTCTTAAAAGTAACAAATTAGATGCGATTGTATTAGATAGTGCTGTAGGTACTGCATACTTAAAGCAAAACAAAGATTTAACTTTTTCTAAAGCTACTTTTGCAGATTCAAAAAAAGAAACCGCCATTGCTGTACCTAAAAATTCTCCTGAATTGTTAGATAGAGTTAATACGACGATTAAAGATGTTGAAAAGAAAAATTTAATCGCACAATTTGAAGATAAAGCGGCTGAAGCAATGAAAGATGAAGGAAGTTTTTTATCAAAATATGGTAATTTCTTCGTCACAGGATTGAAGAACACAATCTTTATTTCACTCATTGGTGTTGTATTAGGAGCGGTCTTCGGTGCGTTATTTGCACTCATGAAAATAGGTTCTATTAAACCTTTGAAATGGTTAGCATCAGCTTATATAGAATTCATTAGAGGCACGCCATTACTTGTTCAAGTGTTTCTTGTTTATTTCGGAACAACTGCTGTTTTAGGATTGGATATATCGGCATTTATATGCGGTGCAATCGCATTAGTTATCAATTGTTCAGCATATATTGCAGAAATTATTCGTGCGGGAATTAATGCAGTAGATAAAGGACAAATGGAAGCAGCACGTAGTTTAGGATTGAACTACGCTCAAACGATGAAAAGCGTCATTATGCCTCAAGCAATTAAAAATATTTTACCTGCTTTAGGTAATGAGTTTGTAACTGTAATTAAAGAGTCATCGATTATCTCAGTGATTGGGGTTAGTGAGATAATGTTTAATGCACAAGTTGTTCAAGGTGCATCCTTTGATCCATTCACACCACTATTAGTAGCTGCAATTTTATATTTCATTTTAACATTCACGTTATCAAGATTAATGAATGTTTTTGAAGGGAGATTGAAAATCAGTGATTAACATTAAACAACTGTATAAATCGTTTGGTAAGCAAGATGTGTTAAAAGGGATTAATTTAAATATTCATCAAGGTGAAGTTGTAGCAATAATTGGACCGTCAGGTAGTGGTAAAAGTACATTGTTACGTTGTATGAATCTTTTAGAAAGACCATCAAAAGGGGAGATATGGTTTGAAAATAAAGATTTAACAAAAAAAGATACTAAAATAGATACTTTGCGCCAAGATATGGGTATGGTGTTTCAAAATTTTAATTTATTCCCACATAAAAAAGTGATTGATAATATTACTTTAGCACCGCAATTACTTAAAAAGGGACAAAAATCAAATTTAAATGCACAGGCATTACAACTATTAGATAGAGTTGGTCTTAAAGAAAGAGCAGATGCCTATCCAAGCCAATTATCAGGCGGTCAAAAACAAAGGGTTGCGATTGCTCGTGCGCTAGCTATGAATCCAAAAGTTATGTTATTTGATGAACCAACATCTGCGTTAGATCCAGAAGTTGTTGGCGAAGTTTTAAATGTTATGAAATCACTAGCTAAAGAAGGCATGACGATGGTAGTGGTCACACATGAAATGGATTTTGCAAAACACGTCAGTGATCGTGTTGTATTTATGGCGGATGGGATTGTAGTAGAAGAAGGGCCTCCTGAAGCGATTTTTGAAAACCCTCAACATGAGCGTACTAAAAGCTTCTTAAAACGTGTGATGTAATCAATGTTAATAAAAAGAAAGTATTTCTTAGATATGATATATTTAGGAAATACTTTTTTTGTAATTAAAGAATTGAATGCAAAAAAAGTGAAGCCTTTGAATCAAAATTTTTAGTGAAGCGTCTGTTTGAAATTATGGTAAAATAATAGCGTGACTTTGTGAGGTGATTGAGATGGATTTAGTAACGTTAAAACAAGAAATCATTGCATATGCACATCAAATTGGTATTGATGACATAGGATTTACAACGGCAGATCCATTTGATGAACTGAAAAACAAGTTAATAGAATACCACACTAAAGGATATGCCTCAGGCTTTGAAGAATCTGACATAGCGTTAAGGGTAGAACCTAAATTATCTATGTCTTCAGCAGAATCCATTATTGCGATTGCAGTAGGATATCCTAATAAGTTAAAAAATGCACCCAAAAGTGTTCGAGGTAAACGTAGAGGCATGTTTGCTCGGGCGTCATGGGGGCAAGATTATCATACAATTATGCGTAGACGTTTAGATGATTTGGCGGCGTTTATTCAATCTAAAGTACCTGATGTTGAAATCATGTCTATGGTTGATACGGGTGTTTTATCTGATCGCGCAGTAGCTGAACGTGCTGGTTTAGGGTTTACGGGTCGAAATGGCTTTGTCATTAATCCTGAGCTCGGCACATGGACGTATCTTGGCGAAATGTTAATCAACTTACCTTTCCCTCCTGATGAGCAAATTTTGGATAGTTGCGGAGAGTGTACGATTTGTGTTGATCGCTGTCCTACAGGTGCGTTAGTAGGGAATGGTCAGCTCAACAGCCAGAAATGTATCAGTTATTTAACACAAACAAAAGGTTATTTAAAAGATGAATATCGATATAAGATAGGCAATCGTCTCTATGGATGTGATACGTGTCAGCAAGTATGTCCAAAAAATAGAGGGATTAATACAGAACAAGAAGATATTATTCTTGAGCCAGAAATATTGAAACCTAAATTAGTTCCACTTTTACAAATGTCTAATAAAGAATTTAAAGCAACTTATGGACATTTGGCCGGTGCATGGCGGGGTAAAAAGCCAATTCAACGTAATGCGATCATCGCGTTAGCACATTTTAACGAAACAACAGCAATACCTGATTTAAAACAGGTTGCTGAAAATGATCCACGTCCTATGATAAGGGGTACAGCGTATTGGGCGATTGGTCAAATATTAGGGGAAGCAGCACGAGAATACATTATGTCACGTTATGATGATGAATTAGAAGAAGTTCAACAAGAAATGATAAAAGGTTTAGAAATGAGGAGACTATAGAAATGACTATTCATGTTGTATTATATCAACCTGAAATACCTGCAAATACAGGAAATATCGCACGTACATGTGCTGCGACAGATACTCACTTACATTTGATTCGCCCATTAGGGTTTAGTACTGATGATAAAATGTTGCGTCGTGCTGGTTTAGATTACTGGCAATTTGTTAATATCACATATCATGATAGCATCGAAGCGTTTTTCGAATCAACTGAAGGTGAATATTATTTATTAACGAAATTTGGATCAAAGAATCATACATCTTTAGATTTTTCAGATACGAATACAAATCATTATTTTATTTTTGGTAAAGAAACAACAGGATTACCTGATTGGGTTAAAGACACTTATAAAAATACGGCAATGCGTATACCAATGAACGATAATGTAAGAGCACTTAATTTATCTAACACAGCTGCGATTTTAATTTATGAAGCATTAAGACAACAAGGGTATCCGAATTTACAATAAAGAGGAGATCAGATATGTCAGAATACATTTTACAGGGCGGTAAGATTTATACTGAAGATGGTGTGATTGATAATGGATATTTAAAAATTAAAGACGGCCTTATTTCGTACATTGGCCATGAACCTTATGAAGGCGATTTAGATGTTATTCATGTTTCTGGAAGTCACATTTTACCTGGTTTTATCGATATCCATATTCATGGAGGCTATGGTCACGATGCGATGGATGCGGATGAAGAAGGTCTAAAACATTTATCTAAAAATCTTTTGTCAGAAGGAACAACAAGTTACCTTGCAACGACTATGACGCAATCGAATGAAGCAATTATCGATGCGTTACATACCATTGCACATTATCAACAACAACAAACTACTCATGAAGCTGAAATTTTAGGTGTACATTTAGAAGGACCATTTATTTCTGAACATAAAGTTGGGGCGCAAAACCCCAAATATGTGCAACGTCCTACGATAGCACAAATAAATGCATTTCAAAAAGCGGCTAATCAACTCATTAAAATCATTACAATTGCACCAGAAGTGGAGGGTGCACACGATGTTATTAAAGCTTATAGTAATGACATTATTTTTTCGATGGGCCATACAGTAGCTACTTATGACGAAGCGAACGCAGCGGTTCAATGCGGTGTAAAACATATTACTCATTTATACAATGCGGCCACACCATTTACTCATCGCGATCCTGGTGTGTTTGGTGCAGCATGGACAAATCCGTTTCTACGTTGTGAATTAATTGGTGACGGTATACATTCACATCCAACATCCGTTGATATTGCTTTTAAAATGAACGGATTATCTCACATGTTTTTAATTACAGATGCGATGCGTGCCAAAGGTTTAGGACCTGGAGAATACGACTTGGGTGGTCAAAACGTAACTGTAACGCATGAAACTGCCCGACTTGAAAATGGTGCACTTGCAGGTAGTATTTTAAAAATGAATGAAGGATTAAAAAATTTAATTCAATATACGCATCGGAATTTAGAAGATTTATGGCGTGTAACAAGTTATAATCAAGCTAAGGCATTAAATATACTTCATCAAAAAGGTAGCATCCGTGAAGGTAAACATGCAGATATCGTTATAGTAGATGACGATATCAATGTTTTAAAAACAATCAAGATGGGGTATGTATGTAATAATGTTAATGACAAGAATGCATAATAGAGGAGTGTAAGAATATGGCAATGAACTTTAAAGTATTTAAAGACAAAGATACTGTAGCGGTTTATGCGGCAGATATCATTCGAAAACAATTTAATAATAATCCAACGACGATAGCAGGATTTCATCTTAGTGAAGAGGAAGCGCCTGTCTTTGACTATTTAAAACATAATGTTAACGACCATGCAGTTGATTTTAGTCAAATTCACATTTTAGATTATGATAAACAAGCGTCATATTTTAAGGCTCTTGGTGTACCTGAAAAACAAATTCATGAAATCCCAGAAGAAGACGAAGTAGAAAAATTCATTGAACAAAAAGCGAAAACGAAAGACAATAAAGGTAAACTTACATTACAAGTCGTGTCTATTAATAATAAAGGGGAATTTGGTGTCCCTGTTAATAATGGCTTAAAACCAGCACGCGAGATTTTTGTTGTTGTGACTGGAAGCGATAAAGCGGATGTGATTAAAAAATTATATGAGGATAATGGTAATACGAGCTTTATTCCTTCTAGTTTGAAAACACACCGTATGGTGAATGTGATTCTTGATGAAGCTGCAGCTCAAGGATTACCGGATGACGTAAGAGAATATTTCACTTCTCTTTATGCATAATAGAACTGGGGTGATGTAATGTCTGATGAAAAGCATATTGAACATGAAAATGAAATGGTAGATAATTTCGAAGATCTCGTTCAATTAGGTAAAGAAATGGAACAGATTTCTGAGACAAATGATCAAGATAAAGTCAATCAATCACATGACCCGAATATTCGTTCAGATCAATAATGTGAAACTAGAGTGGGGTGTTTATCACATGATGACCCTCACTCTTTTTATATATTAATTTGTTATTGAGTGACATCGTAGTAGGAGCGTGCGTTGTTTTATGAAGAAAGATAAATTATAATATACGACAGAAATGGTACTATGAAAGGTGTTAATATATGAAACTTTATCAGATGTGGTTGCCGCTACTTATTGCTTCTACACTCATCAATTTAATTTCAATTAAGGGATTTCCCCTTGCACTCGGGACGTTATATTTGCCGATCCTTTTTAAAGTTGTAAAAATGCAAATGAATCTTTCAAATGGTTTGTTTGAAGAAGATGTGAATGCAAACGTGTTTATACATAATAATCAAAAGGGCATTGTAATCAGTGTATTATGTTGTATTGCAGTAACGATGGCATTATTCATTTATCTTAAAGACCTTTATACATCACTTTCTGGAATTTTAGGTTTTTTTATTATGTTTAGTCCAATAACGTTAGCGCTCGGGCTCATCCTTTATATTTTGACTGCAGTGGCTATTGTACAAGCTACGAAACATAAATTTACTTCGTAATATAAAATTAAATCTTGCCTTATCGATATAAAAAGATGAAAGTTAAAAACGCTTTCATCTTTTTTATATTGTACGCATGCACGCAATTGAACCTTGTTTTTATTTAATGCTATAATTTAAGTGAAGATACATATTATTAAAGGGGAGCGAATCTAAATGTCAGTAAGAATTGAACATGATACTTTCGGTGAAATTGAAGTGCCAGCAGATAAATATTGGGGTGCTCAAACACAACGAAGCAAACAAAACTTTCCAGTAGGTAAAGAAAAAATGCCTATCGAAGTGATATATGGCTTTGCGCAATTAAAACGTGGTGCAGCATTAGCAAATCATGCATTAGGCAAGTTGAGTGACGCAAAAAAAGAAGCGATTGTGTATGCATGTGACCGTATTTTAAATGGTGAATTAGATGAACATTTTCCATTAGTTGTGTGGCAAACTGGAAGCGGAACACAAAGTAACATGAACGTCAATGAAGTAGTGAGTTATGTCGCAAACGCGTATTTAAAAGAACGAGGTATGGATGAACATATTCATCCTAACGATGATGTAAATAAATCTCAAAGCTCTAATGATACATTTCCGACTGCGATGCACGTTGCTTTATATCATGAAATTGAATCTAAATTGGAACCAGCTTTAAAACGTTTACGTGACACATTCTATAAAAAAGAATCTGAATTTAAAAACATCATAAAAATTGGCCGTACCCATCTTCAGGATGCAACGCCGATAACATTAGGGCAAGAGATTAGTGGATGGCGCTATATGTTAGATGTATGTGAACAACTGCTCACAGAGTCTAAAAAGCATATTCTTAATTTAGCCATTGGAGGTACAGCAGTAGGTACAGGTATTAATGCACATCCAGAATTTGGCGACAAAGTGGCGCATTACATTTCACAAAATACAGGCTATCCATTTGTATCTTCTGAAAATAAATTCCATGCATTAACAGCACATGATGAAGTCGTCCAATTACATGGTTCTTTGAAAGCGTTAGCTGGAGATTTAATGAAAATTGCTAATGACATTCGTTGGTTGGCATCAGGTCCGCGTGCAGGGCTTGCGGAAATTTCAATTCCAGAAAATGAACCAGGTTCATCAATTATGCCTGGGAAAGTGAACCCTACACAATGTGAAATGTTAACAATGGTTGCAGCACAAGTAATGGGTAATGATGCTGTAGTAGGCTTTTCCAGTTCACAAGGTAATTTTGAACTTAATGTATTTAAACCTGTCATCTTGCACAATACGTTACAATCCATTTATTTACTAGCTGATGGTATGAATACATTTAATGACAATTGTGCTGTAGGTATTGAACCGATTGAAGACAATATTGATCGTTATTTAAATCGTTCATTAATGCTTGTAACTGCATTGAACCCTCACATCGGGTATGAAAATGCGGCATCAATTGCTAAAAAAGCGCACAAAGAAGGCTTAACGTTAAAAGAAGCAGCAATTCAATCTGGTCACTTAACTGAAGAACAATTTAATGCGTGGATTAAACCCGAAGATATGGTACATCCGAAGTAATTAAGGAGGATTTTTGCAGCAATGGAACGAAATGGTTTAATCGATATCGGATCGAATACGATTCGTTTAGTAATTTTCCAATATAACCAAGAAACCGGACTCAATGAAATTCAAAATATTAAAACACCAGCGAGACTAAGTCAATATTTAGACGATAAACATAAGATGTCTGACGAAGGAATTGAAGTTTTAACTGAAGCATTACACAGTTTTAAAAAAGTGGCAGATAAATTTAAAGTCGACAATTTATTTCCTATTGCTACTGCTGCCATTCGCCAATCTACGAATAAAAAAGAGATATTGAAACACGTTAAGAAAAAAGTGGGGCTCGAAATTATTTTAATTCCAGAAGAAGATGAGGCTTTTTATGGGTCTTATGCAGTAACACATACGACAGGCATCAATCATGGTATTACAGTAGATATCGGTGGTGGGTCTACTGAACTCACGTATTTTGAGAACCGTAGAATTAAACAAGCTACAAGTTTTCCATTTGGCGTTGTTACACTTTCAAGAATGTTCTTTGAAAATAAGGATCATAATGACAAAGATGCGATTAAGAAAATGGAAAAATTTTTGAAAAATGAATTCGGGAAATTGGATTGGATAAATAACCAACACGTTCCTTTAATTGGTATAGGTGGTTCAGCACGAAACTGTGCACGTATTCATCAATCTACACATCAATATCCTATTGCAGGTGTGCATGGCTATACGATGACATTTGAAGGATTGAAAGAAGTGTATCAACTGTTGAAAAAAACATCACGAGATGACTTAACAACTTTAGATGGGTTAAGTCGTGATCGTGCTGATATCATTTTACCAGCTGTTGCTGTATTTAATACATTGTACGACATGATGGATGCCAGTGCATTTACGTTTTCACGTAAAGGTATTCGAGAAGGCTTTATCATGAATCAAATCGCGAACGCCTATCCTGGCGAGTTTTCAAGACATCACGTGCGACAAGATGCTTTAAAACATCTAGCAAACGAATATCATATCGAACAAAGTGGTGCGAAACAACGTGTCAAACTTGCATCGTCATTATTTGATCAAATTTCTAAATTTAGAGCACTTGATATTAATGACGCGCTTCAACAGTTGTTTTTAGAAGCTGCTTACCTTTATTATCTTGGTAAGTTCATAGATTCAGATTCTAGTTCTCAACATACGTATTATTTAATTGCCAATTCAAGTATTAATGGGTTAACACACAAAGAACGCGTCACACTCGCTTTACTCGCAAGCTTTAAAAATAAAACGTTATTGAAATTTTACAGTGACGAAACAGGATGGTTCGCTTCAGAGGAATTAAGTGATATTCAAACGTTAGGTGGCATTGTAAAATTTGTCAATGCGATGAATATTTCTAATACAAATACAGTGAATCGCATGACATTGACAAAAGATAAAGACGGTTTCCAACTCGATGTCTATTATCGCGGGGAACCAATTGCTGAAGCATACCAAACACTTCGTCAGAAAAAGCATTTAGAGAAAGTGCTAAAAGACGACGTTAAAATTAACTTTACTAAATCTTAACCGTGGCTCTATGTTTACCGGAAAGCATGTTATGTTATTCTAAAATTAAGTATGAAAAGACCTTTGGGATTTATTAATGAGGTGAAGTGAACAAGTGACAAATAAGAATACTAATTTAGACATTAATCACCCAAGTTACTACAATAACAGGGAAGTCAGCTGGTTAGATTTTAATTATCGCGTACTTCAAGAAGCATGCGATACATCAAATCCACTGTTAGAACAACTTAATTTTATCGCAATTGGAAGTTCAAACTTGGATGAATTTTTTATGGTTCGAGTGGCAGGGTTAAAAGATCAAGTTAAAATGGGCTTTGATAAGCCTGAAAATAAAACACAAATGACACCGACAGAACAACTAGTTGAGATTGAAAAGAAAAACCGTAAAAATGTAGCGTTTCAATACCAACGATATAACGAACTCATCGAAGCATTAAAAGACTATGATGTATACGTCAGTCAACCTGAAGATTTGAGTGAAACGTTAATTGAACGTTTAGAAACCATTTTCTTAAATGAAATTCTACCTACATTAACACCGTTAGGTATAGATGCATATCGTCCGTTTCCAAAACTAAATAATAAAACATTAAATATTTTTGTGGATATCGATACAGGTAATGAAATTAATTCTGCAATTGTACAAATACCGGCATTATTAAAACGTTTTATTTCCATTAATGAAGGCAATAAACATTATATTATTTTGATTGAGGATTTAATTAGTTACTTTATGGGGCATTTATTTAATGGATACGAAATTCTAAATACGTATACATTCCGTATCACCCGAAATGCTGATTTAACAATTCATGAGGATGGCGCAGAAGATTTACTTATTGAAATAGAGCGCTTTCTAAAAGAACGTAAAAGTGGTGCGGCAGTTCGCCTAGAAATAGATAATCGTTCACATCCTGAGAATAATTTAGATTGGTTAACTGATATTTTAGAGTTAGATGAAGCGGATGTGTATTTAACAGATGGACCATTAGATTTAACGATGGTTTTCGCATTAGTAGATCATTTATCTAACAAATTAAAAGATTTAAAATATCCACGTTATACGCCTCAATTACCGCAATCTTTGGGGAATAATAATATATTTGATTTGGCAATGAAACGTGATATTTTCTTCCATCATCCATATGAATCTTTTGATCCAATCGTTGACTTTATTAAAGAAGCTTCAGAAGATCCTGATACGATTGCGATTAAGCAGACTTTATATCGAGTGAGCAGTGATTCACCTATTATTGAAGCACTTAAAAACGCTGCTGAAAATGGAAAGCAAGTAACAGTATTGGTTGAATTGAAAGCGCGATTTGATGAAGAAAATAATGTGCATTGGGCACGTATGTTAGAGGAAGCAGGGTGTCATGTCATGTATGGCATGACACATTTAAAAACACACAGTAAAATCACATTAATCATTAAGCGTATTCAAGGACAGCTCGTACCATTTGTGCATCTCGGTACAGGTAACTACAATGATAAAACAGCGAAATTGTATACAGATATGGGTATTATCACTACAAACAGTGATATTGGAAAAGATGCGATGAGTTTCTTCAACTATTTAAGCGGTTACTCAATCAAACCGGATTATCATCAATTAAACGTATCACCCTATGAAATTCGCGATTTATTTATTGAACGTATCGATGAAGAAGTACAGAGCCATTTGAAATATGGAAATGGCAAAATGATGATGAAAATGAATTCACTTACTGATAAAGCATTAATTAAAAAATTATTTGAAGCCTCTCAAGCAGGTGTGAAGATTAAACTCATCATTCGCGGTATTTGTTGTTTGAAACCAGGTATTCCAGGTGTGAGTGACAATATCGAAGTTGTGAGTATCGTAGGGCGCTTATTAGAACATTCTCGTATTTATTATTTTTATAATAATGGTGATGAAAAAGTGTATTTATCATCAGCCGATATGATGACACGTAATATGATAAAACGCGTCGAAATCTTATTCCCTGTGTTGAACCAAAAAATCGCAAGACGCCTTGTTGCTTACCTAGAATTACAGTTAAACGATAATCAAAAAGGACGTTATCAAGATCGTTATGGGGAATATCATTACGTTCAAAATGACCAAGCACCGCTTAATTCACAAGAAGCACTTATGGATGAAGCCATCACATATGGTGTGAATTTAAAAAAAGAAAATATCGTAGAAACTGGACAAACCGTGAGACCTAAGTCCAACTGGGTAAATCGGTTTAAAAAGAAATTTAATAGAAAATAAAAAAGCATCTGTCATGGATTTTCATGACAGATGTTTTTTAAGGTTTGATATCATCTAATGACACATTGATTTCACGTTGTAAAATAGGATGTTTAAAGCGCACTTGATAACTTTCAAGTTTAAGTTGTCGTAACTTAGAATGCCCGTATAAAGGGTCACCAATTACAGGATAGCCTAATGCTGCTAAATGTACTCTAATTTGATGCGTACGGCCAGTATCAAGTTTGAGATGGACTTCACACACACCTTCTTTAAGTAATTTAGAATCTAAAATATGAGTAATCGCACGTTGACCTGTTGGTGAAATGCGACGTTTATTTGGGTGAAATTTGTCTTTACCAATCGGCTGATCAATTGTTTGAGGTTTCAATGGTAAAAGACTATTGACTTCTGCGCGGTAAATACGATGTATGTCGTTATCCTCTAACATACGATCTAAGATTTTCTTAACAATCGGATGCTTCGCAACAATTAATAAGCCTACCGTTTCTTGATCCAAACGGTGAATAGGTTCGACATAATCAACATTTAACGTATAAATAACATGATTCATCAACGTATTACTTTCTTTTAAGTCATTCGGATGTGTTTTCACACCTTTTGGTTTATAGACTACTGCTAAATAATCATCTTCATAAGCAATATGCGCATGTCGGTAACTTGGGACATATTGACTTTGTTCAATAGGTAAAGGAAGAACAACCTCATCTCCGCTTTTCACTATATGATTAAGCGTTGTCATTTCATCATTTACTAAAATTTCTTTAGACATGTTCAGTAAATGTAAATCTTTTTTAGGTAATTTTAAAGCTTTAAATATCTCTCTTAAACGCATTTGATCAAACGGTTCTGCTACAGTAAATTTCATAATAGCCTCCTTATCTCAACTATCATACCATATTTAAGTGGGATGTATTTTACATTTTTAAGTTTATTAAAGCATCTCTTTAAAATCACGCACTTTTAAATAATCGATAAACATTTGTATTTTGCGAGACAATTATTCACGTGTATACTATGAGATAAGTGAAACTTTGGAGTGATCATATGGAGAAACCAACACGCCTTGCATTATTAAAAGAAATAGCTGAATTTTTGAACGAAGAAACAGAATTAGAACCTATGTTACATGGCGCGCTTAAGTCTCTAATTCAAGGTAGTGATTTTACGACAGGTTGGGTATTTTTTATTGATGAGAATGGGGCGCATACTTTAGAAGCAGATTATGAATTACCGCGTGCTTTGACAAGTCATGACTGCAAATATATGACAGAAGGTCCTTGTTGGTGTGTCCAATCGTATCATAATAAAAAATTAACGAAAGCTTCTAATATTATTAATTGCTCAAGAATTAATTTGGCAAGTCAAGAGTTCAAAGATGATACAGAAGATATAACCCACCATGCTACGGTGCCGTTACGTTCTGGGAATGAACAATTTGGATTATTGAATGTCGCCACACCCCATACGACACATTATTCTGATGAAGATTTGGAATTACTAGAATCAGTCGCATTTCAAATTGGTTCAGCAATAAAGCGCATCTATTTAACAAATCAAGAAAAAGAGGCTGCTTTAATTAATGAACGTAATCGACTTGCACGAGATTTACACGATTCAGTCAATCAAATGTTGTTTTCTTTGAAATTAACTGCACATGCGGCGGGACAGATGTCTTATGAGCCGACTTCAAAAAAGGCTTTTTATCAAATTGAACAAACGAGCCAAAACGCTGTCAATGAAATGCGCGCATTAATCTGGCAATTGAAACCTGTTGGCTTAGAACAAGGTCTCGTTCATGCCATTAAACAATATGCGCAATTGATTCACATAGATGTTGATATTAAAGTTCATGGTTTAATTGATTTAGACCGTAAAGTAGAAGTTCATGCGTATCGAATCATCCAAGAGGCAATGAATAATAGTAAGAAGCATGCGAATGTCGCCATTGTATATGTAGATTTAAATCAAAATAGTGAACGACTTGCTGTTCAAATTTATGATAAAGGTGAAGGGTTCAATCCCCGTAACATTGATGACAAAGGACAACACGGTTTATCACATATAAAACAGCGTGTAGCCTTATTAAATGGACACTTTACAATTGATGGCACGCAAGGCGTTAAAATTAATATTGAAATTCCACTACACCGAAAAGGAAGTGAGTAAATGAAATCTATTGCACTGGTAGATGATCATTATATCGTAAGACAAGGTTTGGAATTTTTGATTGCTACTAAGGATGATTTTCAAGTTGTCGGGAGTTATGGACGAGGCAAAGACTTACTTTCGGCGTTACAAACAAACGAAATCAATCCTCAATTAATTCTTGTTGACTTAGTAATGCCAGAAATGAACGGGATTGAATTAATTCATGAAATCAAAAAAAGCTACCCACATATAAAAGTATTGGTACTTACAAGCTATGTAGATGATGAACACGTCATGTCTGCTTTAGAAGAGGGGGCAGATGGCTATCAAATGAAAGATGTTGAAGCGGAACAATTGATTAGTGCTATTGATCAAGTGATTGCTGGTGCACGTGTTGTTCATAAAGAAGCGGAAGCCGTAATGAATAACGTAGTGACTAAACCGCATCATGTGAATAAATTGTCAAAACGAGAAAGAGAAGTATTAAAAGAAATGGTTAAAGGCAAAACCAATAAAGAAATTGCGGCACATTTATTTGTTTCAGAAAAAACCATTAAAACGCATGTCAGTCATATTTTTAATAAATTACAAGTATCAGACCGGACTCAAGCAGCGATTTATGCAATGGAAAATAACCTAATTTAAACACGATATATTGAAGAATGAGACGACTCAAACATGAGAATGATCGTCTCATTTTTTATTGTCCAATAATGTGCAATGGTTTAAAAAAGTGAAGATGATGGTAAAACGTACTATTAATGAACAGTGAGAGAAAGTTTGTATTTACCATCAGTTTTTATAAATTGTTCGACATACGGTTTACAGTTTAATTAATAATTCAGATTGATTATTTACATTCAAAGCAAGTACTTTGTAAATCATTTTCTTGAGGTGTAATATAACAATATTATCGTATTAAAGACTTCAAAGTGTAACATTAAATCTCGCTTAAATATTAAATTTCATGATATCTTTTTACGTCCATAAATGATATGATACTCAATGCTGCTATAAATTAGGGAGAATTAAGGGATATATTGGAGGAATTTATTTGAAGAAAAAAGTTAAACAAAGACATAGTATTCGCAAATATAAAGCAGGGGCATCATCAGTATTATTAGGACTTTTCGTCTTTTTTGGACTCATTACTGAGGAAAAAGTTAGTGCTGCAGAAATATTACCTGGCCAAAGTGAAACAAGTAAAAAGAAAAAAGAAGGGGCATCACCAGATTCTAGTGACACGTCAACTTCTAGTTCTGGAAGTGCAACAACAACATCTGCAGTTGATCAAACAACGACCGATCCAAATGTGAATGCCACGAACGTATCTGGTAATCAAGTGGCGATGTATCCAACTCCGCCTAACAGTGACGTAACCTCCACGACAACAACACCTACAAATACATCGGCTACTGATGCTACTGTAATGAACAATGACACGACGTCAAGTACAACAACGACATCACCTTCAAGTTCATCAATGGATACTACACCTCAAACAACATCTACAGAAAACAATGTAACAACAGATACCACAACAACGTCTACACAAAACAATGCAACGGCAGATACCACAACAACGTCTACACCATCAACAGAAACGACAACTACAACGCAATCATCTACAGAATCAACACCTTCACAACAAACATCTACAACAACGACAACTTCAACACCAGACAGATCCAACTCAACAACGACTTCATCATCAACAAATTCAACGGCAACAACTGGTTCAGATATTACTAATAAAGTTCAAATTGTTTCTTCATCAATTGAAGGAAATAGCACAGTAAATCCACACAATGCAGAGCGCGTCACACTAAAATATGATTGGAAATTTCCAGATGGAATGAAACAAGGAGATTACTTCGACTTTGTTTTATCCAATAATGTCAATACATCAGGAATTTCTACAGCTCGAAAATTACCTGACATTTTAAATGGATCTTTAGTAATGGCCACAGGTCAACTTATCGATAATAATACAATTCGTTATACTTTTACGGATTATATTAACAATAAAGTTAATGTAACAGGGAATTTAAGTTTAAACTTATTTATCGACCCTAAAGTGGTGACAAGCGAAGGAAATCAAACAATTACAGCTACACTGAATGGACAAACAACATCAAAAGAAGTGGTTATAGATTACCTTGAAGGTGTTAATTTAAGAGGCGTTAATATTAATGGTTCTATTGAATATTTAGACAAAAATACAAATACGTTTAAACATATTGCGTATGTAAATCCTAGTCAAAGCACTATTTATAACTCTAGATTAACGGGTAATATTACTAGTGGTGCGCCTACAACAACACAACCTAATGTTAAAATCTATGAATATTTAAGTAACAATCCTTTGAATCAAAGTGTATACGTTAATACATCTGATACAAATTTATTTAAAGATGTAACAGATACTTTTAAAAATAATTTAACTATAAATAGTGGTGGATATTACGTAGATTTAAATGAACTCACTAAAACGTATGTGGTTACGTATGAAGGCCAATATTTTAACAACGCAAATGAACTTAACTTTAGAACGGAATTAGCTGGTTATCCATCGACTTACCCATATTATTACACGTCTGTAAAATGGGATAACGGCGTAGTATTTTACAGCAATAAAGGTACTGGTAATGGTATCGATCAACCAATAATTGAGTCGAATAATTTTGTGTTTACAGAAGACACAGGTACTGGTGCTATCAGTGGCCAATATAATGGACCAATGGTTGAAGTAGAAGAAGATCCGTTAACTATTAGTTTTGATTCAGTTCCAGAAACTGTGAGTGGCTCAAATGAAACCGTTGTAGAGGAATATGAAGATAGTGCGCCAATTCAATTTGAAGAAAATACAATGCCAGATGGGATGACTGGGGCGCAAGAAGCAGTAACTGAAGAATTCGCTGATAGTGCACCTATCGAGTTCGAAGAGAACACTTTGCCTGATAATGTGACAGGTTCTTATGCCGGTGCTTTAGAATTTTATGAAGATACAAATATTGTTGATTACGTTGAAGACACAACACCAGAAGGTATGACAGGAACGAACACAGGCGTAACGGAAGAGATAGAAGAAAGCAATGTGGTAGACTACGTTGAAGACACAACATCAGAAGGTATGACAGGATCGAACACAGGTGTAACGGAAGAGATCGAAGAAAGTAACGTGGTAGACTACGTTGAAGACACGACACCAGAAGGTATGACAGGATCGAACACAGGTGTAACGGAAGAAATAGAAGAAAGTAACGTGGTAGATTATGTTGAGGACACGACGCCAGAAGGCATGTCAGGATCAAACACAGGTGTAACGGAAGAGATCGAAGAAAGTAACGTCGTAGATTACGTTGAAGACACGACACCAGAAGGTATGACAGGATCCAACATAGGCGTAACGGAAGAAATTGAAGAAAACGATGTGGTAGATTACGTTGAGGACACAACACCAGAAGGTATGACAGGATCCAACATAGGTGTAATGGAAGAGATCGAAGAAAGTAATGTGGTAGATTATGTTGAGGACACGACACCAGAAGGTATGACAGGATCCAACATAGGCGTAACGGAAGAAATTGAAGAAAACGATGTGGTAGATTATGTTGAGGACACAACACCAGAAGGCATGACAGGATCGAACACAGGTGTAACGGAAGAGATCGAAGAAAGTAACGTCGTAGATTATGTTGAAGACACGACACCAGAAGGTATGACAGGATCCAACATAGGTGTAATGGAAGAGATCGAAGAAAGTAATGTGGTAGATTACGTTGAGGACACAACACCAGAAGGCATGTCAGGATCAAACACAGGCATAACAGAAGAAATCGAAGAAAGCAACGTCGTAGATTATGTTGAAGATACGACACCAGAAGGTATGACAGGATCCAACATAGGTGTAACGGAAGAGATCGAAGAAAGTAATGTGGTAGAATATGTTGAAGACACAACACCAGAAGGTATGACAGGATCGAACACAGGTGTAACGGAAGAGATCGAAGAAAACGACGTGGTAGAAGATTCACCTGTAGAACCAATTATCACACTGCCTTCATTTAACCTTAGAAACATTATTCAATTTAATCCAATTACACGCATTACTGGAATTGGTTCTATCAATTTAAACCGTGTGAATCATTTTAATGTTTCTAAATTTAATCATGAAGTTAATGTAGATGTACCTGAGCCTGAAGTTACAACAGAGGTTAAGATAAACGAGGACCCAACGGTATCTATTGAAAATGAACCAGAATTAAACGATGTTACTTCTGAAAACAATGTGAGTGATGCTTTAGAAACGCTAGAAGAGGATCGCGTCACTGTAGATACGCTAGAGACAGAACCTAAGACGGAAGATAAATCAGAAACACAACCTTCAAATGAATTGAAAGATGAGGGCACGGCGTCTGAAGATGTAAAAGAAGAGACAACGCTTCAACCTCAAATGATGAATCAGACAACAAACAATGCGAATCCATCGCCATCGACGTCTTTAAACAACCATATTAAAGCTGGTCAAGGTACAACGAATACGAAGCATGACACTATAACTTCTACAAACAAAATGAAAGATCAAACGGTGTTAGTACAAAATGAAGTATCACATAGTAACACTAAACAAAACTTAACTGCCAATAACACTACGACATCTCAAGAAGCAACAACGCATGATAACGCCAAAGATCAATCACAACCACAACGTTCTGAGTCCTTACCAGAAACAGGTCAATCAACGCAACAAACTGGTATATGGGCCATCGTAATGGCATTATTAGGTATGGTGTTCGCATTTAGACGTCGTAAGCAAAAAGATAAAGAATAAATATAAATAAAGTTAGAGCGTAAACCCATAAATAAGTAAAAGCCCTAAAGTTCAATTTACGAACTTTAGGGCTTATTTTATGATATATGAGGTTCAATATGGACAATTGTCTCCACTTCACCAAGATGTTGTTGTAATTCAGTTTCAATGAGGTCTGAGATTTCATGACTTTCAATCACATTGAGTTGCGGATTCACTGATATTGTAACATCTATAAAAGACATTACACCGTGACTCCGTGCTTTAATATCTCTAATTTCATAGATACCATTAATTTGTGAAATAATAGTGTAAATTTCATCTAACGCATCTTCATCATAACCATCTGTAAGTGTAATTGCTGTCTCTTTAAATATATCGATGCTTGTTTTCATGATAAGTAAACCAATAATAATAGCGGCAATGGTATCTAACATTGGGACGCCCATATAAACGCCAATAACTCCAATGACCGTACCTATAGAGACTAAAGCATCAGATAAATTGTCATAGCTCGCCGCTTTTAAGGCACTGCTATTGACACGTCTAGACAGGTTTCGATTATAGAAAAAGACCATAAACATTACAAGTGCTGATATTAAGCCCACGATGACTGCAGAATGACTCGGTTCATGAAAAGAGCCTTCATAAAAATGACGAATACCCGTCGTGATAACTTGAATACTCACCGCAAACATAATAAAAGCGGCGATCAGCGATGCAATAAATTCTGAGCGATAATGTCCATAAGGGTGATTTTTATCGACTGGTTTTTGTGAAATATATAATGCAATCAAGATTGCCACAGAGCTGATTACATCGGTCGCGTTATTAATACCATCTGCGGTTAAACCATGACTATTAGCTATCCAACCATATAAAATTTTCAAAATAGTTAAAGCAGTGTAGGTCACAATACTTAAATAAGCACCCTTTTTTGCTTGAGAAAGTTTATATTCTATTTGCACTTTCAACACTCCAAAATGTAACGTTCTATCATTATCCTACTAAAATCATTTAATTGCTAGTTTTTTATTTAAAGCAAGGCAAAATAATCTGAAAATAAGTGTATCATTACACCAAAAGAATTCTATTATCCTCCTAACCTTAAGAATACCATAAATTATCTAAAAACAATGTTAAAATATCTTAAATATAGTATTTAGCACTATTTATTTTTAATTTTAGGTGTTATGGTCTATGTAAGCAGTACTTTTTTAGCAGAAGAAATTCATAAAAATTTTTTAAATTGGAGGAAAGTCGAATGAACAACGAGATTAAACACACGCATAGTATTCGAAAATACAACATTGGTGCCGCATCTGTCGTTTTAGGGATGATCATCTTTTTAGGAAATATAGGTTCCGGTGATGCCCAAGCATCAGAGTCTGACAAAGATATTCAGAAATCATCAAATCCGAATACAGAAATGCATACAAATTTAAAAAATAACAACATCACACAGCCCGCTTTAAACACGTCAGCTCAAACTGACAAAAGTACGCAACATCAACCTTCATCAGAATTAAAATCACCACAAACAGTGGATCAAGCAACTCAATCCACTCACGCAAATATAGACAAAACAACACCAAAAGTAAATCCGCAAGATCATCATCAATCAACAAAACCAAGTAAAACACCATCGCCACAAACACCTAAAAATAACCAAGTTAATCCACCAAAAGCGAAAGAAAATGTTATCGATGCATTAAAACAGACAAAACCTGTTAAAGATATTAGAAACATTACGTCTAAAGTGAAAGTACAATCTGCGGAAATTAAAGAAGTGCATCAAGCAAATACTGATAAGAAGAATTTAAAACATATCAACCCACATAAAGGTGATAAACTTAAATTAAAATATCAATGGAAATTAGGGAAAGACGTTAAATCTGGAGATTATGTAGATATTCATTTATCTGACAATGTTAATACTAAAGGTGTTGTAGATAATCGTGTCCTTCCGAATATTAAAGAAGGTAAGCATACAGTGGCAGTTGGTAAATTAGTTGATAACCATAAATTACGTTATACGTTTACAGATTATGTGAATCAACGTACAAATATTAACGTCTCTTTAAACTTAGATTTATATATTAATCGTCAAAATGTTTTAAATGATAGTAAACAAACAGTAATGGCAACGTTAGGAAATTTAAAAACTGAGCGCCAAATTAATGTAACTTATGATCAAGGCGCATCACAACATGGTGTAAAAGTGAATGGTACATTCAGCCATATCAACCCGGAAAAGAAAACGTTTGAACATATTACATATGTAACAAGTCAAACGGAAAAAGCAAAAAGTGGTTTGGTATCAGCAATGTTGGTACACGGTCAAGATTTAAAAGGTAAAACGTCAGTGAAAGTCTATGAATATATTGGTAAAGGATTAGTAAACCAAAGTTTAACTATTAATCCTCGTAATCAAAGCATGTTCAAAGATGTCACGTATCTTTTTGATAAAATGTTATTTACGAATTCGCATGGTTATCATCTTGAAGCAACACCATTAAACAGACAATATTTAATTGTGTTTAATGGTACATTTAATGAAAACGCCGATTCAATTAAATTTGATACGCAATTACTTGGCTTCAAGAATCCGTTAACAGAAGAAAAAGTTGCTCATGTTGGATGGAGCAATCAAATAAAAGTGTTCAAAGACAACGTTACTGGAAGCGGAACAGCAATTTCAGCGCTTAAAGATTCTAAAATGGATGAAGATAAAGAAAAACCTAAAGGTGAAGACAAACCTCAAATTCAACCAAAACCTGAGGATAACAATAAAATGAAACCACAGGATCAAAATAAACCACCTAAAGATAAAAATGACGTACCAAAGCCTAAAGATGAGATGAAAAAACCAACACCTGAAAAACAACCAGACCATCAAATCAAACCGGAACAAGATAAAGATCATATGATGAAAAAACATCCACAACCGAACGTTCCGAAACCGATGCCAATGCCTAAAGAAGAAAAACAAGAACAACCTAAAGGCCCTAAAATGATACAAGACCGTCATCAAATGACGCCTCCTACAACAGGAGAGCAACCTATGATGAAAAATCATAAACGTACGCATGAAATGTCCCAAAAGAAAGCACAACAAAATGATAAACATATGAAATCAATGTTGCCTAAAACAGGACAGACGACGTCTACAGAAACAACAACATTATTTGGTACATTGTTAGCAATTTTAGGATTAACAGCATTTGTCACACGCCGTAAAGAGAATAAGAATTAATAACTGTTTTACAGAAGGCTACTATACTCAATATACATCCCAGCATATCTATAAAAGCCTTACTATGTAATCAACTTCCTCCTCTATTTTCAATATATAGAGGGGGATTTTTAATGGACATTTAAAATAAATAACTATAATATTATATAATAGTTAAATGTTTATTGGAGACTTGAGGTGATTCAAATGTTAAAAACATTAATAATTTTAACAATAGTGTGGGTTGTCTACAGTCTGTTTAAATTAATATATATAAGTATGTGTAAAGT
>NZ_PPQF01000095.1 GCF_002901865.1 Staphylococcus agnetis
GTATAATACTAATAAAGCGTAATAACATTATATAATAATGACAATCACAACAATGAACGCTTTAATAAATAAAGAATAAGAAACTTCAAATTTCGCGTATCATGTAAAAAATTATATCTTTAAATAGCCTTTTAAATGTCTCTGGATTTATCATTTGATTCCGACAGCGATGAGAAGCCTTCTTTCTTTACACTAAAGCGCTCGCCCACAATGCATTGTTACGTTGATTTTATACTTGAGGTGAGGACATGCAATTTTTTGAGATTCAAAAACTTTCAAACAAAGGGATTCCTTTATCAGTTCAACGAAAACTATGGTTAAGGAACTTCTTACAAGCTTTTCTTGTCGTCTTCTTTACATATATGGCGATGTATTTAATTCGAAATAATTTTAAAGCAGCAGGCCCATTATTGAAAGATGAAATTGGGCTCACGACGACGGAATTGGGTTATATCGGACTCGCATTTAGTATTACATATGGATTAGGAAAATCTCTTTTAGGTTATTTTATTGATGGTAAGAACACGAAAAAAATCATTTCTGTGTTACTGATTTTATCGTCAATTTCTGTATTATTAATGGGATTATTATTAAGTTTCTTCGGAAATGTCTTAGGTATTTTTATTGTTCTTTGGGGTCTAAATGGGGTCTTCCAATCGGTTGGAGGTCCTGCAAGTTACTCTACTATTTCTAGATGGGCACCTCGAACGAAGCGAGGCCGTTATTTAGGATTTTGGAATGCGTCACATAATATCGGTGGTGCGATTGCGGGTGGTCTCGCATTATGGGGGGCGAACGTCTTTTTCAACGGTAGCGTGGTAGGGATGTTTATCTTCCCAGCGGTCATAGCTATCTTGATTGGTGTAGTAGGTTTATTTATTGGTAAAGACGATCCTGAAGAACTCGGGTGGAACCGTGCTGAAGAGATATGGGAAGAGCCTGTGGATCAAGAAAATATCGACTCCCATGGCATGACAAAATGGGAAATATTCAAGAGATACATTTTAAAAAATCCGGTCATTTGGATATTATGTATTTCAAATGTATTTGTGTATATTGTTAGAATCGGTATCGATAATTGGGCCCCGCTGTATGTAAGTGAACATTTAGGTTTTAATAAATCAGATGCGATTAACACAATTTTTTATTTTGAAATTGGCGCACTTGTCGCAAGTTTATTATGGGGATATGTCTCAGATATACTAAAAGGGCGCCGTGCCATTGTTGCGATTGGATGTATGTTCCTTATCACATTTGTCGTGTTGTTCTATACGAATGCTACGAGTGTACTTATGGTTAACATTTCATTATTCGCTTTAGGTGCGCTCATTTTTGGACCTCAATTACTTATAGGGGTGTCATTAACAGGATTCGTGCCTAAACGTGCCATCAGTGTAGCCAATGGTATGACCGGTTCATTTGCGTATTTATTTGGTGATTCAATGGCTAAAGTCGGTTTAGCGAAAATTGCAGACCCTAAATCAGATGGGCTTCATGTGTTGGGCTATACACTCACGGGTTGGACAGACGTCTTCATAGTATTCTATTTTGCATTATTCGTAGGCATTATCTTATTAGGTATTGTCGCATTCTATGAAGAAAAGAAAATACGTGCATTGCATATTTAAAATTAAATGAACAAAAAAACATCGCCTTCCATAGCTATTATGGAGGCGATGTTTTAGATTACACCAGATGCATATTTTTATTTATCCTTTTTAAAGAATTCGGTTATTTTATCTTTAATTTCTTGTAATTTAGAATTCACTTTATCTAATTCACGCTGCATTTCATCATTATTGCCATTTTGGCGTTCATTTTCTGCGTTTTGTAAATTATCAGCAGTTTTATTGTATTCATCAGCCACTTTATTTGCTTGTTGTGTATCCGTGTTATTTTTCAATGATGCAATTTCTTGTTTCAATGCATCAATTTTACTTTGCGTGTCAGATTGGTTATTTTCAATACTTTTTTTCGCATCTTCCACTTGTTGTTGGAGTTGTTCATTTTTTTGTTGAACCAATTGCGCATCGTTTTGATTCGTTGGGTCAGATGTGTTGGGATCATTTGCCGCTTGTTTATCATTCGTGCCCGTACATGATTTAACGATTAAAGCGACTAAGGCAATAGCGACGATGAATAGTAATAAAATCAGCCATTTGTTTTTCCGTTTTGACGATTCGATTTCTTCTTGTTGAAGTTGTTCACGACGGTAATCTCTTTCATTATATGCATTTGAATTGCGCTGTGGGCGAATTAAAATACCACCAAAGACTTCATGTTGTTGTTGATCCGTTAAGGTGTTGATATTTAAATCCGTATTCAATTGGTTAAACTTGTCATAAGCAATGATAGTACCATCATCTAAAATCTTTTCAATTCTCGGATAATCTCGATTACGCTCTTGTCTTCTCACACGAATCCCTCCAATAAGGTGCCATGAATGACTATTTTTATAATGAATCATATAAAAAATGTATTGAGTTTATTTTATCCTACCACATATCACTAAAAGTGACAAAAAAGGCGCCAGTACTGTATACAGTCTGGCACCTGTTTAATAGGTTAAGATGATTTATTTTGTTTGGCGTGCTGTTGTTTTAATCCATCAACGATTAACTGACTTAATGCTTTTTGCCCAGCGTATTCTAAATGAATACCATCATATGCGAAATATTCAGGATGACCACCGGATGCTTTATGCCAATCGATGAGGTGGACGTTTTTATGTTTGTCAGCAGCTGTCTTCAAGGTATCATTGACATTTTTTTCATAGTCACGTGGCACACGTGTATTCACAAAATAAATTTGTGCTTTTCCGAGATTATCAATAATTTCATTGACTTGATCTTCAGTAAAAGCACCGTTCGTACCCAGTTGCATCACGACATCTTTATTAGGTTTCGCAAAACTTTGATATTGCGAAGAGATGAGGGCATTGGCTTCATTCAATTGACGACCGACTTTACCATCAATCGTCGCATTTGGGACTTGTTTTTGGAAGACATTACCAATATCTACCATCACAGAGTCACCAATAAGTAACGGCGCTAACTGTTTCGGATCAACTTTCTTTTGTTCATTCGTATCAGCAGGATTCGTTTTCGGTTTGTGCGTCTTATTCGTAAATGATGTTTCTTTTTGCGTACTATTAGCTTTTCCAAGTTGATCAAATTGACCACTCATCAATAATATAGATGGAACAGCTAACAATAGTAACAGCGCCAATCTTAAAAAGCGAGACGCTTGATGTGGTTTGAATGAAAATGCGCGAAAGCCTTTTTTACGAATTGGATTTTCAATAAAGCGATATGACAACTCAGCAAGCGCCACCATTAATACGACATCAATAATATAGACGTAATATGGAATTTGTCCTGCCACAAAATGGCGATGTAGTAATACAATCACCGGATAATGCCATAAATATAAACTATAAGAACGTTTACCAATCGCGACAAATAATGGATTGCCAATCAGTTTCGCAAACCATCCAGATGGGTGAACCACACTCGCAATCGTAAATAACGTCACGAATGAGATTAAATAAAAGCCACCTTGATAAATCCATTTGTCATGCTCACTAACATTAAAAATGATATAGATCAGCAACGCAAAACTGATGAATCCGACAAAATCAACAGATGTGCGGAGTTTCAACGCTACTTGTTTCTTCAAACGAAATGGTGGCCATACTAACGCTAACATCGCCCCAAGCAACAACGTTTGAAGACGTGTATCTGTACCGAAGTACACACGTGCTGTACTACTTGTCACCGTAGATAAATACATCATCAATCCTAATGAGATTAACGAGATGACAAAAAATATGATAAACGTATATTGTCTTTTTCGTAGCTTAAAGATCATATATAGAATAAAAGGAAAGAAGAGATAAAATTGCTCTTCAATTGCTAATGACCATAAATGTTTTAACGGTGCGATCGAAAATTGATTAAAATAATCAACATCCTGTATGATATACCACCAGTTTGAGACATAAAAGACAGCAGCAATCGCATCTTTCTTTAATGCAAGTATAATATCTGGTTCAAAAATAATGGCATACGTTAACACAACTGCAAGCATAAACATAACTGCAGGGATCAACCGTTTCACACGGCGTAACCAGAATGCTGGCAAGTCAATCTTTCCAGTTTTGTCGTATTCAGCGACTAACAAAGATGTAATTAAAAAACCGGAAATGACAAAGAAGGTATCTACACCTAAAAATCCACCTGGCAACCATAGAGGATTCAAGTGAAAGATTATAATTGCGATGACGGCAATCGCTCTAAAACCGTCGAGACCAGGGAGATATTTTTGCGTATGAACAGGTTTCGTTCTTTTTAATTCTGTTTGGGTCATTCATAACATCCTTAAATTTATTAAAAATTAGGCATCGACGCGTAAAGCGTTAATGAAACTATGTATGTCGATGCGTTGAGGTAACCGTCGTACGTCATTTCCAAAAGCACATACGTCCTCTAAGTTACTAAATTATTATATCTTAATAATAGCAACATATGAATAATATATATGACTTTTAGTATTTATACAAATGTAAAGGTGCTGAAATCAAAATGTAACATAACTTTAAATGAAGATGACATTTTTCCAATAAATATGCAAGTTTAGTATTGGCGTTGTGATGCCGTTTAACACAGTCATATCAAGGATGATATAGAGAAATAGATATTAATTTCATTATTATACATGCATATTAATGAAAAGTGGGGATTTAGTGATCTTGATTGCGTAAAATGATAATGATATAAAATTAAAAAAGTATATAACAAATACATAAGGAGGAAGGGCTATGGTGGTATACACTATGTTTTTAATATTTTTATTTTTACTCATAGTTCTAATAACAATAGGTAACATAGCATATTTAAAAAGGGTAATACATATG
>NZ_PPQF01000096.1 GCF_002901865.1 Staphylococcus agnetis
TAAGTAGAATTCAAATGAAAAAACACCACAAAATCTTTTGAAGTGATTTTTGTGGTGTTTTTCTTGGAAGCTGAAACCCTATGTCCCAGCCCCTTTTTCTGTTGATGTTAAAGCTTTAGTCAAATTTTGGTATGAGTGTGGTGCTCGTCGACGTTACTTCTTGCTTTTAACATAATTTGATGTCTGTATTTGAAAACATTACGTACGATTGTTTTCAATACGGCATATAACGGTACGGCAACTAAAATTAAACCAAAGCCGCCTAAGCTACCTGAAGCCAAAATTACAATAATGATTGTTAAAGGATGAATGTTAAGTGATTTACCCATGACATTTGGTGTGATGACATTACCTTCAAGCTGTTGCGCAACCAATGTGACAACACATACCCATACAAAAGTTGTTGGACTTTGAATAAGACCTAATATGCCAGCAGGTAAAAATGCCATCCATGGCCCTAAAAATGGAATCATATTTGTAATAATTGCGAACATGACGAGTAAAACCGTATATTCTAGTCCGATGAGACTATAGCCGATAAATAAAATAACACCTAGAATTAAGCTCACCATGACTTGACCTTGAATATATGATTTTAACGTGTGGTTTAAATCTGTTAACAGATTTACTACAAAGATTTTGCGATCACCATTAAAAATACGTGCAATGGCAGGAATAAAACGTTCGTGATCTTTTAACATAAAAATCAAGAAAAATGGAACTAAGATAAGTAAAAATAGTGTCGAGATGATACTGCTAATAATATTGAAAGAATTGGATAAAATATCCGTTGTATATGAACCTACTTGAGAGATCATGCTATTAATCTTATCAGTCACATTTGATGGTAAACGATCGCGTTGATCGAGGACAAAGTTAATTAAGCCTTGAGCTTCACGTTGAATCGTTGGAATGTTTTTAATTAAATTCTGAACCTGACTCGTAATAACCGGACCAACGATTCCGATAATGGCACCAATAATGGCCATTAATCCTAAAAGAATAATCGTAATACTTGCCCATCTTGGAACATGCCTTTTTTCAAGCATTTTTTGAAAAGGTAAACATATGTAAAATAAAAACCCACCCATTAATAAGGGTAATAATACTGACTGCACGATAATAATGAGTGGCATAAAAATGTGATTGATTTCTAAAAAGAGCTTTATTAAAAGGAAAAGTATTAATAAAGCAACACCCGTACGAAACCACACTTTATTTGTCATAAGATGTGCCTCCTTATAAATTTGTTACACTTCAGTATAGCCCAATTTTGGGTGTGATGAAACAAATATTTGTGAATAAAAATACAAATACTAAATTTTGAATTGAGTTGCACGGATTATAATTTACCGTTATAATGAGTGCATATTTATCTGAAAATTTTAATCTTTTCAGAAAACATGGGGGTATGTTTATGGTTGAAGCAATCGTGGGGTGGTTAAATGAAATTGTATGGAGTAAACCACTCGTCTATGGTCTCTTACTCACAGGGATTTTGTTTAGTTTAATGACACGGTTTTTACAAGTAAGGCATTTTAAAGAAATGATTCGACTGATGTTCCAAGGAGAAAAATCTCCAACCGGAATTTCAAGTTTCCAAGCCATTGCATTGTCGCTTGCAGGACGTGTGGGAACAGGTAATATTGTTGGGGTTTCAACGGCGATATTTATTGGTGGTCCAGGTGCTGTTTTTTGGATGTGGGCAACAGCGTTTTTAGGTGCAGGTACAGCATTTATAGAATCCACACTCGGTCAAATTTTTAAAAAAGAAGAAGATGGTGAATATCGCGGTGGTCCAGCCTATTACATAGAACAGGGGATTAAGGGGAAATTTGGTAAAGCATACGGGTTGTTATTTGCGGTAGTTACTATCATTTCTGTAGGCTTATTACTGCCCGGGGTACAGTCTAATGCGATAGCAAGTTCAATGCATAATGCTTTTGGCATTCCAGCATGGGTTATTGCGGTAGCACTCATTATTATTCTGGCATTAATTATTTTTGGTGGTGTCAAATGGATTGCGAAAGTCGCAACAGCGGTCGTACCTTTTATGGCAATCATTTATATTTTAATGGCACTCGTGATTATCGCACTTAATATCACAGAAGTACCTGCATTATTTGCATTAATTTTCAAATCAGCATTTGGTATGGAAGCCGCTTTTGGTGGAATTATTGGTGCGATGATTGAAATCGGTGTTAAACGTGGATTATATTCAAACGAAGCCGGCCAAGGTACAGGACCACATGCCGCTGCTGCAGCTGAAGTATCTCACCCAGCAAAGCAAGGCCTAGTTCAAGCATTTTCAGTATATGTAGATACATTATTTGTATGTACAGCCACAGCTTTAATCATTTTAATATCTGGTACATATAATACGACAGATGGTACGACAGCAGCAGATGGACGTCCAGGATTAATTGAAAATGGAGGTATTTACGTTCAAAATGCTGATGGTACTAAAGATTATTCAGGAACAGCAATGTATGCTCAAGCAGGTATTGATAAAGCTTTCCAAGGATCAAATTATCACTTTGATCCAACGTTCTCTGGTTTAGGGTCTTACTTTATTGCAATCGCACTATTCTTCTTTGCATTCACGACAATTTTAGCGTATTACTATATGGCTGAAACCAATGTCAGCTATATTACCAATAGAATAGCCAAAAAACAGAACAAATTATGGCGTAATGTTATTCGAATTCTACTCATTGCCGCTACTGCATATGGCTCAATTAAAACAGCTGACGTTGCTTGGGCTTTAGGTGATCTAGGTGTCGGTATGATGGCGTGGCTGAATATTATCGCAATATGGATTTTATGTAAGCCTGCCCTAAAAGCATTGAAAGACTTCGAACAGCATAAGAAAAAATATGGCACAGGAAAAACTGCCATTTACCGTCCAGATGCACAAGAATTACCAACAGCTAAATTCTGGTTAGAGGATTATCCACGACGTTTAAAAGAACAAAATTACAATCCGGACGATGAACAATAAATAATTCAACAAATATAACAACGTAATAAATGACAAATAGGGTAAATATTTATGTATAGCACTGTCTAGTTAACAAGTAAAGCGTCTCTTGATACAATAGTTATGAATTCGTATAGGGGGCGCTTTAATGATGTCTGATTTTAAACCTGGCAAAATAACGACATTAGATGTTCAAAGTGACATCTTAGATAGGCAGGTTACCTTGTCTGTTTATTTACCAGAGGACTACTCTGATCTTTATAAAAGTAAGGTGATTTTTTGTTTTGATGGACGCGATTTTTTTAGATTTGGTCAAATTCATCGCGTATATGAACGCTTAAGACAAAAACATGAAATTGAACGTGCGATTATTGTTGGTTTTCATTATGAAAATGTTGAAAAGCGACGGATTGAATTTCATCCACAAGGTAAAAAAGCATCACAAACTGTTCAAGCGGTAGCACGCGAAATTTTACCTTGGATAGATGAGACATTCCCAACATATAGAGTAGGGAATGCACGTCTATTATTAGGTGATAGTTTGGCAGGAAGCATCGCGTTGCTGACGGCCTTGTCATATCCACGTGTGATGAGTCAAGTGGGGGTATTAAGCCCACACTACGATGGGATGGTGGACGCATTAATAAAGCGTTGTCAATTTATGAATGCCTTATCTATTTGGCATGTCATTGGCAAAGAAGAAAAGGATTTTGAACTTCCAACAAATGGTAAACGTGCAGATTTTCTTACACCTAATCGAGAGATGCATACACGTATTTCAGAAACAGAAGCGACCTATTTTTATAAAGAATTAGATGGAGGACACAACTGGAAAACGTGGAAAAAGGAACTACCAGAATTGTTAAAATACTTTTTAAGTAACCAATGATATAAATTTTTGCTATAATAGATTCAAGGACAAACAAAGGAGGAATTTCAATGATTCTAGGGTTAGCGTTAATTCCGTCACAAGCGTTTCAAGATGAGGTCAATGCATATCGTAAACGCTATGATAAACATTACACAAAAATTAAACCACATGTCACTGTTAAAAGTCGATTTGAAGTCGATGATCATGCTTTAGATACGATTAAACAAGAAATTCAAAAACGTATTGAAGGCGTTCAACCTCTTACGGTTCACGCGACGAAAGCATCGAATTTTGCGCCGACGACAAATGTGATTTATTTCAAAGTTGAAAAAACAGATGAATTACAGGATTTATTTGATCGTTTTGATGGTGATGATTTTTACGGTGAAGCTGAGCATCCATTTGTGCCACATTTTACTATTGCTCAAGGTCTTACGAGCCAAGAATTTGAAGATATCTATGGTCAAGTGCGTTTAGCTGGTATTGATCACAAAGAAGTCATTGATAAATTGTCTCTTATGAAATATAACGATGATGCAGAGAAATGGGAAGAAATAGAAACCTATACATTTGCTTAAATTGAGATGCTTCTTTGAATGATAAATTGAAAAATAGGATGGGATACACATTTTAAGCTTTTTAGAGCGAAAAATGTGTATTTTTTTGAAAATGCATATCTCTACCACATGTTTACATGTATAATGAAATTAAATATTGCAATATAGAAATGGAGTGGGGGATATGACACTTACACATTGTCCGAAATGCCAGTCGGAACGAATAGGAGAAACGAAAAGCGGTTGTCTTTTGCTATTAGTCATTTTTACGACAATCTTTTTTGGAATTCAGTGTATTGTATATATCAGTTCGGGTGCGCTTGCTAAAAACCTTTTCGGAAGCTTACTTGTGTTAACTGTATATGCGATCATATTAGGTATCATATGGCTAATTTATAAGAAAAAAGGTCAGCGTTTTTATTGTGTCGATTGTCAAAGTGAATTTAAACCTGAAGCGATCGCACACATCGAAAAAGGACACGAAAAAACATAATGTTTCGTGTCCTTTTTTATATTTATATAAAAGTAAACCATGCGCTATGCGTATGGTTCCGGAGAGGTTTTACCGTTGTATTAAAATAGGCATTTCCTCATGATAGAATAAAACTTGG
>NZ_PPQF01000097.1 GCF_002901865.1 Staphylococcus agnetis
CCTGTATCGACATAAATCATTCCTAATTGTGCAGCAACATGTTTTGCAATTGTACTTTTACCTGCTGCAGCGGGGCCATCTAAAGCAATATTTATAGCTGTCATTCTATACCTTCCTTGTTGTTTAGTTAATAATATTTTATCATAATAACGTACGTTTTATCGAGGAGGAAACATATGAAATCATTATTAGTGATTCATACGGGTGGTACAATCAGTATGTCAGAAGATGAATCTAACAGAGTTTCAACAAATGATGAAAATCCAATTGCGCAGCATCAAAATGTCATTGAAAGATATGCTGAGATAGATGAAATGATGCCTTTTAATGTCCCTTCACCCCATATGAATTTAACACATGTAAAAACGCTGAAGTCACTTATCGAACAATATGCGTCTCGCTATGACGGTTTTGTCATTACACATGGGACAGATACGCTTGAAGAAACTGCGTATTTATTAGATTTAACAGTTGCAACTTCAAAACCTGTCATTTTAACAGGTGCGATGCGTTCATCAAATGAAATCGGATCAGATGGATTATATAATTTTATTTCAGCGATTCGTGTAGCAATTCATGATGAATCCCATGATAAAGGGGTCATGGTTGTTTTTAATGATGAGATCCATACCGCACGTAATGTTACAAAAACACATACTTCTAATACAAACACTTTCCAAAGTCCTAATCATGGTCCCTTAGGGGTCATTACAAAATCTGGAATTTTATTTCACCATAAACCATATAGACAAGAAGTATTAACGACGATTGATGAAAGTTTAAATGTTGCTTTAGTAAAAGCGCATATGGGGATGGGAAGTGAAATGCTCTCCTATTACGCACACAATAACGTAAATGGGATTGTGATTGAAGCATTGGGTCAAGGGAACCTCCCTCCAACTGCTATGGCTGGATTAAATGAATGTTTAGAGAAAGATATCCCAGTTGTATTAGTGTCACGTTCTTTTAACGGTATTGTAAGTGCTGTATATGCATATGAGGGAGGCGGACACCAATTACATCAAAAAGGTGTGATATTTTCTAACGGACTCAATGGTCAAAAAGCACGACTCAAATTACTTGTGGCGCTCAGTCAACAATTGGCGAATGATGATTTGCGAATTTACTTTAATAAATAATAAAAACTGTCGATCTTTTAAATGATCGGCAGTTTTTTACTATTATGATTCAAGAGGAGCTTGTTTTTTAGATAAAATATCATTTGCAATATCGTTGGCATGATACTTACCATTTTCAATAAAAATGGTATTCGCATCGTTACCTGCAGCAATAACACCTGCAATGTAACAGTTATGCACATTTGTTTCATACGTATCTTTGTTATAAACAGGTGCTGTTCCAAATTCATTTGTACGCGTTTCGATACCAATCGCATTTAAAAATTCATAATCTGGATGATATCCTATCATTGCAAAAACATAGTCATTATGGATTGTCTCAGTTACACCTTGCGTTTCAAAAGTGACGCTATCTTCAGTAATTTGAGTAACATGACTGTTAAAGTGCATTTTAATATTATTACGACGTACAAGTGAATCAAAATTAGGCAAAATCCATGGTTTGATCGAAGGTGAATAATCAGCACCACGATAAATGACAGTTACACGTGCACCAGCTTTTTCTAATTCGATTGCAGCATCTACCGCTGAGTTTTTTCCTCCAATAATTACGACGTCTTGATCAAAATAAGGATGTGCTTCTTTAAAGTAATGCATGACTTTAGGTAGGGTTGCACCATCTACCTCTAAAGTATTATGTTGCCCGTAATAGCCTGTTGCAACAGTTAGAAAACGACATTGATAGACATTTTTAGTTGTAGTAATAGTAAAATGATCGTCTATTTTACGAACCGTTAACACTTCTTCAAACGCGTTAATCGATAATTGATGATGTTTCACGACTTCACGATAATAAACAAGCGCTTGATTTCTACGTGGTTTTAAATCCTCAACGATGAATGGTACATCCCCAATACTTAACTTATCACTTGATGAGAAAAACGTTTGATGCGTTGGATAATGATAAATAGCATTAACGATATTCCCCTTCTCTATAATCAAAGTCTCAATACCCTTTTTCTTTTGTTCAATTGCAGCGCTCAATCCACAAGGTCCGCCGCCTATAATGATACTTTCAATTTTAATCATAATTCGCGATTCCTAATCACGACAGGTGCGTCAATGAAGATAGGAATCTACCTCCTTACCGTACTAAACGATGACATCGTTCTCATTTGTCCATGATATATTATAGCAATATCATGGTTAGAACAAAATGGAAATGTTTGTTGTTTATAAAGTTGACAATCTTTGCGATTTTTACAGAAATCATAAAAAGTGATGCAAAAATATCTTGAATTTTTACATCACTTTGAAAATTTATTTTTTATTTGTTTATGGAATAATTAAGTGTTGTCCATTGCTGATGTTGTTTCCAGAAATACCGTTGGCTCTTCTAATTTTTTCAACATTTTCAGGTGACCCATTACCATAGTAGCGTATAGCTATACGGTATAAGTTTTCATTACCCGAAACTGTATGTGATTGTCCACCCGCTTGGTTTTGCTGGTTTTGATTTTGTGTATTTTGATTTTGCTGATTTTGTGGTGTTTGACCTTGCTGATTCATACCGTTTTGTTGATTGTTTTGTTGTGAAGGGTCATTACTTTGAGAAGTAGCGTCTTCATTTGAATTTTTATCTTTAGACGCATTATCTTTTTGAGCTTTGTCTTTATCAGCTTCTTTATCTTTAGTTTCTTTATCTTTAGCTTTATCATTTTTAGCTACTTCTGTTTGTTTGCCCTTATCGTGGTTATCATTATTACCTTGGTTAAATAAATACATTCCTCCAAATATCGCTAAAGCACCTAACAATAGTAATGCAGCAAGAAGCGGTATGATACGTTTTATACAACCGCCACGTTTTTCTTTTCCGTGATTATCATGACCATGTCCATGGTTCGCACCAGTAGCAGCGCCTGTCCCCGCCAACTCTTTATTACGGGAACGGTTATGATTTTCTTTTTTATCATGATGATGTTTAGCAGCGGCGCCGGCTACACCCGCAGCGGCAGCACCCGCAGCAACTTTTTTACCATTGTGCTTTTGAAGGTCGTCATGTTTAGGATCACGATGTGCATCTTCTTGAGAACGTGAATTGACATCATTTTGATTATGACGTTGTGCCTCTTTTTTATCATGATGGTGTTTAGCAGCAGCGCCGGCAACTCCAGCAGCGGCAGTACCCGTAGCAACTTTTTTACCATTGTGCTTTTGAAGGTCGTCATGTTTAGGATCACGATGTGCATCTTCTTGAGAACGTGAATTGACGTCATTTTGATTGTGACGTTGTGCCTCTTTTTTATCATGATGGTGTTTAGCAGCAGCGCCGGCAACACCGGCAGTGGCAGCACCTGCAGCAACTTTTTTACCTTTAAGGTCACGTTGAGATGTATGTACATCTTCTTGGGTCGTTTCATGTCGTTTAGCATGACGATGATTGGCATCAATTTGTTTGGATTGTTTATCCAATGTTTCATTGCCGAGGTTTGTGCTACGATGTTGGTCTTCCTTAGGCGAAGCACTTATATTGCGTGATCTTTCACGAGTATCGTCATTCGACGGAGATGTTGATGAACTATATTGTGTTCCAACATGTTTTCGATCCGCATGCTCTGTTTCACTCTCAGTCTTCGGTGTATCATCATATTGTATTTGTTCACGATGTCGGCCACCGTGATGTTCTGGACGTCCATCGTCACGTGTATGATGACGCGTAACCTGCGCATCGTCTTTAGCGTAATCTCTAATTTTTTCACCTCGTTGAGATGCTTGATCATGTGACTGAGTCTGTACATTACGTTGATCATCATGAGAAGATGACTTTTTGTTGACGAAGCCTCCAAGAATCCCAGGACGTTTACCTTGTCCTTCGTGTGATGTTTGTTCATCATTGTTATCGGAATGTGCCTTGACATCTGATGGTTGGCCTAAATCACGTTTACGGTGACGTCGTGATGCGTTTCTAGGTGGAAAATGCTGATGTTCATCTTTAACATCAAATGAAGTTTCATCTTGATCTGTCTCTTTATGAGTTGGTTCAGATTGATTTGGTTTAATTTCTTGACGATTACGTTCAAAATCATCCTTAAAATTATCTTTTGACAAAGTATTCACCCTTTCTATTACTGTATATATAGCTTATCTTGAAACATTTAAAACATCATTTTGCGATTTAATTACTGTTTTCAAAAAGTAGCTAAAATGAACAGTAAACCATCCCCTGGATCATCATAGTTGTGTATTAATTATAGCGATTTTAAAAATGCAAAGTAAAGTGAATTGAAGCTAATCGAGTAAACTTTTGAGCTTTTCTATATAATTTAATTGCCTTTTTACTTTTTTGCCATTTTTTTCTGTGATCTGAAATATATTGTCACATAAATCGCAACAATGTTGTTCTTGTACTTCCGTCGTATTAAAGTACCGTAGTATTACGGCACGACGACATTGTTGAGTCATTATAAAATGCATCATATGTCTATATGCACGATGCTTTAATTGTGATTGATTATTAAATATTTGTGCTAATGTGTTGATTTGAAAACGTTGCCTCAACGTTTCGATAATCTGTCGCTTTTCTTCATCGATAAGTTGTCCTTGTTCATACAGAGTGATATCTGTTTGATCAACGGCATTTAACGTCATTAAGTTTTCCATCAAATACTGGTCATCTGGTTGATACAATAATATGGCTTGGCTTAATGCCCCGTCACGCCCTGCTCTGCCAATTTCCTGGATATAACTTGATGGACTGTAAGGTGCATGAAAATGAACGATAGATCTAATATTCGGTTTATTAATGCCCATTCCAAACGCACTTGTGGCGACAATGATTTTGATTTCATTGTTTATAAATTGATGTTGAACGGTTTGACGTTCTTGATAAGATAAATCTCCATGATAAAGACCTGTCAAATGCCCTGCTTCATAAATACGCCCTGCTAAATGTAGGCCCACTTTTTTTGAAGAAACGTAAATAATGGTCGGCCCACTGTCTTCAATGAATCCTAAAAGCCAATTTAGTTTCTCTTCATATGAGTCCATAAACTTCACATTTAATGAGATATTCGAACGGTTTACGCTTGAATCATATAGTTCAAATGGTAGTTCTATGACAGTGGTGAGATCATGTAGCAATTGAGGCGTAGCCGTTGCTGTTAATGCGAGTATTGTGGTGTCTTTAAAATAACGAATGACATGACCTATGAGGGCATAATGTGGTCTGAAATCAAATCCCCATTCTGATAAACAATGTGCCTCATCTAGAACAATTAATCCAAAGTTTAAATGTTTAAAACGGTTAAAATGATGTGGTTGCATGAGTAACTCAGGGCTTACAAAAATAAAGCGTGCAGTTGTAAGTTGTTTAAAAGCAAGCTGTCTTTCACGCTCTTCCATACCTGAATGGATCGCAACAACACGACGTTCACCATTCATTTTCATCTGCATGACCTGATCATCCATTAAAGATATAAGTGGTGAAATAATAAGCGTTGGTTCTCCTTTGATATATGTGGGGAGTTGATAACATAAACTTTTACCACTCCCTGTTGGTAATACACCTAACGTATGGTGACCGTCCATAACATTTTTAATAATATCTTTTTGTCCAGGTTTGAATGAATCGAATCCAAAATAATGTTTTAGCGCTTTATTCAGCATGGTAGACTCCTTTGGAAATATAAATAATAATTAATTTGATTTCAAAGTAGCTAAACATATCAAATGTATTTTTATAGAATTTTAAACGTTGTTTTGGGTGTTTATGATAATAATGAATAAAATCATTAAGAGCTGCTGTATCTGATATGAAATGTGAAATGTCAGTAAGATAGCCATTTATAAATAAGTCGACGATATGATCATATACGGTATTATTAGAGATTTGATGCATTTTCGATATTTGATCAATCGAATGGCCATTATTTAAATCACAATATGTTCGATATACTGCTTTAGAGACGTTTAAGGATGCGCAACATTGTGATAAGATTGGAAAGCGATTTGAATCTTTTAAAATATCAGTAAGATAAAATAAATCTAAATAAATAGCGCGCGTGCATGTGTCATTATCCATGCCCTCAATCAATGAAACCTGATGTGGCGTATACATAGATTCATCATAACCTGTTAAAAAATAATGAAGAATAGACGTTGTGTGACATGAATTTAATGCTTTAAATACATCGTAAATTTCAGATTTAACATCCGTTTCAAGATGATTTTTTTTAATATGAAAGAACATATGTCTAACGTGTTCGTGAATATGTACGTGAGATGTGGTTGGCATGAATTGTGGCTGTTGATGCTGCATGTTTGAAAGTGTTTGAATCAGTAATTGTACACATTCAAACGTATGTGTTAACGTTTCATACGTTACTTCATTTGATGTCGGTATATTTTGGGGCGTATACGTTTCTTCAAGAATAGTTTGATACGTATCCCATGTTAAATTTTTATTTAAACCATATAAAGAAAAAAGCTTTAGGGAAACAGCATCAAAAAAAGTTTGATGTGATTTTTTACCTATGATAATATTATATATGCTTTTTTCAGTTTTATATGGTGAGGCTTGAGTATAAGCATATTGAATTAAAGTTTTCATAGTTTGGCCCTCATTCTATAAACGGAAATATTGAAAATTAATTTACACCCATCTACAATAAAATTATAATGTGAGTGTGATACTTTGAAAAGGGAGGCGAAAAATTTGGCTAAATACACAATCGTGGATATGGATACTTGTATCGCATGTGGAGCATGTGGTGCTGCTGCGCCTGACATATATGACTATGATGACGAAGGTATCGCATATGTTATCCTAGACGATAACCAAGGGACTAAAGCTGTGCCAGAAGAATTATATGAGGATCTTGAAGATGCATTTGAGGGTTGTCCAACTGATTCTATAAAAGTGGAGGAAGAACCTTTTGACGGTGATGCACTTAAGTTTGAATAGTAATGTCATTTCAATGATATGATATAGATGAATAAAGAACACTCGAGCGCTAAGGTAAGGATGCGCTTGAGTGTTCTTTAATTTATATAAAAGTAAACCATGCGCTATGCGTATGGTTCCGGAGAGGTTTTACCGTTGTATTAAAATAGGCATTTCCTCATGATAGAATAAAACTTGG
>NZ_PPQF01000098.1 GCF_002901865.1 Staphylococcus agnetis
TAAGTAGAATTCAAATGAAAAAACACCACAAAATCTTTTGAAGTGATTTTTGTGGTGTTTTTCTTGGAAGCTGAAACCCTATGTCCCAGCCCCTTATTTTTTTAAATCTTTATCACATATATTAAACTCTCACATATTTACACTTGAGTCTAACCTACAACATGACCTCACAAAGATTAAAATCAAATATGCACGTTTATATTATGCGCTCATTTTCATCGAATGATTTTGTTACATATTCATTTTTTAAATGAGGTCAAGATGATGATCTATATTTAACATTACCTATCCATATAAAAAAGCGCTCACATTCAATAATGAATAGTAAGCACTTTTTGAAATTTAGCTGGGTGAATAGCTTTTTAAAGGATATGATTCTGATTGACCGTACATAGTGTTTTAAATCAGCGTATCTACTTTCTATCACCTTTGAATCATTTATTATTAAACGAATGATTTAAAAGTAATTGTTTTTGTGCGTCGTTTAAAAATGTATAAGATACTGCTTCTAAATTAATTCTTTCTATTTCTTCAATTGTAATTAAGTCATGATGTAACAATAATTCATATTCTTCTATTAAATTTGTTTGCGTCACAACGCGATTATCTGTGTTGATTAAATATGGAATCCCGTATTGCTTTAATTGCAGTAAATCCAACTCATGGATGTGGTTGATCGCTTTCGTTTGAAGATTATTTTTTGGACAGATTTCTAATAACACATCGTTATTTTTAAAATTGTAGAGCGCTTCTTTGTCTTGAAATAAAGCAACACCATGACCAATTCTTTTAGCTCCAAGTGCAACCGCATCATGAACATTTTTAATACAACCACACTCTCCAGTATGTAAGGTCATATTTAAATTTATTGAGTTCGCATATTGAAGCACTTCAGAGAACTTGGACATAGAGGCATCCTGTTCACCACCAGCCAAATCCCCACCAACAATATAATATTCTAGTAACGCATTGGCTTTAATTTCTTTTAAAATTTCAATATTATCTTGTTCTGAATGATGTTTCATGCCACACACTAAAATCCGAATGGTCATATTACATGCAGATTCAGCCTCTTTCGCACCTTCACATACCGCTTGTAAAACAGAAGCAATTGATTCTTCTTTATGCGTATGTAAACTTGGCGCAAATCTGATTTCAATATATTTCACACCATCACGTGCGGCTTGTTTAGCAACATCAATGACACTTTCTTTTAAACTCTGTGCTGTTTGCATTACTTTTAAAATTTCATCGAAGGATTGCAAGTACTCATCCAAACTTTTACACGTTTCCCCTACCGTTATTTTATGAAAATCGATTGTGATATTTTGTAGTGCCGATTGTCTTTTTAAAAATTCAAAACTTACAGAACCATCTAAATGACAATGCAACTCTACTTTAGGTATTGAAACCAAATCTATCTTATTCCCCATAACTTCAACCCTCTTTTTCATCTCTCTTTAATCATAGAAATTATATTACAAAAACAATTAACAGGATGTCAAATCACTGCAATAGGAATGTTATGATATCCGTTCTTAAAGCAAATAATTTTCTATAATATTAAAAAACGCCTCTAAATCCATGTTTAAAGACGACAATAACCCCCTCGAGAGAGGATATATATACCGGTGTAATAGGATTTGCCCCATTTTTGTGACCACAGTGTGACCAAATAATAAAAAAGCGACCCTTTTACAGGTCGCTTACTTTATATCGAGTGAAGGGCAAAAAGGGTATCAATTGCCGGGATAAGTGTTAAGTTACTAGGCCACTTAACAGGCTATATAGCTCACTCCTACTATATAAAAATACATCACATTAACTTACCCTCATTCGAGGACACAGAGCTATGTCACTCGTCAGCAACGTCATGTGAATTCTCAGTTAATGTGATGTAGGCACTTTAAGCGGTCTGTGCCAGTGACCGAGTCGTTTCATGGAACAACTATTTCATATAACCATTATAG